>NZ_JBALUY010000021.1:0-44044 GCF_036963605.1 Phenylobacterium sp. | reverse complement strand
GTGGGCGACGGCCCGCAGAAGGACGAGCTGGCCGAGCGCTATCGGACGGCGGTGTTCACCGGCTCGAAGTTCGGCGAGGAGCTGTCGGCCCATTTCGCCTGCGCCGACGTCTTCGTCTTCCCCTCGCTCACCGACACCTTCGGCCTGGTGATCCTGGAGGCGATGGCCTCGGGCACGCCGGTGGCGGCCTATCCGGCGCCTGGCCCCATCGACATCATCCCGGGCTCTGGCGCTGGCGCGCTCGCCACCTCGGCCACCGAGGGGCTGAAGGAGGCCTGCATGGAGGCCCTGGCGCTCGACCGGAAGGCGGTGCGGGCCTTCGCCGAAACCTTTTCCTGGAAGGCCTGCGCCGAGGACTTCGTGCGCAACCTGCAGCCCTATCCCGAGCCGGAAAAGACCCGCTTCTGGCGGAGACTGCGCCGCCTGGCCCGGGTGCGGCGGCGGCCGAAGGCGGCCTGAGAGCGCGAGCGCCCAAGTCGCGTTCTTCGGCCTTTCCCCTCTAACCCGTCTTGGTCGGGCTTGACCCGACCATCCATGAACACCGGAGAAGCCGCGGTGTTCATGGACCCTCGGGTCAAGCCCGAGGGTGACGATGTTGGGGAGTTGGCTACGAACCCCCTCACCCCCCTAACGCCGTCATCCTGGGCCTTGTGCCCGGGATCCCTCGCGCCGCTTGCGCTTAGCCCTCGACAGGGACCCTCGGGACAAGCCCGAGGGTGACGCAGCTGTGGGCACGCGCGCTTGCCCGTCATGCGCCCCTGACCGACAGTGCCGCTGCGCCGGAAGGTTGCGGCGCGTCTTGGGATCACCGCCATGCCCCTTCTGTTCGACCGTCGCATGTTGATGGCCTTCGGGGCCGCCGCAGCCCTCCCCCTGTCGGCCGCCCGCGCCCAGGCGCCGGCGCTAAGCCCCGCCGACGCCGCCTTCGACGCCCTGGGCGCCGCCTGGCTGGAGGCCAATCTGCGGCTCAGCCCGATCACCGCGACGCTGTGGGGGGATCATCGCCATGACGACCGGCTGGATGATCTGAGCCTTGCAGGCTGGGCCGCCCGGCGGGCCAGCGCCGCGGCCTTCCTGGCGCAGCTGAACGCCTTCACCCCGACCGACCTGTCCCGCGAGCGGCAGGTGGACGCGGCCATCCTGCGCAACAGCCTGGCCGGCGAGGTCTGGACCCACGACACCCTTCAGGCCCACCGGTGGGACCCGCTGATCTATCAGTCCCTGGTGGGCTCGGCCCTCTATGGGCTGATCGCCCGGGACTTTGCGCCCCTGCCGCAGCGGCTGGCCTCGGCGACCTCGCGGATGAGCGGCTTTCCGGGCCTGCTGGCCCAGGTGCGCGTCAGCCTCGACCCGGCCCGGACGCCGAAGATCCATGCCGAGACGGTCTCAGGCCAGAACGCTGGCCTGGTGAGCCTGGTCGACCTGCTGCTGGCCGAAGCCGGCGCCCTTGAGTCTGAAGCCCAGGTGAGCCTGCGCGCCGCCGCCGACCTCGCCAAGGCCGCCATCGCCGAGCATCAGGCCTGGATCGATGAGACCCTGGTCCCTCAGGCGGCCGGCGAATGGCGCCTGGGCGCCGACCTCTATGACGCCAAGCTCGCCTTCGCCCTCGACAGCCCCCTGACCCGCGCCGAGATCAAGACCGCGGCCGAGGCGGCGCTCGCCCAGGTGCGCGCCGAAATGTACGACATCGCCCGCCAGGTCCTAGTGAGCGACGACGCGCCGCCAACGCCAGCCAAGCCGACCCAAGATCAGGAGCAGGCGGCCATCGCCGCGGCGCTGGAGCTGGTCTATGCCGACCGCGCCACGCCGGAGACCCTGATCGAGGTCGCCCGGACCAAGCTGGACGCCGCCATCGAATTCGTCGCCAGCCACCCCATCGTCACCCCGCCCACCGAGCCGGTGGAGCTGGTCCTGACGCCGGAGTTCCAGCGGGGCGTGGCCGTGGCCTATTGCGATCCGCCCGGCCCGCTCGATCGCGGCCTTCCCACCTTCTACAAGATCTCGCCCATTCCAGAGGACTGGACGCCCGAGCAGGCGGAGTCCTTCCTGAGGGAATACAACAATTGGACGCTGGAGGGCCTGACGGTCCACGAGGGCACGCCGGGCCACTACCTCCAGCTCGCCATCTCCAACCGCCACCCCTCGGTGCTGCGCTCGGTCCTGTGGTCTGGAACCTTCGTCGAGGGTTGGGCCTGCTACGCCCAGGACGTGATGGTCGAGGCCGGCCACCGGGACGGCCATCCCCTCTATCGCCTCGCCAACCTGAAGTTCCTGCTGCGGGTGATCACCAACGCCATTCTCGACATCGGCGTCCATGTGGAGGGCTGGGACGAGGCCCGCGCCATGCATCTGATGACCCACGACGCCTTCCAGCAGGAGCGCGAGGCGGCCGGCAAATGGACCCGGGCCCGCGTCTCCTCGGCCCAGCTGCCCACCTATTTCGTCGGCTGGCGCGAACACTGGTCCCTGCGCCGGGAAGCCGAGGCGAAGGCCGGCGCCGCCTTCGACATGAAGGCCTATCACGACGAGCTGCTGGGCCATGGCTCCCCGCCGGTGCGAGTCTCCCACCAGCTGATGTTCGACCTGCCGGTGGGGTGAGGCGTCCCCCCACAGGCCGTCACCCTGGGCCTTGTGCCCAGGGTCCCTTGCGCCGCTTGCGCCCGCCCCGACGAGGGACCCTCGGGACACGCCCGAGGGTGACGAGGGGGTGGAGGGTGGGCTTGCGCCTAGCCCTCGCCCTGCGACCTCAGCCACCGGCTCAGCAGATACAGGTGCAGGGCGTGGGCGGCGATGTAGGCCAGGCTGACAAAGGCCAGGACCAGGCGGAAGGTCAGCCGCTGGTCAGGCTCCACCCAGAGGCTGGCCAGGCTGAACGGCATGAGCGTAAAGGCCGCCAGCAGCGGCGTGAACGACAGGGCGATCCCCCGCGGCGCCGACCAGGTCGGCCGGCGATCGAGCCCCCACTGCATGGGCAGCTTCATCCCCGCCGGCGCCCGCCGCGCAAAGGCCAGCGACATGGCCGCCAGCACCAGAACCGTAATGCCTGTGACGAAGGGCGCGCTGAACATGCCGCCAGCTTGGCAGGTTTGGCGCCCGGCTCAAGCCGGCGAGCATAGGTTCGTCTAAAGCGCCGTTTTCCGGGCGTCCGCCAGGGCGTCGCATTCGGCAATCAGACTATGGAGCGCCTCAAGATCACCGTCGGGCGGCGCAGCGACAATCGCTCTTTCCCGAATGGATTCAAGCGCCCGATCGGTAAAGGGCCCGCCGCACTCGAAGTCGTCCCAGTCATGGGATCCCTCGGTCCTATTCAGGAACGCGCGTAATTGGGTCGCCACTTCCTCAGGCGTGTGATCGCGGGTCTTCTTCAGGGGCAGTAGCTGAACGACAAGCGCGACCGGAAGGACAAGCGGCAGGAGAACGCATCCTAGCAGCGCTCCCGGCCAATACGCCAGGTCCGGTCGCTTGACCGCCATCCTAGATCAGCCGCGAGCGGATCGCCTGGGACAGGATGTCGATCAGGGTCACGGCGACGACGATCACCACGGCGATGGCCGCGACGCGGGAATAGTTGAAACTGTTCAGGCTATCGAACAGGATCTGGCCGATGCCGCCGGCCCCGATGAGGCCGAGGATGGTGGCCGCCCGGCTGTTGGATTCGAAGCGATAGAGGGCGTACGAGGTCCAGAGCGGCGCGACCTGCGGGACCACGCCCCAGGCGATTTCCTGCAGCTTGTGGGCGCCGGTGGCGCGCACGCCCTCCACAGGGCCCTTGTCGATGGATTCAACGGCTTCCGAGAACAGCTTGCCCAGCACCCCGCCGGTGTTGAGCGCCAGGGCCATGACGCCGGCGAAGGGGCCAAGGCCGACGGCGACCACGAAGACCATGCCGATGACCAGGTCGGGCACCGAGCGCAGGATGTCCATCACCCGGCGCACCGGCCACTGGATGGCCGCAGGCGCAATGTTGCGGGCGCCCAGCAGGCCGAGCGGCACGGCGATGAACACCGCCAGCGCCGTGCCCCACATGGCCATCTGGATGGTCAGCCACATCTGGCTGATGAAGAAGGGCAGAAGCTCGAAGTCCGGATTGACGAAGGCCCGGCCGAACTCGCGCATATTGTCCGAGCCTGAGAACAGCCGCGGAAACTTCTCGATCTCGGCGGGGCCGAAGCTGAGCGCCAGGACGATGGCGATCCCGCCCCATAGCAGGACGTCGAAGATCCACTGGCCCATGGGCCGCGCGGGCGGCTTCAGGGCGGCGCTGGTCGCGGTGTCGGTCACAGGCGTCAGGCTCTTCGTCTAGGGCGCAGGCGTCTGAGTCGGCGCCGCCGGGGCCTCGCCCGCCCGGGCCTCCAGGGCCTCCCGCTCGGCCTGGATGGCCGCAAGGTTGGTCTGGGCCTCGGCGATACGGGCCTGGTCGCCGGCGTTCTTGGCGTTCAGCAGGGCCTCGGTGGCCTCCATCTCCCGCACCGGCAGCAGGTGGGTGGCGTCGGCCGGCAGGAAGCCGCCGATGGAGATGGCCGACAGCAGCTTGCGCTGACGCTCGGCCTCGGGACCTTCGCCCTTGCCATAGGTCAGGAAGAACTGGCGGACCTTTTCCTTCACCGCCGGGTCCAGGTCCTTGCGCCAGACGATGGGGTCCTCGGGCAGCTTCGGCGATTCCCAGATCACCTTGACCTTGTCGGCCACGGTGGGCTGGTCGTTGGCGCGGTTTTCCTCGTCGCGGATGCCCTGCAGGCGGATGGCGGTGGAGTTGTTGGTGGCCACGTCGAGCACGCCATTGGCCACGGCGAACAGGTTGGCCTGGTGATTGGCGGCGCGGACCTGCTTGAAGCACTTCTCAGGCTCGATGCCTTCTGGCGCGAACAGATAGGTCATGGGCGCCAGCGTGCCAGAGGTGGATTTGGCGTCGCCGATGCCGAAGTCGAGGCTCTGGTCGCACCTGAGCACGTCTTCCAGGGTCAGGCCGCTGGCCGCCGTGGTGATCAGCACCGAGCGATAGCCGTCCTCGCCGGAGGGATCGAAGGTGCGGGCGAAGATCTCGGCGTCGGCCCGGCGCACGGCCTCCAGGCCCGACAGGTTGGAGAACCAGCCCACATCGGTCTGGCCAAACCGCAGGGCCTCGATCAGCGCGGTGTAGTTGGAGCCGTAGAAGGGCTTCACCGGAATGCCGATCTCCTTCTCCATGTCGGCCAGGATCGGCTTCCAGAAGGTGTCGAGGCTGGTGGAGTTCTCCGTCGCCAGGACCGAGAAGTTCAGCACTTCGGGGGCGTCGCCGGCGGTGTCGGCGCGCTCCGAACAGGCGCTGAAGCCAAGGGCGACCAGCAGGCTAGCGGCGAGGAGGCTGCGGCGGATCATTGGGGGGCTCCTTCCCAGAAGACGTCTTCGAATTCCGGACCGTAGATGTCGATGAGCTGTTTGCGGGTCAGGTCCTGGGCCGGCCCATCATAGACCACCTTGCCAGCCTTCAGCGCCACCACCCGGTCGCAATAGCGCATGGCGTAGTCCACCTGGTGCAGGGTGACGATCAGGGTCAGGCCGTCGGCCCGGTTCAGGTCGCGCAGAATCTCCATCACCCGACGGGCCGAGACGGGGTCCAGCGAGGCGACCGGCTCGTCGGCCAGGATGATCTTGGCCTTCTGAACGAGGGCGCGGGCGATGGCCGCGCGCTGCTGCTGGCCGCCCGACAGGGTGCCGGCCCGCTGACCGGCATATTCGGCCACGCCCACCCGGGCGAGCGCGGCCATGGTCGCGCCCTTGGTCTCGGCCGGCCAGAAGCCCAGCAGGCCGCGGAGGAAACCGATCCGGCCCAGCGACCCCATGGCCACATTGGTGAACAGGGTCAGCCGGCCCACCAGGTTGAACTGCTGGAAGATCATGCCGATGCGGATGCGGGTGCGCCGCACATTGCGGTCCACCCGGCCGTCCGACTGCACCTGGTCGCCAAAGGCCTCGATCCGGCCGGCGCCCTTGTCGATGGGGGCCAGGCCGCTGATGGCGCGCAGCAGTGTGGACTTGCCCGATCCAGAGGGGCCGATCAGGGCGATCATCTCACCACGGGCGACGTCGATCGAGACGGTGTCCAGCGCGCGCCGGGCTCCGAAACTCTTCGACACTTGGCGCACCGAAAGGACGGCAGCGTCAGACATGTACGGCGAATATCCCCTGGACGTCGGCGGCCGGACTCATAACCCGCGTGTGTCGCCGAGCCCCACGACGGTTTCATGACATGGGCGCCGGGCGGGGTCCAGCACGTGGCCCCCGCGCGCCCGGGATCGTGGTGTCGCAGGCGGATTTAACCCGCGCCAACCCTTGGCCGGGCAAGGTTCTGTGGCCCGCGCCCTTTACATCCGATCCATATGCCCCTATTTCGCATGGCTCCGGCGGACCCCGTTGTCCTAAGCGTTGCTAACGCCGGATTGGGTTCAACAATCTGTTGGGGGTTGCGTGAGGTGCATAAGTACCATACGCCCCTGGACCTGGTCCGTGAGCGGTCACCGGAACGTCCTGTCGCCTTTGCGCGACCGGACGCCGTGGCCCTAGCGGCGCGCTGGTTCCAGGACAATTTTAAAGGCGACGTCTTCTACGCTGTGAAGGCCAATCCTTCGCCGTGGGTCATCGAGACTCTTGCGGCGAACGGCGTGCGGTCTTTCGACGTGGCGAGCCTGCCCGAGGTCGAGCTGGTCTCCCAGCTCGTGCCGGGCGCGCGCATGGCCTTCATGCATCCGGTGAAGAACCGTCGGGCGATCTCGTCGGCCTATTTCGATCATGGGGTCCGCACCTTCGCGCTGGATACGCACGAAGAGCTGGCCAAGATCCTCGACGCCACGGGCCAGGCCGCGGACCTGAACCTCATTGTGCGCCTGGGGGTCTCGGCCGAGGGCGCGGCCTATTCCCTGGCCGGCAAGTTCGGGGTCGACGCCTATGAGGCGCCCGAGCTGCTGCTCGCCGCCCGTCGCGCCACCAATGAGCTGATGGGCGTCTCCTTCCATGTGGGCAGCCAGTGCATGCGTCCGACCGCCTTCCAGGCGGCCATGACGCAGGCCTCCCGCGCCCTGGTCCGCGCCGGCGTGTTCGCCGATGTGGTCGATGTGGGCGGCGGCTTCCCGTCGGTCTATCCGGGCATGACCCCGCCATCGCTGGCCGAGTACATGGACTCCATCGACCGCGGCTTCGCCGAGATGATGGTCCATGAGACCACCGAGCTGTGGTGCGAGCCCGGCCGGGCCCTGGTGGCGGAATCCTCCTCGGTGCTGACCGCCGTCGAGCTGCGCAAGGGCGACGCCCTCTATCTGAACGACGGCTCCTACGGCAGCCTGTTCGACGCCACCCACACCAAGTGGCCCTTCCCGGTGAAGCTGATCCGCCGCGAGGCGGACGGCGCAACCCGCGAAGTGGACGGTCCGTTGAAGCCCTATCGCTTCTATGGCCCGACCTGCGACTCCCTGGATCACATGCCCGGCCCCTTCTGGCTGCCCGAGGATGTGCGTGAAGGCGACTATGTCGAGATCGGCATGCTGGGCGCCTATGGGGTGGCGATGAACACCCGCTTCAACGGCTTCGGCGACACCGAGACCGTGGCGGTTGACGACCCGCCCATGGCCTCCATGTTCGGCCTTGCGCCCCGCGCCATTCCGGCCCCGCGCAGCGAAAGCCAGAATGTCGTCAAGCTGTCGCGGGCGCGGAGCAAGAAACGTCGGCGGCGCTAGGGGCGTTAGGCGCTCTGACACCGCATAAGACGCGACCGGTCGCTCCGTCCCGGTCGCGTCCTTCATTCATG
Source organism: Phenylobacterium sp. (assembly GCF_036963605.1). Taxonomy (GTDB): domain Bacteria; phylum Pseudomonadota; class Alphaproteobacteria; order Caulobacterales; family Caulobacteraceae; genus Phenylobacterium. Next base: position 36,264 of record NZ_JBALUY010000021.1, on the reverse strand, counting down.
GACGGGCGCTCAAACTCTAGGACACCAAGAGAATGAACGCTGAGGTTCAGTCCAACCGCAAGGCCGAGCTGCTGTCGTCCACCGTCGAGCATGTGGCCATCGACCAGTACGACGCCCGGCCGATCATCGACGCCATGCGTCAGATGAGCTTCACCAGCCGCGACACCGCCCGCGCCGCCGACATCTTCTCCATGGCGCTGGAAGATCCCTCCTGCTCCACCTGGCTGACGCTGGCCGGCTCGACCAGCGCCGGCGGCTGCATGCACATCTATCGCGACATGGTGAAGTACGGCCTGATCGACGCCGTGGTGGCCACCGGCGCCTCCATCGTCGACATGGATTTCTTCGAGGCCCTCGGCTTCAAGCACTACCAGGCCAAGGAACCGGTGGACGACCGCGACCTGCGCGCCCTCTATATCGACCGAATCTACGACACCTATATCGACGAGGAAGAGCTGCAGACCTGCGACGCGGTGATCAAGGAGATCACCGACCAGCTGGAGCCGCGGCCCTATTCCTCGCGGGAATTCATCTGGGAAATGGGCAAGTGGCTGGCGGCGGGCAACGCCAAAAAGCCCGGCTCGCTGATCCAGACGGCCTATGAGGAAGGCGTGCCGATCTTCTGCCCGGCCTTCACCGATAGCTCGGCCGGCTTTGGCCTGGTCAAGCATCAGGTGGAACAGATGAAGGCGGGCAAGCCGTATCTGACCATCGACTCCATCGCCGACTTCCGCGAGCTGACCGACGTGAAGATCGCGGCTGGCACCACGGGCCTGTTCATGGTCGGCGGCGGCGTGCCCAAGAACTTCGCCCAGGACACGGTGGTCTGCGCCGAAATCCTCGGGAAAGAGGTCGACATGCACAAATACGCCATCCAGCTGACGGTGGCCGATGTGCGCGACGGCGCCTGCTCGTCCTCGACGCTGCAGGAGGCCTGCTCCTGGGGCAAGGTGGACGTCACCTGGGAACAGATGGTCTTCGCAGAAGCCACCACGGTGGTCCCGCTGATCGCCTCGGACGCCTGGCACCGCGGCTCCTGGAAGACCCGCGAACGCCGCCGCTGGAACAAGCTCTTCGAAAAGAAAGCCTAAGCCTCAGGCCCCGCTCCGGCGGGGCCTTTTTCTTTTCAGGAAACGCCCCCACCGTCATGGCCCGGCTTGACCGGGCCATCCATGAACACCGGCGAACGGCTGTGCGCATGGACCCTCGGGTCAAGCCCGAGGGCGACGAAACATGGTGGGCCAGGAGACCGCGGCCCCAGGACTCAACCGCTCAACGGTTGCCACAGGCCCCTCACTCCGCATACTCCGCGCCAAAGTCGATAAGGGAGTAGCGCCGTGAGTGATGGCGAGATTTTTCCGGTGCCCGAGGCCTGGGCCAAGCGCACGCATATGGACGCCGCGGCCTATGAGGCCGCCTGCCAGCGCGCCGAACAGGATCCGGACGGCTATTGGCGCGAGGTCGGGAGCCGGCTGGACTGGTCCAAGCCCTTCGCCCAGGTCAAGGACGTCTCCTTCGCCGCCTCCGACTTCCACATCAAGTGGTTCGCCGACGGCGAGCTCAATGTCAGCGTCAACTGCATCGACCGGCATCTGCCGCAGCGAGCCGACCAGGTGGCGATCATCTGGGAAAGCGACGATCCCGAGGTCTACGACACCCTGACCTATGGCCAGCTGCACGCCGAGGTCTGCCGCATGGCCAATGTGCTGAAGGCCAAGGGGGTCAAGAAGGGCGACCGGGTCACCATCTATCTGCCGATGATCCCGGCCGCGGCCGTGGCCATGCTGGCCTGTTCGCGGATCGGGGCTGTGCATTCGGTGGTGTTCGGCGGCTTTTCCCCCGACAGCCTGGCCGGCCGTATCCAGGACTGCGACTCCCGCATCGTCATCACCGCCGATGAAGGCGTGCGCGGCGGCAAGACCGTGCCGCTGAAGGCCAATGTGGATGAGGCTCTGAAGTCCTGCCCGGACGTGACCGACGTCATCGTCGTGCGCCGCACCCGGGCCGACGTGCCGATGGTCGAAGGTCGCGACGCCTTCTATGGCGAGCTGAAAAAGACCGTCGCCGACACCTGCGAGCCTGAGCCGATGAACGCGGAGGACCCGCTGTTCATCCTCTATACCTCCGGCTCCACGGGGAAGCCCAAGGGGGTGCTGCACACCACCGGGGGCTATCTGACCTGGGCGGCCCATACCCATGAGCTGGTGTTCGACTATCGCCCTGGCGAGGTCTTCTGGTGCACCGCCGATGTGGGCTGGGTCACCGGCCACTCCTATGTGGTCTATGGGCCGCTGGCCAATGCCGCGACCACGGTGATGTTCGAGGGCGTGCCCACCTATCCCGACAATTCCCGTTTCTGGCGGGTGGTGGACAAGCACAAGGTGGAGATCTTCTACACCGCGCCCACCGCCATCCGCGCCCTGATGCGCGACGGCGACGAGCCGGTGAAGAGGACGAGCCGGGAATCCCTGCGCCTGCTGGGCACGGTGGGCGAGCCGATCAATCCCGAGGCCTGGCTCTGGTACCACCGGGTGGTGGGGGACGGCCGCTGCCCCATCGTCGACACCTATTGGCAGACCGAGACCGGCGCCTGCCTGGCCACCCCCCTGCCAGGCGCGACCCCGGCCAAGCCCGGCTCCTGCGCCAAGCCGCTTCCGGGCGTGAAGTTCCAACTGGTGGACGCCGACGGCAAGGTGCTCGACGGCGCGACCAGCGGCAATCTCTGCCTGACCGACTCCTGGCCCGGCCAGATGCGCACGGTCTATGGCGACCATGAGCGCTTCATCCAGACCTATTTCACCACCTATCCCGGCAAGTACTTCACCGGCGACGGCTGCCGCCGGGACGCCGACGGCTATTACTGGATCACCGGCCGGGTGGACGACGTGATCAATGTGTCGGGCCACCGCCTGGGCACCGCCGAGATCGAGAGCGCCCTGGTGGGTCACGAGGCCGTGGCCGAGGCCGCCGTAGTCGGCTATCCGCACGACATCAAGGGCCAGGGCATCTACGCCTTCGTCACCCTGAAGGCCGACGTCCAGATGACCGACATCCTGCAGGCCGACATCAAGGGCTGGGTGCGCCGGGAGATCGGCGCCTTCGCGGCTCTCGACGCCCTGCAGTTCGCCCCGTCCCTGCCCAAGACCCGGTCGGGAAAGATCATGCGCCGCATCCTGCGCAAGATCGCCGAGAACCAGACCGACCAGCTGGGCGACACCTCGACGCTCGCCGAGCCCGGGGTGGTGGACGACCTCGTCAAGAATCGCGTCGCGGTTTGAGCCCCGATCTTCCGGGACCGCTGCGCGGCGCCATCGAAGCCCGGCTAGAGGGCGTGTCGCGCCGCGACCTGGCCGAGCGGGCGGCCCGGGTCTCGGCCGCCTATCGCGGCGGGGGCGGCTCGTCAGGGGTGGTGCTGACCCCGGACGATGCGCTGGCCTATGCGCTGGCCCGCCTGCCGGCCACCTATGCCGCCGACATGGCCGCCTTCTCCGCCGCGGCCGAGGCCTGTCCGGACTTTGCGCCCGCAACCGTGCTGGACGCCGGGGCTGGCCCCGGCACGGCCAGCTGGGCGGCCCTGGAGGTCTGGCCGCAGATCGAGGCGGCCCTGTTGCTGGACGAAAGCGGACCCTTCCTGGACCTCGCCCGCATCCTGGCCGAGGCCGGCCCCCCGGTGCTGGCCGGCGCCGAGCGCCGGCGCGCCAATCTGACGGCGGTCCAGGCCGAGGCCTGGCCGCAGGCCGAGCTGGTGGTCGCCTCCTACGTCCTGGCCGAAATCCCGGCCCCTGCGCAGGGCGCCCTGGTGGATCGGCTTTGGGCCGCCTGCGAGGGAATGCTCGTCCTGGTGGAGCCGGGCACGCCGGCCGGCTACCAGCGTATCCTGGCCGCCCGCACCCAGCTGATCGAGGCCGGGGCGCGTCTGGCCGGGCCCTGCCCCCACGCCAAGACCTGTCCGCTCATCGCGCCCGACTGGTGCCACTTCGTCCAGCGTCTGCCGCGGTCCCGCGACCATCGCCTGGCCAAGGGCGCGGAGGTCCCGTTCGAGGACGAGAAGTTCATCTGGCTCGCCGCGGCGCAGCCAAGCATCGCCATCGCGCCGTTCGCCGCCCGGGTGCTCAGCCCCCCGCGCCAGGCCAAGCCCGGTATCGACCTGAAGCTCTGCGTTGAAACAGGCGCTCTGGAACACCGCTTCGTCCCCAGGCGCGACAAGCCCGCCTTTGCGAAGGCCCGGCGCCTGGACTGGGGCGACGCACTCTAAAGCCGTCCGCCCCTCGCGGCGCCGCATTTGCTGGCGTGAGGCGCCTGCTGCCTGCGTCGTCGCCGAAAATAGGTCTATCCGAGCGAACCCGGTTCATTTTGGGACTCGCGTCCAGGTAGCTTTGGTCCTATGGGGTGACGGCGACGGGGGCGGGCGCGTCAGGGAGCTGAGCGTGCTGAAGTTACGTCGCGTATTCGACATCGAGCATCACCATTATCTGGCGGGTTTCCAGGTCTTCCTGGTAGCTTTGCTGGCGGGCGGCCTGGCCATGGCCGCGCCCTATATCGGCCAGGAGCGCCCCGAACTTCGGGTGGCCAAGCTGACCTCGGGCCAGATGGACGCCGTGGCCTTCGCCCGCCTGACTGGCGCCATGGACCCGGCCATGCTGAGCCTGGCCGACCGGTTCGCGCCGACCCCTGTCTCCCTGGCCTTCGGCCATATCAATCGCGCCACCGGCGTCATGGAAGGCCTCGACGGCGCGCCCGAGCCCGCGGTTCTGCGCCTGCAAGACATGGACGAGGCCGAGGCGCGGCTGTGGAACGCGTCCAATCCGACCTCGACCCTGCCCAATCCGGCTGCCCGGCCCTTCCGCATTTCCGGCGGCGCCTCGCACCAGGCCCGCGCCCTCGATTGCCTGGCCGCCGCCATCTATTACGAAGCCCGCTACGAGTCCGTCGAGGGCCAGCGGGCCGTGGCCCAGGTGGTGCTGAACCGCGTGCGCCATCCGGCCTATCCGGCCTCGGTCTGCGGCGTGGTGTTCCAGGGGTCCGAGCGCACCACCGGGTGCCAGTTCACCTTCACCTGCGACGGGGCGCTGGCCCGCGCCCCCGATCCCGAGGGCTGGATGCGTTCGCGCCAGATCGCCGAAGCGGCCCTGTCGGGCTATGTGATGAAGGACGTCGGCAACGCCACCCACTACCACGCCAGCTATGTCGCCCCCTATTGGAGCCCCAGCCTGATGAAGGTGGCCACGGTCGGCGCGCACATCTTCTATCGCTGGATGGGCGGCTGGGGTCTGCCCGGCGCCTTTGGCGGCGCCTATAGCGGCGATGAGTCCGTCGGCTTCCGGGTCGCGGCCCTCAACCGTCTCTCGGGGCCTGGAGAGGTCCAGATGGTGGCCCTGACCGAGGCGGTGGACGCCCTGAGCGCGACCCAGGTCGGCGGCGATGGCGCCGGACAAGGCGAAGGCGAGCGCAACGTCCAGGTGGTCGAGGTGGCGACCATCGACCACGAGCTGGTGGCCGAACCGCAGGCCGTTGTGGCCCAGGCCGAAGGCCTGGTGCCCGCCGATGAGCTGGACTGGGCCGGACGGGTCAAGCCCCGCGCCCCGGCCCGCCTGGCCATGCCCTCCAGCGGCGTCTTTTAGGGTCCTCTCAGCCGGCGAGCCGCGGATTCTGCTCGGCGGTGAAGGCCGCCACGTCCTCAAGCAGGCCGTCGGCCGCCATCCGCACCAGTTCGCCGCCCTTTTCCGGGGTGGCCTGGGCGGGGTCTGAGCCCATGCGGCCGTCGGGATAGCGGGCCCGGAAGTCCAGGGCCTCCCGGATGGGCCCGGACGGCGCGATCTTGGGCGAATAGTCCGCCGTCTTGATGGAGTCCGGATAGGCCCACTGGGTCACGGCGATCTCGGATGGCGTCGCATGGCCCCCATGGCCGACCGGGAACTGGCGGGTGGCCAGGCCCATCACGCCCTTCAGCTCCCACCAGTTCTTCAGCTTGCAGGAAAAGCCGCGAGGTTTGCCGGCGAAGCTCGCCTCGGCGTAGAGCTCGGAGAAGGCTGCCTCGATGGTGGCCACATTGCCCCCGTGGCCGTTGAGGAAATAGATCTTCTCGAACCCGTGGGCCGACAGGGACCGGCACCAGTCGCCGATGGCGGCGATGAAGGTCGAAGGCCGCAGGGAGATGGTGCCCGGGAAGCCCAGATGGTGCTGGGCCATGCCGATATTGAAGGTCGGCGCCACCAGGATGTCGCCGCTCTTCTGCGCCTCGTGGGCGATGATCTCGGGGCACAGCCAGTCGGTGCCGAGCAGGCCCGTAGGGCCGTGCTGCTCGTTGGAGCCGATGGGAACCACGACCGTCCGCGAACGGTGCAGGAAGCCCTCGACCTCAGCCCAGGTGGACATGTGCAACAGCATGGCAGGGTCTCCGCGGTCGATGGCAGTGTCGTTGTCAGGACTTCGACATAGGCCTTCCGAGCCGGCGAGGTAAGGGCCGCGGCCGCCTCAGATGCCCGCATACCATTCGTAGCCGCGGTCTTCCCAGAATCCGCCATGGCCGCCGGCGATCTGGGCGAAGCTCTCCACCGCCTCGATCCGCATCACATATTTGGCGTGCTTGTAGCCCAGCTGGCGCTCCACCCGCAGGCGCAGGGGCGCCCCATGGGCCACCGGCAGGACCTGGCCGTTCATCTCGTAGGCCAGGATGGTCTGTTCGTGGAAGGCGTCGACCAGGTCGATGCTCTCGTAATAGAGGCCCCGATCGCCGGCCGCATTGGGGTCCAGCCGGTCGGCGCAGTGGAAGACGATGTAGCGGGCCTCCCGCTTCAACCCGGCCTCATCCAGCAGGGCCGAGAGCCTCGCCCCGGTCCACTGGCCGATGCAGCTCCAGCCCTCGACGCAGTCGTGGCGGGTGATCTGGGTCCGCGCCGGCCGGGCGCGCAGGTCATCCAGGCTCAGCGCCAGGGGCCGCTCCACCAGGCCGTCGATCTGCAGCCGCCAGTCGGAAAAGCTACTCTCGACCAGCGCCTGATAGGCCGGCTCGCCGGGGCGGCGGGTGCCATTGGCGCGGAAGTCTCGCGAAATGTCCTTGGCCTCGAACTCCCTGGCCAGGGCGCTCCGGTTCAGGATCAGCCGCTGGGCGGCCTGGGTCAGGCCCTCCGCCTTGGCAAGGCCCGCCTTGACCGCCGGGTTGCGGTTGAGCTGGTCGCAGCCGGCCAGGGTGAGGCCCAGCAGACTGGCGCCGAGGCCCGAGAGCAGCCCGCGGCGGTGCATGGGAGAGGTCATGACGGGTCTCCGTCCTGAGGCGTGGGGGCGGGCCCGGGCGCCGGACCCGCCCCCCCGGTGATCATGGCCCGCAGCTGACCGATGGGCCCCGAGGCCAGCACCATGGCCAGGTGGACGATCACGAAGGCGACGATCAGGCCCGCGGTGATGAAGTGGATGGTCCGGGCCGACTGGCGGCCGCCGAAGATCTCGAAGGTCCAGGGCCAGGCGGCGTTGACGCCGGGCGACATGCCCAGGCCCGACAGCACCATCAGCGGCAGAAGACCGAAGATCACCGCCAGATAGGCCAGCTTCTGCAGGCTGTTATAGGCATGCGCCGCAGACCCCTTGGGAAAGCGCAGGCGGGCGTGGTCGACGATCTCGACCCACAGGTGGCGCGGCGAAAGCTCACCCCGCCCCGGCGCCAGGTCCCGCCGGAAATGCCCCGAGGCCAGGCCCCAGGCCAGATAGATCAGCCCGTTGGCCGCCAGAACCCAGGCGAAGAAGAAGTGCCACCGCCGGCCATCGGCCAGGGAGCGATAGCTGGGCAGGGTGGCCCAGGCCGGGAAGCCCCGGCGCTCCCCATCCGAGAGGCCAAACAGGCCGGTGGTCTCCAGCTTGATCGGCCCGAGCTTGGTGAAGCCGGCCAGCCGGTCGCCCAGCGGCTCGGCGGTCATCGCCGCCCAGGGCTCGGCGAAGGTCGAGGTGTGGCCCCAATAGAGGGCCGGATGGGCGTTGAAGATCTGCAGCCCGCTGCCCAGCAGGACGAAGAGCGCCACCACATTGATCCAGTGGGTCAGCCGCACGGGCAGGCTGTGACGGCGGCGGCGGTGGTCGGGGGCCGCGACGTCCGGTGTCGTCTCATCCATGAACTTCGGTCCTGATCCGCCCCCCGGCAGACTAGCTCTGGAGGGCAGGCTGGAACAGGCCCGCCGCCCTATGCGCTCTGCCTTCATACGCAAACCAAGGAGGCTCAGATGTCTGGACCCGATACGAAACATCGCACCCCGGTGGAAAATCCGCCGCCGGAGCCGCCCGTCCGCAGCCAGGACGAGCAGATCGAACGCACCGGTCGCGGCCCAGAAGTGACCGGCGAGACCGAAGAGGCGCCCAAGGTCGCGGGTGAAAGCGACAGCAAGGCCTGATGACCGGCCAAAGGGGGCGTGCCGAGCGTTGCCGTCGGCGCGCGGGCGCCCCTAAGGTCTGCGCCGCCCTTTGGGGCGTAGCGGCGGGGGAAGCGGCATGGCCTGGAACGGCGGAACCGAAATCTGGGTGGGCGGGGTCAACACCTGGGAATGCGACGAGATGGGTCATCTCAATGTGCGTCACTGGGTGGCCAAGTCCATGGAGGCCCTGGCCGGTCTGGCCGCCGCCTTGGGCATGCCCGACGCGTTTTCCCCGCTTGCCCAATCCACCCTGGTGGTGCGCGAGCAGCACATCCGGTTCCTGCGCGAGGCCAAGCCCGGCGCGGCGCTCACCGCCCGCGGCGGGGTGGCGGCCATGGGCGAGGATGAGGCCCGGCTGCTCATCGTCATCCTGCACGCCGACGGGACCCCGGCCGCCACCTTCCAGACCGTGGTGCGGCACGTCACCGCCGACGGCGCCCGGGCCTTTCCCTGGCCCCGACGGATCGTCGAGGCCGCCCAGGCCCTGCAGGTGGAGATCCCCGACTTCGCCGCGCCGCGCTCCATCACCCTCAGTCCCATCGGCGAAAGCCAGGGCAGCCTTGCCAAGGCCGACGCCCTGGGCCTCAAGCGCATCGGGCTGGGCGTCATCGGCGCACCGGATTGCGACGGCTTTGGCCGCATGCGCACCGAGATCCTGATGGGCAAGATTTCCGACGGCATCCTGCACCTGCTGGGTCCCGATCGAGGCCTGGCCGAGCCCGCGGTGGAGGGCGGACCTGCGCCGCGGATCGGCGGCGCGGCCCTGGAATACCGCCTGGTGCACTTCGCCTGGCCGCGCATTGGCGACCGCTTCGAGCTGCGTTCGGCCACCGCCCATGTGGAGGAGCGCTTCCGCCTGCTGCGCCACTGGATGATCGACCCCCTCAGCGGCCGACCCTGGGCCAGCGCCGAGAATGTCGCCGTGGGCTTCGATCTGGACGCCCGCAAGGTGGTGCGTCTGGCGCCCGCCACGGTGGAGGCGCTTCAGGCCACGGCCCGTCCCGACATGGCGCTTTAGGCTGCGACCGCTGCGACCGCCTGGGCCAGGGCCTCACGCACCAGGTCCGGGCGTTCCATGGGCAGGAAGTGGCTGGTCCCGGGCACGGTCTCGATCTGGTAGCGGCCGGTGGCGGTCAGGGTCTCGATGTGGTCGTCGATCCGGCAGGTGGAGCCCTGCTCGGCCCTGAAGATCCGCACCGGGCAGGGGCAGGTTTGCGCCGCAGCCCAGGCCTGGCCGTCATAGACCGAGAAGTTCGAGGCCTCCCAGGCCGGCGCGCAGGCCAGCTCCACGCGGCCATCCTCCAGATCGTGGAAGCCCGCGGCCACATAGTCGGCCAGTTGCTCGTCCGACCAGGTCTTGAAGGCGCCCCGGCCCTGATAGGCGGCGAAGGCGGCTTCGCGGCTGTCGAACACCGGCCGGCGACGCAGGGCGCCCTGGACCATGGGCGACTGGGCGATGTCGGGGGGCGCAAGCTCCGTACGGATGGGGCTGAGCACGGGGTCGAACAGCACCAGCCGGGCGATGGCTTCGGGTGCCTGGGCCGCGGCCATCAGGCTGGTGGTCGCCCCCATGGAATGCCCCGCCACCACCACCGGGCCCTTGGTCACGTGCGGCAACAGGGCCAGCAGGTCGTCGCGATATTCCGCCCAGCCCGGCCGGTTCTCCACCACGGTGGGAAGGGTCGTGGCCCCGTGGCCGCGCAGGTCGATGGCCAGGATGCGCAAGGTCGCGCTTAAGGGGCCGAGAATGGTCCGGTAGGTCCGGGCGTTGAAGCCGTTGGCGTGACAGAAAACGATGTCGAGGGGCTGGTCGGCCGGCCCGAACTCGAGGGCCGCCATCTCGCCGCCGCGGCTGGGCAGGGGAAAGCGGCGACCCCGCGGCGTCAAATCGACCATGCCATCCATCGGCGAATCCTTGCGTCCAAAGCCGTACGTTTGCGCCGTGAAGCTGGGTCAGGGCGGGAAACCTCCATATATCCCGTCTCAACCCTGACCCAAGGAGAGGTTCGCATGGCGATCGCCACCATCGGCTATGAGGGCAAGACCCAGGCCAAGATGATCGAGGAGCTGAAGGCCGCCGGCGTCGAGCTGGTGGTCGATGTCCGCGCCGTGGCCGCCTCGCGCCGGCCCGGCTTCTCGAAGACCATACTGGGCGCCAGCCTGGAGGCCGAGGGCATCGGCTATGAGCACCTGCGCGGCCTGGGCACGCCCAAGGCCGGCCGTGACGCCGCCCGATCAGGGCGGATCGCCGCGATGCGCGCCATCTTCGAGGCGCACCTGGCCGAGCCGCAGGCCGTGACTCAGCTGGCCCGCGCCCAGGAGCTGGCCGGCCAGAAGAAGATCGCCCTGCTGTGTTTCGAGGCCCGGGCCTGCGACTGCCATCGGGCGATCGTCGCCGAACGCCTCTGCGAGGCCCTGGATCAGCCGGTGGAAGATCTCTGAGGGCTTGGCCTTCCCCACGTCAGGGGGCGATGATGGGGCAAACACCTAACCAAGCTCAGGGATACGCCATGACCGCCGCCCATCAGACCGCCGCCGCCGCCATTCCGGCCCTTGGCCCCTGGACCTGTTTCGATGTGGAGATCGAGGCGGGCGTCGCCCACATCCGGCTCAAGCGGCCCGAGGCCTATAACAGCATGATCCGGGATTTCTGGAACGAGCTGCCGGTGATCGTGCGCGACATCAGCGACAATGTCCGGGCCCGCTGCATCGTCATTTCGTCCACCGGCAAGCACTTCTCCGCCGGCATGGACCTGGCTGTGTTCGGCGGCGGCGGCACCTCGGCGGCCGACGGCGGCGCCGCGCCCGACCGCTTCATCGCCGCCGAAGGCCAGCGTCATCACATCCGCTGGCTGCAGGACTGCTTCAGCTGTCTGGATGAGGCCCGCATGCCGGTCCTGGTGGCCATTCAGGGCGGCTGCATCGGCGGGGCCATGGACATGACCAGCGCCTGCGACATCCGCTACGCCACCGAGGACGCCTTCTTCTGCGTGCAGGAGATCAATATCGGCATGACCGCCGACGTCGGCACCTTCCCGCGGCTGTGCAAGCTGATCCCCGAGGGCTGGGTTCGCGAGCTGGCCTATACCGGGCGGCGCCTGTCGGCCCAGCGGGCCAAGGAGATCGGCCTGGTCAACGAGGTCTTCCCGACCCACGAGGCGCTGCTCGACCACGTGATGGCCACGGCCCGGGAGATCGCCGAGAAGTCGCCCCTGGCGGTGACCGGGTCCAAGGTGATGATCAACTATGCCCGCGACCACACCATCGCCGATGGGCTGGACTATATCGCCGTCTGGCAGACCGGCATGTTCGCCGGCTCGCACATGGGCGAGGCCTTCAAGGCCAAGGCCGAAAAGCGCCCGGCCGACTTCCCCGATCTGCGCCCCCTGCGCCACGAGATGTAGGGCGATCTAGAGGACCAGTTCGGCGCCGCGCAGATCGGCGCCGGACAGCTTGGCCCCCGACAGGTCCGCCTCCAGGAATCGAGCGCGGCGGGCCTGGGCGCCGGTGAGGTCGGCATAGCGCAGGACGGCGCGGTTCAGATCGGTGCGCAGCAGCCGGCCCTCGCCGATCTCCAATGGCCCCAGGCGGGCGTCGCGCAGGTCGGCGCGGATCAGGTTGGCCCCGGTCAACCTGGCCCCGCGCAGGTCGGCGCCCCGCAGCCTGGCCTTGCGCAGGTCACAGCCCGAGAGGTCGGCGCCCTGCAGCTGGACGCCCTCCATATCCATGTCGAAGAAGATCGAGCCGGCGGCGGAAAGCCCGCTCAGTCGGCGATTTCGCAGGGTCCGCAGGCCCCGGAAATCGACCTCCGTGGCCGCGGCCGCCCGGCCTTGGGCGCCGCTGCTGTCGCAGAAGGCCTCGTGCTCGGCCACCAAGTCATAGAGCGGCACATCGTCCACATAGAAGATCGGCGCCGGCGCCCGCAGGACCTCGCTGAGATCCACCTGGTTCAGGCCGGCCGAGGCCATGTTGACGCCGGCCACCACCGCGCCGCGCAGGGAAGCGCCGGTGAGGTCGGCGCCGTCGATCTGCGCGCCGGTCAGGTCGGCCCCGTCCAGGCGAGCGCCGGCCATCCGCGCGCCCACCAGGATCGCCCCATCCAGGCTGGCGTCGGTGCAGTCGACGGCCGTCAGCACATCGCGCAGATTGGCGCCGGCCACCACGGCGTATTCCAGGTTCCCGGCCCGTTCGCCGGGGGTAATCACGCGAAAGCCGTCCTGGCGGTCCTGCATGGCGATCCGTCCCTCGCGCAGGTCGCATTCGGCCAGGTCGGCGCCGGAGAGGTTGGCGCCGCGCAGGCTCGATCCCCTCAGGTCGGCCCGGGCCAGCTTGGCGCCGCGAAGATCAGCGTCGCGCAGATCGGCGCCGAAGAGGTTGGCGCGGCTGAGCTCAGCCCCGGCCAGGATCGCGCCGCTGAGGCAGGCGCCGGCCAGGTCGGCCTCGGTCAGCAGGGCGCCTTCCAGGTTCCAGTCGGAGAGATCGGCGCGGATCAGGCTCGCCCGGCGTCCACCGTTGAGCCCACGCACATAGCGGCCGTGCGCCTCCAGGACGTCGCGGATGTCGTCCGCCGTGTGGCGGAGCAGATGGGAAGGGGCGGCTTGGGCGGACATTCTCGGCTTTCAGCTCAAGCCGTCACCTTGATCCCGGGCCTTTAAGGAAGGGTTCGCGCCGCGGCGTTTCGTCGCAACCTGAAGTTGATCGCCTATTCTTCCGGTCCGTCAGCGGAAGCGCCGCCCTGGCCAGCGGCCTGCAGAAGGCCGGCGATCTTGTCTGTGGCGTCGGCGGCCTGGCTCAGCATGTGGAGCGGACCCGAACCGGGACGAACCGCGGCGACCATCTGATTGGCGGCCGACTGGGCCACGGTGACGGCCGTGTTCTGGGCGGTGGTGAAGCCGGTCTTGGTGAGCGTTGCGGCGGTAGAGTCCTGATAGATGAAGCCGTGCACCGGATAGGTGGTCGAGCCCAGGTCGCCGATGGAATCGTACCACACCTTGACCTGGCTCCAGTCGCCGGAGGGGGAGACGTCGATAACAGTGACGTCGCGCTCGATCTGACCGCGGGTCCCGTTGATCCGCGACCAGTTGGCGTGATTGATCTGGATGACCCGTTCGGTGAGCACCTGGCTGACCACGGCCACATGGCCCAGGCGCATCTTGCCGGTGGGCTTGAAGCAGAGGACCGCACCGGCCTGGGGGGTGTTTCCGGTGTCGTACTTGCCGGCGGCCTGTTTCCACCAGGTCCAGGCGTCGCCGAAGATCTGCACGCCCGAGATCATCCGGGCGAAGGGCACGCATTGCCAGTAGGTGTCGGCGAAGGCCGAGCTTGCGGGCGCCAAGGCCATGACCGCCGCGGCGGTGATGGAACCAAGGACGATGCGTGTCCGTTTAATCATGTTGGGCGTACTCCCCTGACGCGAACGCGGCTCATGGATAGTTTCGCCTCGCGGGAATGAAAAGAGGGTTTATGCGCCTGCGACAGTTGGCGCCCGCCCTTTCCACATCTCCGCCCACAGCTTCATGTGCGTCCGGGCCGGTTTCTCGATCAGGTGATATGAGATCGCCGCCAGTGGAACCACGCCCGCCAGGAAGACACACCACAGCGGCCAGGGGAGTTGCCCGCCCTCAAGCTTGAGCACACTGGTTGCGCCGTTCACGAATACAATCTTCCACGGCACGCAGACCATGTAGATCGAATAGCTGATCTCACCGAGATAGATCAGCGGTCGCGCGCTGAGCACGGCGGAGCCGGCCTGGGCCATGCGGGCCAGGTAGAAGATCAGCCCCCCGGTGGCCAGGACGATAATCGTGTCGGACATGGCGGTGGCGGCCGCTATCAGGGCGACGGCGCCTGAAATTGCGGCGCCGGCCAGGGCGCCCTTGCGGCCGCGTCCCGCCCGTTCCCGCCAGAGGCTGTGAAGGGCGCAGCCCAGGGCGAAGCAGGGGACGATGCGCAGAGCGCCCCAACGGATCGTCGCCAGGGTGAGCGGATGGCCGGCCCAGGCCTCAAAGCCGGCATAGAGCGCCGCCATGAAGATCGCCGCCAGTCCCACAGCCACCAGGGGCCGGGCCTTGAGCGCCAGCGCCGCCCAGGCGAACAGCGGAAAGGTGAGATAGGCGAACCATTCCGCCGAGATCGACCAGGACGGATGGTTCCAGCCGGCCTGCGGCGCCAGGCCCCAGGCCTGCACCAGCAACAGATTGGCCGGCAGCGACTCCCAAGACAGGATGTTGGGATCGACGGCGAAGCCCGCCGCCGTCGCCCCGGCCGCCAGCATCCCCATGCCGATCAGGGTGGCCAGATGCAGGGGATAGACCCTGGCCAGCCGCGCCCAGAGAAAACTCCCATAGGTGAAGCGCCCGGCTTCGACCTCGCTGCGATAGACGTGGCAGAGGATGAAGCCCGACAGGATGAAGAACAGCTCCACCCCCAGATAGCCCTTGGCCACGAACAGCGGCGTCCCCGTGGTCGCCAGCGCAGGCCAATAATGGAAGAGCACCACCCAGAAGGCGGCGAAGAACCGCAGGGAGGTGAGCGGGCGAATATGCTGGGCGTCGGTCATGGATCGGGGCTTTCTGGCGCGACGTTTCGCCCTAGTCTGGCGCCGGAAGCCTCACCATCGCGTTAGCGCTGGAGCGCGATCCGCGTTCGGCTAGAAATTCGTGACGGGAGCAAGGAGAATCACCCCCGATGGATAGTCTTATGGCCCTGATGGCCGACCCCGCCGCCTGGGCCGCCCTCATCGCCCTGGTGGTGATGGAGGTGGTGCTCGGCATCGACAACCTGGTCTTCATCTCGATCCTCTCCAACAAGCTGCCCGAGGACCAGCGCAGCAAGGCCCGCCGGATCGGTATCGCCCTGGCCCTCGTCTTGCGCCTGGCCCTCCTGTCCACCATCGCCTTCCTGGTCGGCCTGACCCAGCCGGTCTTCAGCCTGCCCTTCCAGGGGCCGGCGGATCCCGCCCACGGCGCGCCGATGTTCGAAATGGCCTTCTCCTGGCGCGACCTGATCCTGATCGCCGGCGGCCTGTTCCTCCTGTGGAAGGCCACCACCGAGATCCACGAAAAGGTCGATGTGGACTCCACCCACGGCGTCATGGACGTGAAGGGGCGCGTGGCGGCCAATTTCGGTGCGGTGATCGTACAGATCCTGCTCCTGGACCTGGTCTTCTCAGTGGATTCGATCCTGACCGCCGTGGGCATGACCGACCACCTGCCGATCATGATCGTCGCGGTCATCGTGGCCGTCGCCGTGATGCTGCTGGCCGCCGACCCCCTGGCCAACTTCATCAACAACAACCCCACCGTGGTCATGCTGGCCCTGGGTTTCCTGCTGATGATCGGCGTCACCCTGATCGCCGACGGCTTCGGCTTCCATGTGCCCAAGGGCTACATCTACGCCGCCATGGCCTTCTCCGGTCTGGTCGAGGGGCTGAACATGGCGTCCCGCAACGCCGCCAAGCGGAAAGGGGCGAAAGCCGCATCAGGGCATGCATCGCCCGCCGGTTCTGATAACGTCTGAGGATTAACCCCGCCCCGGAGCGCTTCGCGGCGCGCCGGGGCGGACGAAAGACATTTAGAAAAACCGGAATGGGCGGCGCCTTTTCGCGTCGCGCAGGTCCACATAATTTGGCGGCGCACGAACGCCGCCTTGGAAACGCTGCGTTGCAAGAGCCCCAAGTATTTAACGAGGCTGATCGCCGCCTCACGCTTATCTCGGTCCTGATCGTCTTCCTGCTGAGCGCCATGAGTCAGACCGTGGTGGCCACGGCCATGCCGCGGATCGTCTCGGACCTCTCTGGTCTTCATCTCTACGCCTGGGCCACCACCGCCTACCTGCTGGCCTCGACCGTCATGGTGCCCATCTGGGGCAAGCTCGGCGACATCTATGGCCGCAAGCCCATCCTGCTGACCGGCATCGGCGTTTTCTTGAGCGGCTCCTGGCTGGCGGGGCTGGCCGGGGAGTTCGGCGACCTGCCCCTGCTCGGCGGCGGCATGGTCCAGCTGATCACCGCCCGGGCCATCCAGGGGATCGGCGGCGGCGCGCTCTTCACCATCGCCTTCGCCATCATCGCCGACCTCTATGCGCCCCGCGAGCGGGCCCAGTTCTCCGGCCTGTTCGGCGCGGTGTTCGGCGTGGCCAGCATCTTCGGCCCGGTCATCGGCGGCTTCTTCACTGACCACGGGACCGTCGAACTGGCCGGCCACGTCATCGAGGGCTGGCGCTGGGTCTTCTATGTGAACGTGCCATTCGCGCTCGCCGCCGTGGCCATGATCCTGATCAAGATGCCAGCCCTGCCCCCCCGGGGCGAAGGGCGGATCGACTTTGTCGGCGCTGCCCTGATCGTGGTCGGCTTCACCACCCTGCTGCTGGCCATCACCTGGGGCGGGCGTGACTATGGCTGGGGCTCGCCCATGATCCTCGGCCTGCTGGCGACGGCGGGCGCCAGCCTGACGGCGTTCTTCTTCGTACAGAAGGCGGTGTGGGACCCGATCCTGCCCCTGGACCTGTTCCAGAACCGCACCTTCAACACCGCCAATGGCGCGGCCTTCGTCTATTCCATGGCCTTCATGGGCGTGACCTCCTTCCTGCCCCTCTACATGCAGGTGGGCCAGGGCGTGCCGGCCACCCGGAGCGGCCTGACCATGCTGGCCCTGATGGTCGGCCTGGTGGCCTCCTCCACCCTCAACGGCCGGCTGGTGACCAAGACCGGGGTCTATAAGCCGTTCATGATCGGCGGCGGGGCGGTGCTGATCGCCGGCGTCTTCTCGCTCTGCTTCATCGGGCCGGACACCAGCACGCTGAACCTCGCCTGGCGTCTGCTGATCGTCGGGATCGGTCTTGGCCCCGGGCAGAGCCTGTTCAGCCTGTCGGTGCAGAACGCCGTGCCCATGCACCAGCTCGGCGTGGCCACCAGCTCAGGCCAGTTCGTCCGCCAGATCGGCTCGACCATGGGCGTGGCCTTGTTCGGCGCCATCCTCACCTGGGGCCTGACCGCCGAGCTTGGTCGGCTGTCGGCCGAAAACCCCGCCCTGCAGATGGAGACCCTGGAGCTGTCGGACCTGCAGCAGATGGCCATGGAGCGGGACGCCGATCCGTCCCAGGCCGCCGCCCGCGCCGCTGATCCGGCCACCCGGGCCGCTGACCAGATCATCCGCCAGAGCCTGTCCACGGCCGTGGTCTACGGCATCATGTTCAGCCTGGCCGTGCTGCTGATCGGCTTTGCGCTGATGCTGATGATCCCCGGCGTGCCCCTGAAGGATAGCCACGCGCCGCCGCCGCCCAAGGCCGCCGAGGCGGAGGCCTGAGGCGCCGCGCGCTTATCCGAACGCCCTCAGTCCTCGGCCACCTCGGGCAATAGCACGGCGAAGTGGTCCTCCACCGCGCGGTAGCACTCGCAGCAGGCCTCCTCGAGGCCGTCGCGGTCGAGGATCTCCACATGGCCGTGGTGCTGGCGGATCAGCCCCCTGTGTTCCAGGGCCTTGGCGACGCCGGAGACGGTGGTGCGCTGCACGCCGAGCATCTCGGCCAGAGCCTGCTGGGTCAGGCGGATGACGTTGGACTCGGCCCGGTCGTGGGTCGACAGCAGCCAGCGGCAGGCCCGCTGCTCGACTGGATGCAGGGCGTTGCACAGCACCGACTGCATCACCTGGGCCAGCAGGCTGTCGGCATAGCGCGAGAACAGGTCGGAAATCTCCGGGTGCCGGCGCTTGGCGGCTTCCAGCACCTCGGTGGCGATGGCCATGGCCGGCCCGGCCACCTGCACCACGGCGCGGGCATAGGCGGGCTTGTTCCCGGCGCTGACAATGCCGCCGGCCGCGCCTTCGCGGCCGATGCTGGCCGCCTCGACCTCGCGGCCGTCCCGGGTGACCAGGACCAGCGAGATGATCGCCGGCCCGGCCGGCAGATGGGTGGTCTCCACATCATCGCCGGGCTCGAAGACCACCCGGCCCCGCTCCAGGGTGATCTGCCGAAGATGGGGCGTGAGCTCCCGCAGGACCGCAGCCGGCAGGGCCGCCAGCAGCCGGTTGCCGCGAAAAGCGGAAAGGTCTGACGCCGCCGCCGGGCGGCGCGGATCGGGACTGGACTGGCCCATCGACATGGGGCGAACGCCTCGGGGGTCGGCTTGGAGGGGATTTTGCAGCGTATCAGGCCTACAGCGCCAGACACAGCGTGTCCGTCGGCGACCCGACGCGTGGTCAAGCTCGCCCGGCCTCCGTGTGGCTCAGAGGAAGCTGTAGGGGTCCACGTCGATCGCCACCCGCACCGAGCCCGGCGGCTTCATCCGCGCCCGCCAGGCCGCCAGATAGGCCGAGATATCCACATTGCGGTCGGCCCGCACCAGGAACCGCTTGCGCCGCCGTCCACGGATCAGGGCCAGCGGCGCATCGGCCGGGCCGTAGACCTCCACCCCCTCGGCGTTGGGAGCGCTGGCGGCCATGGCCTGGACGAAGGCCTCAAGCGCCTGCGGGTTCTCGGCCGAGACGATCACCGCGCCCAGGCGGCCGAAGGGCGGCAGGCCGGCCAGCTCCCGCTCGGCCATTTCCGCGGCCACGAAGGCGTCCCGGTCCTGGGCGGCCAGGGCCTGCATCACCGCATGATCGGGCGCATAGGTCTGCAGCAGGGCGCGGCCCGGCCGGTCGTGACGGCCGGCGCGGCCCGTCGCCTGGGCCAGCAGCTGATAGGTCCGCTCGGCCGCCCGCAGGTCCCCGCCCCGCAGGCCAAGGTCAGCGTCCACCACCCCCACCAGGGTCAGATTGGGGAAGTTGTGACCTTTGGCCGCAGCCTGGGTGGCCACCAGGATGTCGATCTCGCCGGCCGCCATGGACTCCACCAGCCGCCGGGCGGCCTGGGCGTCGAACACGGTGTCGGAGGAAAACACCGCCACCTTCGCCTCGGGGAACAGGGCGCGGGCCTCCTCCTCCACACGCTCCACGCCAGGTCCCACCGAGACCAGGCTGTCGATGGCCCCGCAATGGGGGCAGGCCTTGGGCTTGGCCATGGAGAAGCCGGTGAGGTGGCAGACCAGCCGGCCGGTATAGCGATGCTCCACCAGCCAGGAATCGGTGTCCGGCGCCGTCAGCCGCTCGCCACAGGCCCGGCAGAGCACCAGCGGCGCATAGCCCCGGCGGTTGAGGAACAGGAGCGCCTGCTCGCCGCGGGCCAGGGTCTCGCCCACCGCCTCCACCAGGGGCGGCGAGAGCCAGCGGCCATGCTCCAGGGGAACCTCCCGCAGGTCGATCAGCTCGATCTGCGGCAGCACGGCGGCGCCGTGCCGCGCTGACAGGCGCAGCCACCGATAGCGCCCGGTCTCGGCGTTGCGCAGGGATTCCAGCGACGGCGTCGCCGAGGCCAGGATGACGGCGGCGGCTTCCATCTTGCCCCGCACCACCGCCAGGTCCCGGGCCTGGTAGATGAAGCCTTCCTCCTGCTTGAACGAGGTGTCGTGCTCCTCGTCGACCACGATCAGCTTGAGGTTCGTAAACGGCAGGAACAGGGCCGATCGGGCGCCGACCACGATGGAGCAGGCGCCGGTGGCCACGGCCTCCCAGGCCCTGCGCCTGGCCGGCGGGGCGACGCCGGAATGCCACTCGGCCGGCATGGTCCCGAACCGCTCGGCGAAGCGGGCCAGCACCGCCTGGGTCAGCGCGATCTCGGGCAGCAGCACCAGCACCTGGGCTGAAGGATCGGCCGCCAGGGCCGCCGCCACCGCCTCCAGATAGACCTCGGTCTTGCCTGAGCCGGTCACCCCGTCCAGCAGGGCGACGTTGAAGCCGCCCTCCCCCATCATGGCGCTCAGCGCCTGGACCGCCGCCGCCTGGCTGGGATTGAGCGGGCTTCGCGGGCGCGAAAGATCGGGCGCGGGGAAGGCCACCGGCGCCGGCGCCAGGCGCACGGCGAGCACACCCTCGTCGATCAGCCCCTTGACCACCCCGGCAGACACCTCGGCCTGGCGGGCGAGATCGGCGGGCGAGCCCGAAAACCCCGGCAGGGCCGCCAGCACCTTTTCCCGGGCCGGGGTCAGGCGGGCCGGGGCGGCCCCGGTGGCGATCACCTGCTTTTCGGGCCGAGCCTTGGGCGCGCGGGCGCCGCGCAGGGCGATGGCCAGCGGCTGGCCCGGCGCATCGACGGCGTAGCGGGCCGCCCAGTGGATGAACTCCAGGGTCCTGGGCGGCAGGGGCGGGTCGTCGAGCCGCTGCTCCAGGGGCTTCAGCGGCCGGTTGCCCCCGGCGGCTTCGCGCAGGGCGGTGACCACGCCCCGCAGGGTGCGCGGCCCCAGCGGCGCGGCCA
Organism: Phenylobacterium sp.; assembly: GCF_036963605.1. Lineage (GTDB taxonomy): Bacteria > Pseudomonadota > Alphaproteobacteria > Caulobacterales > Caulobacteraceae > Phenylobacterium. Next base: position 15,577 of record NZ_JBALUY010000021.1, on the reverse strand, counting down.
CCTGGTCGCCCACCTCCAGCCCCATGCCGTCGGGCTCGGCATAGTCGAAGGCCTCCGGCAGGGGCATGGGCAGCAGGACTGAGGCGATGCGGCTCATGACGCGTGGCCTGCGACTGTCACGCGCTCAGGGTGGCGAGGACCCGGCGCAGGCGCTACACACCGCCATCCATTGCGCAGGGAGGCCCAGGCCATGCAGATCTTTCTCGACACCACCGACACGGCCGTCCTGAAGGACCTGGCCTCCACCGGACTGGTGGACGGCGTCACCACCAATCCGTCGCTGATCGCCAAGTCGGGCCGTCCCATGCTGGAGGTCATCGCTGAGATTTGCGACCTCGTCGAGGGGCCGGTGAGCGCCGAGGTCGCCGCCGTCGAGCTCGAGGCCATGCTGGCCGAGGGCCGCAAGCTGGCCGGCGTGGCCCCCAATGTGGTGGTCAAGCTGCCGCTGACCCGGGCCGGGCTCACCGCCACGGGCGAGCTGTCGCGCGAAGGCATCCAGACCAATGTCACCCTGTGCTTCTCCGCCGCCCAGGCCCTGATGGCCGCCAAGGCCGGCGCCACCTACATCTCGCCCTTCATCGGCCGCCTGGACGACCACGGGGCCGATGGCATGGAGCTGATCACCGAGATCCGCGCCATCTACGACAACTATGATTTCGACACCGAGATTCTCGCCGCCTCGGTGCGCCACCCCGCCCACGTCACCGCCTCGGCCCTGGCGGGCGCCGATTGTGCGACCATTCCGCCGTCGGTCTTCCTCGACCTGTTCAAGCACCCGTTAACCGAGAAGGGTCTTGATCAGTTCATGAGCGACTGGGCCAAGACCGGCCAGTCGATCCTCTAGAGGGCAAGGGGCGAGGCGCATGGACGGGACCAGCATCGACGGGGCGATGAGCGCCCACGAGGCCAAGGACGAGGTCCGCCGCTTCCTGCTGGAAAACCCCGGCGTCCTGCTGGACGATCCCGACCTGCTGGCTCAACTGGGTCTGCAAACCCTGCCGGACAATGTGGTGGCCTTCGGGCCCGCCGCCCTGGCGCGGGTCCATGCCGCCCACCGCAAGGAATCGGCCGTCCGCCGGCGGCTGGAATCTACAGCCCGCGCCAATTTCGCCGCCCAGGCCCACACCCACGGGGCGGTCATCGACCTGCTGGAAGCCCGCAACCACGCCGATCTGGCCCGACGGGTGGACGACCTGGCCCAGCTGCGCTTCGCCCTGTGCAGCGGCGTGGTGGCGCTCGAGGGACCTGAGCGCACCCCGGCCGGCTGGCGGCCCCTGGTGGAGGGCCAGGTGGACATGATTCTGGGCGGCCACCAGAAACTGACCCGCATGGGCTTCTGGGCCCCGGCTCTGGGCCTGTTCGGCGACCGGGCCGAGGCGGTGAAGTCCATGGCCCTGGTGCGGCTGGCCATGTGGGAGCCGGCCCGCGAAGGCATCGTCGCCTTTGGCTCGTCCGATCCCGAAGGCTTCACCGAAGACATGGGCGCCGAACTGGTGGCCTTCCTGGCCCGGGTGATCGAGCGCACGGCGGAGCGTTGGCCGGTCCTGTGAGCGCCTTGCCCGGCCAGAACGCCGAGGCCGCCCAGGCGGTGCAGGCCTGGCTGGCCCATCTGGCCCAGGAGCGGCGAGCCTCGCCGCGCACCCTGGAGGCCTATGGCGCGGCCGGACGTCGCTATGTGGCCTTCCTGGAAAAGCACCGCGGCGGCCCCCTGACCATCGCCGATCTGGGCGGGGTCGAGACCGCCGAGCTGCGCGCCTGGCTGGCCTATCTGCGCCAGGGCGATCATCCCCTGTCGCCGCGCTCCATGTCCCAGGCCCTCTCGGCGGTGCGCGGTTTCCACAGATTTCTCGACCGCCGGCTGGGCGTGGCCAATGCGGCGGTCACCCTGGTGCGCGGTCCCCGGGTCAAGCCCGGCGCCCCGCGGCCGATCAGCGAGGACCAGGCCTTCGGCCTCATCGCCGAGCCCGGCCTGAACCCCGACCTGGACCCCTGGGAGGCCAGCCGGGATGCGGCGGTCTTCACCCTGCTCTATGGCTGCGGCCTGCGGATCTCCGAGGCCTTGTCCCTGCGCCGCAGCGACGCGCCCTTGGGCGAAACCCTGCGGATCACCGGCAAGGGCGGCAAGACCCGGCTGGTCCCGGTGCTGCCGGCGGTGACGGCGGCGATCGCGGCCTATCTGGCCGACCTGCCCTTCGTCCTGGCCGATGATGACGCCCTATTCCGCGCTCGCAGGGGCGGTCCGCTCAGCCCGCGACACGTGCAGGCGAGCCTGCAGATCCTGCGGGGCCGGCTCGGCCTGCCCGACAGCGCCACCCCCCACGCCCTGCGTCATTCCTTCGCGACCCACCTGCTGGGAGCAGGCGCCGACTTGCGTTCTATTCAGGACCTGTTAGGCCACGCGTCGCTGTCCACCACCCAGCGTTACACCGAGGTGGACGCCCAGCGGCTGCTCGCCGCCTACGCCAAGGCTCACCCCCACGCATGACCTGCCCGATCCGACTGCGATCCGTCACATCCGCCGACCTGCCGATCTTCTTCGAGCAGCAGCGGGACCGAAGCGCCAACCATATGGCCGCCTTCGGCGCCGCCGATCCTGAGGACCGCGCCGCCTTCATGGCGCGCTGGGACCGCCTGCTGAAGACGCCGGGCGTCACGGCCCGGACCATCGTGGTGGCCGGGGACGTGGCCGGCCACATCATCAACGAGGCCCCCTACGGGGCGCCGTCGATCTCATATTGGGTAGGCAAGCCCTGGTGGGGCCACGGGGTGGCCACCGGCGCCCTGGCCGCCTTCCTCGAGCAGGTCGAGGTCCGCCCCGTCCAGGCCCGGGTGGCCAAGGACAACATCGCCTCGATCAAGGTGCTGCAGCACGCCGGCTTCGCCATCCGCGGCCAGAACAAGGCCTTCGCCCCGGGTCGCGGCGAAGAGGTCGAGGAATACGTCCTGGTGCTGGAAGCCGAGGCGCTCGCCCAGGCGAGCTGACCGGGCTCTTGGCCCGTCACCCACAGATTTTCCGTCACCCTCGGGCTCGACCCGAGGGCCCATGCACACGGCCGTTCGTCGGTGTTCATGAATGGTCGGATCAAGTCCGACCATGACGAAGAGACAAGGTGGGTCGCCGCCCTGCGACCGCCCTCGCCCTTCGAGGCCCTGCTTGCGCAGGGCGCCTCAGGATGAGGACGGACTGAAGCTCACACCACGCCCCTCATCCTGAGGTGCGCGCGTTCGCGAGCCTCGAAGGACGCAGAAGCCGCCTCAGGCCTGCATGGTCCAACCCTCGACGCCCATGGCGGCCTGACGGCCGGCTTCCGAGCGGGTCGGGTGCGGATGGCAGGTGCGGGCGACGTCCTCGCTGGCGGCCTTGAAGGCCATGGCCACGCAGTATTCGCCGATCATCTCGCCGGCCTGCGGCCCGACGATGTGGACGCCCAGGATCTCGTCGGTCTTGGCGTCGGCCAGGACTTTCGCGAAGCCGTCGGTCTCGTGGTTGATCTTGGCCCGGCTGTTGGCGGTGAAGGGGAACTTGCCGACCTTGTAGGCCACCCCGGCCTCCTTCAGCTGCTCCTCCGTCTTGCCGACCCAGGCCACTTCCGGGGCGGTGTAGACCACGCTGGGGACCAGGTTGTAGTCCACATGGCCGGCCTTGCCGGCGATCAGCTCGATGCAGGCCACGGCGTCTTCCTCGGCCTTGTGGGCGAGCATGGGGCCGTGGATGGCGTCGCCGATGGCCCAGACGCCGGCCGCCGAGGTCTTGAAGTGGTCGGTCTCCAGGAAGCCCCGCTTGTCCGGCGTGACGCCGACGCTCTCAAGCCCCAGGCCCTGCGTGTAGGGCCGCCGGCCGATAGCCACCAGGACGTAGTCGGCCTCCAGCGTCTCGGCCTCGCCGCCGGCGACGGGCTCGACGGTCAGCTTGACGCCGGACTTCGACGGGGTCGCCCCGGCCACCTTGGCGCCCAGCTTGAAGGCGATCCCCTGCTTGGTCAGCGACCGCTGGAAGGCCTTGGCCGTCTCGGTGTCCATGCCCGGCGTAATGCGGTCGAGGAATTCCACCACGGTCACCTCGGCGCCCAGGCGGCGCCAGACCGAGCCCAGCTCCAGGCCGATGATGCCGGCGCCGACCACGATCAGCTTCTTCGGCACCTCCGGCAGCGACAGGGCGCCGGTGGAATCGACGATGCGCTTCTGGTCGATCTCGACGCCCGGCAGCGGGGTCGGCTCCGAGCCGGTGGCGATGATGATGTTCTTGGCTTCGAGGGTCTGGACCGAACCGTCGGCGCCCGTGACCTCGACCTTGCCGGGGCCGGTGATCTTGCCGGCGCCCTTGATCCAGTCGGCCTTGTTCTTCTTGAACAGGAATTCGATGCCCTTGGTCAGCTGGGTCACCGACTCGGCCTTCTGGGCCATCATTTGCGACAGGTTCAGCTTGGGCTTCACCTCGATGCCGAGGGTGGCGAACTCCTTGCCCATGGCGGCGTCATAGAGCTCGGACGCATGCAGCAGGGCCTTGGACGGCATGCAGCCGACGTTCAGGCAGGTGCCGCCCAGGGTCTCGCGCTTCTCGACGCAGGCGACCTTAAGCCCCAGCTGACCGGCCCGGATGGCCGCATTGTATCCGCCGGGGCCGCCCCCGATGATGACGACGTCGTATTGGGACATGGGACTAGGATCCGTTGGTCAGAGGGTCAGTAACGAGGATAGGGCGAAGCGTCAGGGTCGGGGTCGGCGTAGTGTGAGATCGCCGCCGAGGAAGCGTAAGGGTCCGGCAGGATCGGACCAGTCCTCCAGCGGGAGTCCCTTCACGCGAATGAATTCCCGGATGTTGGCGGTGACCACGGTCCAGCCTCGATTGAGAGCCTGACCCGCAATGAGGACGTCAAAGCCGCCAATGCTCAGGCCCGAAAGGCGAAGCTCCGCGCGAAGCCGGGCGGCCGCAAGGCCATCCTCTGGCGTCCAGCTCTCCAACGTCAACTGAGACGCCAGGCGATCGACCTGCGCCATGTGATGGACAGGTCGGTCGCTCTTGTGGGCGCCGTACATGAGTTCGTGGAAGACGATGGGGGAGAGATGCAGGCTTTGTCCCTCCCGGTCGACTTGCGCCAGACAGTCTCTGAAATGCGGCAGCCGCCCGCGAATGATCTCGACCGCAGCGTTCGTATCGAGGCTGATGCTCATTCGTCGAAATCGATCTCGCGCGGGATCAGTTGCTCCGCGCGATCGGGAAAGGGCGCGTCGGTGATGTCGTCTATGTCGCGCCAGACGGCGGCCCAATCCGTCTGGATCGGCTCGAGGATCACCCGTTGACCCTCCTTGCGGATGCGAACCTCCGAGGCGTCGAAGCGAAACGCCTTGGGAAGCCGCACAGCCTGGCTGCCGCCATGGGTGAAAATCTTCGCACGAAGGTCCGACATAGAACGTATATACGCCCCGTATCTACTCCAGACAAGCGCTCCCCTGGACTAGAGGTCCAGCAGCAGGCGCTGGGGATCTTCGATGGCGTCCTTGACCTTGACCAGGAAGGTCACCGCGCCCTGGCCGTCCACCACGCGGTGGTCGTAGGAGAGCGCCAGGTACATCATCGGGCGGACCACCACCTGGCCCTTCACGACCATCGGGCGCTCCTGGATCTTGTGCATGCCCAGGATGCCCGACTGCGGCGCGTTCAGGATCGGGGTCGACATCAGCGAGCCATAGACCCCGCCGTTGGAGATGGTGAAGGTGCCGCCCTGCAGGTCGTCCAGGGCCAGCTGGCCGTCGCGGGCCTTCTTGCCCATGGCGCCGATGGCCTTCTCGACCCCGGCCAGGCTCATGTCGTCGGCGTCGCGGATGACCGGGACCACCAGGCCCTTCTCGGTGCCGACCGCCACGCCGATGTCGTAGTGGTTCTTGTAGATGATGTCCTGGCCGTCGATCTCGGCGTTGACGTCGGGCACCTGCTTCAGGGCCGCGATACAGGCCTTCACGAAGAAGCTCATGAAGCCCAGGCGGACCCCGTGGCGCTTCTCGAACACATCCTTGTATTCCGTGCGCAGGGCCATGACCGCGCTCATGTCCACCTCGTTGAAGGTGGTCAGCATGGCGGCGTTGTTCTGCGCCTCCTTCAGGCGGCGCGCGATGGTCTGGCGCAGGCGGGTCATGCGGACCCGCTCCTCGCGGTCATGCAGTTCGCGGGGGGCGGCCGGCGCCGCAGCCGGCGCCGGGGCGCTGGCGCGGGCCTCCAGGGCGGCGATGGCGTCGCCCTTGGTCACCCGGCCGTCCTTGCCCGAGCCGCCGACCTTGGAAAGGTCGAGGCTGTTTTCCGTAGCGATCCGCTGGGCCGACGGCGCAGCGGGCTTGGTTGTCTGGACTTCAGGCTGGGCCGGCGCCTTGGGCGTCTCAGCCTTGGGTTCCGGGGCGGCCTCAGCCTTGGGGGCCTCGGCCTTGGGCGCTTCGGCCTTGGGGGGCGCAGCGGCCGCGCCGCCTTCGGACATCTTGCCCAGCACCGTGCCCGGCTCGACCGTATCGCCTTCGCCGGCCAGGATTTCGCTCAGCACGCCGTCGGCCGGAGCGGCGACTTCCAGGCTGACCTTGTCGGTCTCCAGCTCCACCAGGATCTCATCCTTGCGGACGGCATCGCCTGCCTTCTTGGCCCAGCGCGCCACCGTCGCCTCGGTGACGGACTCGCCCAGGGCGGGGGTCATGATGTCGGCCATAGTGGTAGATTCCTGTTCTTATTCAGTTCTTTAGACGGACGAAGCCCTAGGCGAAGGCTTCGTTGAGGAAGGTTTCAAGCTCGGCCAGGTGGCGACTCATCAGGCCGGCGGCGGTGGAGGCCGAGGCGGGACGGCCCACATAGCGGGCGCGGCGGGTCTTGACGTCCAGGCGCTCCAGGGTCAGCTCCAGCCACGGATCGACGAAGGTCCAGCCGCCCATGTTCTTCGGCTCTTCCTGGCACCAGATCAGTTCGGCGTCCTTGAAGCGCTTGAGCTCGTTGGACAGGGACTTCACCGGCCAGGGATAGAACTGCTCCAGGCGCAGGATGTAGACGTCGTTGATCCCCTTGGCCTCCCGGGCCTCGAGCAGATCGTAATAGACCTTGCCCGAGCACAGGATGACCCGACGGATCTTGTCGTCGGGAACCAGGCTGACAGAGGTGTTCTCGCCCCGCTCGGCGTCGTCCAGCAGCACCCGGTGGAAGGACGAGCCCTCCGACATGTCGGTCAGGCGCGAGACGGCCTTCTTGTGCCGCAGCAGACTCTTGGGCGTCATCAGGATCAGCGGCTTGCGGAACTCCCGCAGCAGCTGACGGCGCAGGATGTGGAAATAGTTGGCCGGGGTGGTGCAGTTGGCCACCTGCATATTGTCCTCGGCGCAGGACTGCAGGAACCGCTCGAGCCGGGCCGACGAGTGCTCCGGCCCCTGGCCCTCATAGCCGTGGGGCAGCAGCATCACGAGACCGCTCATCCGCAGCCACTTGCGTTCGCCCGACGAGATGAACTGGTCGATGACCACCTGGGCGCCGTTGGTGAAGTCCCCGAACTGGGCCTCCCACAGGGTCAGGGTCCGCGGCTCGGCCAGGGAGAAGCCGTATTCGAAACCGAGCACCGCCTCTTCAGACAGGGCCGAATCCAGCACCTCGAAGTGGGCCTGGGTCGGCGAGAGGTTGCGCAGCGGGAAGTAGGTTTCCTCGGTCTTCTGGTCGATCAGGGCCGAGTGGCGCTGGGTGAAGGTGCCCCGGGCGCTGTCCTGGCCCGACAGGCGCACCGGATAGCCTTCGTCCAGCAGGGTGGCGAAGGCCAGGTGCTCGGCGGTGGCCCAGTCCAGGCCCTCGCCGCTCTCGATGGCGTCGCGCCGCGTCTGCAGCACCCGGGCCACGGTCTTGTGGACAGCGATCCGTTCCGGCGTGGCGGTGATCTTGCGCCCGAGGTCCAGCAGCTTCTGCAGGGGCACGGCGGTGTCGCCGCGGCGGTCCTCGGTGGTGGGCAGGGTCAGGCCCGACCACTTGCCGTCCAGCCAGTCGGCCTTGTTGGCCTTGTAGTCCTTGCCGGCGTCGAACTCCTTGTCGAGGAAGTCGGCGAACTCGGCGATCCAGCCCTCCACCTCCTCAGCCGTCACGACCTTCTCGTCGATCAGCCGCTGGGTGTAGATTTCCCGCGTCGAGGGGTGGCCCTTGATCTTGGCGTACATCAGGGGCTGGGTCATCGTCGGGTCGTCGCCCTCGTTATGACCAAACCGCCGATAGCAGAACATGTCGATGACCACGTCCTTGCCAAACTGCTGGCGGAACTCGGTGGCCACCTTGGCGGCGAAGACCACGGCCTCGGGATCGTCCCCGTTCACGTGGAAGATCGGCGCCTCGACCATCAGGGCGACGTCGGAGGGATAGGGCGAAGACCGGCTGTTCTTCGGGCTGGTGGTGAAGCCGATCTGGTTGTTGACGATGAAGTGGATCGAACCGCCGACCCCGTAGCCCTTGAGGCCCGAAAGCGCGAAGCACTCGGCCACCACGCCCTGGCCGGCGAAGGCCGCATCCCCGTGCAGCAGCAGGGGCAGCACATGGCCACGGCCGGCGTCCGGGTTTTCCCGCAGGGTGAAGGCCTGCTTGGCCCGCGCCTTGCCGATCACCACCGGATTGACGATCTCCAGGTGGCTGGGATTGGCCGTCAGCGACAGGTGAACCGAGTTGCCGTCAAAGCTCCGGTCCGACGAGGCGCCCAGGTGATACTTGACGTCGCCTGAGCCCTCGATGTCGGTGGGCAGGGACGAGCCCCCCTGGAATTCGTGGAAGATGACCTGGTAGGGCTTGCCCATCACCGCGGCCAACACGTTCAGGCGACCCCGGTGGGGCATGCCCAGCACGATGTCGCGGACGCCCAAGGCCCCGCCGCGCTTGATGATCTGTTCGAGCGCCGGGACCATGGCCTCGCCGCCGTCCAGGCCGAAACGCTTGGTGCCGGGGAAGCGTCGGTGCAGGAAGCGCTCAAAGCCCTCGGCCTCGATCAGCTTCTTGAGAATGGCGATCTTGCCCTTCTCGGTGAACTCAATCTCCTTGTCGCGGCCCTCGATCCGCTCCTGCATCCAGGCCTTCTGGATCGGATCGGAAATGTGCATGTACTGCACGCCCACGTCGCCGCAGTAGGTGCGCCGCAGGATGTCGAGGATTTCGCGGATCGTGGAGGTCTCGAGCCCCAGCACATAGTCCAGGAAGACCGGCCGGTCATAATCGGCCTCGGTGAAGCCGTAGGAGGCCGGGTCCAGCTCGCTGGCGTCGCCGGGCACGATGGCGATGCCCAGCGGGTCGAGATTGGCCCGCAGATGGCCGCGCATCCGGTAGGCCCGGATCATCATGATGGCGCGCAGGGAATCCAGTGTCGCGGCGCGGACCGCGTCGGTGGAGGCGGCCGGGGCGCGCTCGGCCACCTTCTTTTCCAGCTTGGCCTCGACCGCGGGCCAGAGCCCGTCCAGGGCCGAAAGCCACTCCGGCCGCGCCGACGGCGCGTCGGGGCGGACCCAGCCGGGCTTGGCGGCGGCCTGCTTGATCTCCTCGGCCCGCTCGTGGAGCGAGGCGAAGAAGGCCCGCCACGAAGGCTCCACCGCGCCGGGGTTCTCCGCCCACTGGGCGTAGAGGTCCTCTACGAAGGCCAGGTTGCCGCCATAAAGGAACGAAGTCTCGGCGAGAACCTCGTTAATCAGACCTGCGTCGTCCGCCATGCTTCCGCTTCCAGACGGCCCGCGAAGCTTCTTGGTGAGAGGAGCCGACGGCGGACCGCCATACGCTTGATTGTGTCAGGCGCCCTTGAGCACCTGGAGCAGGGTTTCGCCAAGTTTCGCGGGCGAAGGCGAGACGCGGATGCCCGCATCTTCCATCGCCGCGATCTTGTCCTCGGCGCCGCCCTTGCCGCCCGAGATGATTGCGCCCGCGTGACCCATCCGCCGCCCGGGAGGGGCGGTGCGTCCCGCGATGAATCCGACCATAGGCTTCTTCTTTGGTGAATTCTTGATGAATTCAGCCGCCGCTTCCTCGGCCGCGCCGCCGATCTCGCCGATCATGATGATCGACTCGGTCTCGTCGTCGTCGAGGAACATCTGAAGCACGTCGATGAACTCGGTGCCCTTGACCGGGTCGCCGCCGATGCCGACGGCCGTGGTCTGGCCCAAGCCCACCTGCGTGGTCTGAAACACAGCTTCGTAGGTAAGCGTGCCCGAGCGGGAGACAACACCCACCGAGCCGCGCTTGAAGATATTTCCCGGCATGATGCCGATCTTGCACTCGTCCGGGGTCAGGACGCCGGGGCAGTTGGGGCCGATCAGGCGGGACTTGGAGCCCGACAGGGCGCGCTTGACCTTGACCATGTCGGCCACCGGGATGCCCTCGGTGATGCAGATGATCAGCGGGATCTCGGCCTGGATCGCCTCGAGGATCGAGTCCGCGGCGAACGGCGGCGGCACATAGATCACGCTGGCCTCGGCGCCGGTCTGGTTGACCGCCTCGCTGACGGTGTCGAACACCGGCAGGCCGATATGGGTGGAGCCGCCCTTACCGGGCGTCACGCCGCCGACCATCTTGGTGCCGTAGGCGATGGCCTGTTCGGAGTGGAACGTACCCTGGCTGCCGGTGATGCCCTGGCAGATGACGCGGGTTTCTTTTCCGATGAGGATAGACATTAAGCGGCGCCCCGAACGGCCTTGACGATTTTTTCCGCGCCGTCCGACAGATCATTGGCGGACACGACGTTCAGGCCGCTCTCGGCGATGATCTGCTTGCCGAGCTCGACATTGGTGCCTTCCAGGCGAACCACCAGGGGCACCTGCAGGCCGACTTCCTTCACCGCCTCGACCACGCCCTCGGCGATGATGTCGCAGCGCATGATGCCGCCGAAGATATTGACCAGGATCCCCTTCACGCTGGGATCGGCGGTGATGATCTTGAAGGCCGCGATGACCTTCTCCTTGGTGGCGCCGCCGCCCACATCGAGGAAGTTGGCCGGTTCGGCGCCATAGAGCTTGATGATGTCCATGGTCGCCATGGCCAGGCCCGCGCCATTGACCATGCAGCCGATCTCACCATCCAGGGCGATGTAGGAGAGGTCGTACTTGGACGCCTCGATTTCCTTCTCGTCTTCCTCGGTGGTGTCGCGCAGCTCGACGATGTCGGGATGGCGATACAGCGCGTTGCCGTCGAAGCTGACCTTGGCGTCCAGAACCCGCAGGTGATCGTCGGCGGTGACGATCAGCGGGTTGATCTCGAGCATCTCCATGTCCTTGGCGAGGAACGCCGCATAGAGCTGGCCGAGCAGGGTCGCGGCTTCCTTGGCCAGACCGCCGGTCAGGCCAAGCGACTTAGCCAGGTTCCGCCCATGGTGCGGGAAGACGCCGGTGGCCGGGTCGATGGAGAAGCTGATGATCTTTTCAGGGGTCGAGGCGGCGACCTCTTCGATGTCCATGCCGCCTTCGGTGGAGGCGACCACCGAGACGCGGCTGGTGTCGCGATCGACCAGCAGGGAGAGGTAGAGTTCCCGGGCGATGGCCGCGCCTTCCTCGATATAGAGGCGGTTGACCTGCTTGCCCTTGGGACCGGTCTGGTGCGTCACCAGAACCCGGCCGAGCATTTCTTCGGCGCTGGCCTTCACGTCCGCGGCGGACTTGACCACCCGGACGCCGCCCTTGGCGTCGGGGCCGAGGCCCTCGAAGCGGCCCTTGCCGCGTCCGCCGGCGTGGATCTGGGATTTGACGACCCAGACCGGGCCTCCCAGCTGCTCGGCGGCCTTGGCGGCCTCTTCGATCGTGTGGGCGGCGTAGCCGCGCGGGACCGCCACGCCGAACTCTGCGAGGACGGCTTTGGCTTGATGCTCGTGAATGTTCATGAGGCTGCGATTTGTCGCTGAAATCGTCTCGCCCGGACCGGCGAGTTCTCGGGCTTATAGGCGCCGCCCCCGAGCGTGGCAACCCGCTAACCCGACTGAACGCCATCACCAAAGTTACGAGGCCTGCCTAGCCAAAGAATAGGCTCCACATGGTGCGGCCCGGAATGAAGGCGATGATCAGATTGATCGCAAAGGCGCCATAGAACAGGCCCATCATGGCGCGGCGGTGGCGCGCCACCTCGTGGCGCTTCGCCCAGATCACCGCCAGCGGCAGGATGATCAGGGTCCAGCCGGTGAACAGATGGATCAATGACCAGCGTCCAGGAGTCAGGCTGGTGATGAACAGGGTGGAGAGCGCCGTCGTCATCACCAGCGCCACCCACATCCAGCCGGCGGTCCGATGAAAGGCCCGCCCCTTGCGCGCCGCCATCAGCGCCGCCCCCAGAACCAGGGCGGCCAGGGCCGTGTAGAGGTGGACCTGGATCACCGGCGACAGGCCCGCCAGCAGGGTGAAATCCGGGGCGTGGGGGCGCGCCGCAGCCAGCAGCGCCAGAATCGTCGACCAGCCTCGCCAGAGCGCTGCGCCCAGGATGACGGCCACCACAACCATGCTGAGCGCAAAGCCGCGGCCGAAGGTCCAGGCGGGTCCAGGCGCCGAGGGTGCGGCGTCTTGCGGGGCGAGCGACATCGGGTATCTCCTGGCCTTTGCGGCCAGGCCGCGTTCTGGGCGCAACACAAGGCGGGGACCGAAGATGGGACCAGGGCGGTTTCGCCGAATGACGTCTCGCCGTCGTGAAGCGCCGCCCGCCGCGGTTGGCGAAGCGCAGGCGGGGCGAAGGCCCCTGGCCTGGGGTCCCTATGAGGATCTGGCCGGCTGGCTCCGGGGGCTGGCCATCGCGGTGGCGGTAGGGGGATTCCTCGCCCTGTCGGGCGCCTTCGTCGACCGGGACGCCGCCATGGGCCTGCGGCTGGCCTACTGGCTGCCGATGATGGCGATCGGCGCCCTGTGGGGCGGCCTCGTCGCCCGCGCCATCTTCCCTCAAGACGAGATCACGGACGGCGCGGCGCCTCGGCTCTGGCTCCGCTCGTTCCTGGCCGCCCTGGCCATGGGCGCGCCGTTCACCGGCCTGGTCTGGGCCGCCACCTGGCTGGCCTTCGGCCACCAGATTCCCTGGCGCGGCCTGCCCTATCTGTTCGGCAGCGTCTTCATCCTGGCCCTGGCCATGACAGTACTGAACACCCTGGTGGAGAGCCGTCGGCAGGCCATGCGCAGGCTCAGCGCCGTCCCGGCCCCGCCGAAGCCCGTGCGGTTCCTGGAACGCCTGCCCCTGCGCCTGCGCGGCGCCGACCTGCACGCCATCGAGGCGGAGGATCACTATCTGCGCCTGCACACCTCCCGGGGCCAGGATCTGATCCTCATGCGCCTGGGCGATGCGGTGGACGAGCTGGAGGGACTGGAGGGCGCCCAGGTGCACCGCTCCTGGTGGGTGGCCAGGGCCGCCATCGATGGTGTCCGCCGCGGCGACGGCCGCGCGGTCCTGACCCTGAAGGATGGGGTCGAGGTCCCCGTCAGCCGCACCTATTCACGCCAGCTCCGGGCGGCCGGCTGGTACTAGCTGGTCCTAGAGCGCCTTCCGCCGGGCGCGCCAGTCTGCGCGGCCCTGACCCCAGACATCGACGTCGACATCCATCGGCAGGGGCAGCCGGGCCTGGCGCAGAACCGCCGAGCCCAGGCGCCGGGCCACGGCCTGGGAGTTGGCGTTATCGGCCTCGATGGTGTGGATCACCTCGTCCCAGCCCAGATGGTCGAACGCCCAGTCCATGGCCGCCGCCGCGCCCTCGGGCGCATAGCCCCGGCCCCAGCAGTCGCGGATGATCCCCCAGCCCACCTCGGTCCCGGGCCAGCCGTGCGGGCGCCACGGCCCCAGCCTGCCGATCCAGCGCCCGCTCTCCTTCTCGATCACCGAGAACATGGAAAAGCCCTCCAGCGCCCAGGAGCCACTGATGGTCATCATCGAGCGCCAGACCTGGGCCGGGTTCATCACCCCGCCGATATAGCGCGCCGCCTCCGCGTCGGCGGAAAAGGCGCACCAGGGCTCGAAGTCGGCCAGGACCGGCGGGCGCAGGATCAGCCGGGCGGTCTCCAGGGTCGGCCCCAGGGCCGCGCTATCTGTCATCGTCATGGTCATGGTCATTCTCCCGCCCCGGTCGCATCGTTCAGCCGCAATTCAGGCGTAGGCGGCGAGGTTTGTCGATACTGGCTCGCCGGTCCCCCGCCGACGCCCTGTCTGAACCAAGGTCGATAGACCCATGAATCTCGACGCCTCCGACCCCGAAGCGGGCAAGCCCGGCGCCTATGTCGACGCCGCCGACCTGCGGATCGAGCCGACCGCGCCATCGGCCCCGCCCCCCAGGCGCCGCGGCCTGTGGATCGCGGGCGGCCTCGCCGTCGCCGTGCTCGGCGTCGCCGCCCTGGGCCTCACCTTCGGCGACGACCTGCCCGACATGGCCCCGGAGGGGGCGCAGACCCTGGATATCGAGGTGGCGGACCAGCCCGCCCCGCCGCCGCCCGGCGCGGTGGCGCCCGGGGCGGCCCTGGACGTGCTGCCCGAGGACATGGCCCAGGCCGCGCCGCACAATCCGCCGCCCGTCTATGACCCGCCGCCGGAGCTGGCCGAGGCGCCGCCGGAGCCGGAGCCCCCGGCCCGGCCGGTCCTGCGCCAGCCGGCCAACCTGACCTTCGCCCCCAGCTTCGACTGTCGCCGCGCCCGCAGCCAGGGCGAGCGGGTGGTCTGCGCCGATCCGGCCCTGGCCGCCGCCGACCAGCGGCTGAGCACCGCCTATCAACAGGCCCTGGAGGCCGGCGTGCCCGACTGGCGGCTGGAACGGCAGCAGCGGCGCTGGCTGCGCGCCCGGGAGGACGCCGCCTTCGCCGCCCCCGAGGCGGTGGCCGAGGTCTATGAGGCGCGCATCGCCGAATTGCAGGCCCAGGCCGACGTGGCGCCGCCGCCGGAGGCCCCACCCTGGCCGTCGTCCTGGTGAGGCTCAGGCCAGGTCAGCGATTTCCGCGTCGGTGAGTTCGCCCGGCACCACGGTGACCGGCAGGTTGCGGCCGCCCCAGCGGATGCCCTCCTTGGCGATGGAGGAGACCAGCGGGCCCGGCCCGCGGCCGTGTGGCGCTGCGCCCAGGACCAGGATTTTGATGTCCGGATCCTCGGCGATGACGCTGCGCAGGGCCTGGCGGGCGCTCTCGGCGTTGACGATGATGAATTCCGGCGCCGCCCCGGTCTCGGCGATGACGAACTCGGCCATCTTCTGCAGGAAGGCCTCGGCCTCGGCGCGGGCCTGGCGCTCGATCTCCTCGCGAACCCCGGACCAGTGCTCGAACACCGCCGGCTCGATCACCCGCAGCATGGCCAGGTGGCCCCCGGTGGAGCGGGCGCGCCGGCAGGCGAACCGCAGGGCGGTCTGGAACTCGGGCGTATCGTCGGCGATGACGAGGAACTTGCGCTGACTCATGGGCCGACGTTGGCCCGCCGGCGGGATTTGAGCAAGAGGGCCAAAAGCCGGGGGCCTCAGGCGCCCCAGAACCCGACCTTGGCGCGCACCTCCGCCAGGGTCGGGGCCGCCGCCGCCCGCGCCCGCTCCGCGCCCCTGGCCAGGACGGCGTCGATCTGGGCCGGATCGGCCATCAGCCGGCGCATCTCCGCCCCCACAGGCCCCAGCTTCGCCACCGC
>NZ_JBALUY010000020.1:0-44189 GCF_036963605.1 Phenylobacterium sp. | reverse complement strand
ATATAGGCCCCGCCGATGCCGACGACGTTGGGCGGCGTCCAGGTGCGGGCGGGGTTGTACTTGGTGGTCACCAGCCGGTGGCGCGGGTCGATGGGGGTGGCCACCGGCGCGCCCAGATAGACGTCGCCCAGACCCATCACCAGATAGCGCGCGTCGAAGACGATGCGGTGGACGTCGTCCTCGCTGGCCAGGCCGTTGATCCGCCGGATGAACTCGATGTTGTCCGGGCACCAGGGGGCGTCGTCGCGGACCGAGGCCATATACTTGTCGATGGTCTCGTAGATGGCCGGGTCCTTCCACGAGAGCGGCAGGTGAACCACCCGCGACGGGATCTCGAAGTCGTCGAGGCCGCCCAGCCGATCCTCGGCGTCGGTCAGGGCGCGCAGCAGTTCGGCCTGCGACAGCACCCGGCTGTCATAGTGGACCTGCAGCGAACGGATGCCCGGGGTGATGTCGATGACGCCGGGCAGCGCCATGGTCCTAAGCTCGAGCATCAGGGCGTGGATGCGCAGGCGCAGCTCGAGATCCAGGACGATGGGTCCGTATTCCACCAGCAGGTGGCGGTCCCCCTGGCGACGATAGACGACCCGGGGCCGATGCCCGGTGGCTTCTATGACGCCGAGGATCGGGCTGTCGCTGGAGAGCACGGCCGGCGCAGGCGTCTGAGGCGTGGCCGGCGGCGCGGCGCCGGCGATCAGCGCGTCCTGCGCCTTCTCCGCGGCCACGGCCGCCTCGTCGCTGACCACCTGGAAGCTCACCGTATCACCGGGCGCGAGTTGGCCGGCCTCCCAGAGATCGGCCTGGATAATCACGAAAGGGCAGACAAAGCCCCCGAGCGACGGGCCGTCCGGCCCCAGGATGATCGGCATGTCGCCGGTGAAGTCGACCGCGCCGATGGCGTAGGCGTTGTCGTGGATGTTGGAGGGATGCAGCCCCGCCTCGCCCCCGTCGCGCCGGGCCCACTGCGGCTTTGGCCCGATCAGGCGCACGCCGGTGCGGTTGGAGTTGTAGTGGACCTTCCACTGGGCGCTGGCGATCATCGCCACGTCGTCCTCGGTGAAGAAGTCCGGGGCCCCATGGGGACCGGCCAGCACGCGCAGGGTCCAGGTCTTTGAGAGCGACGGCTGCTGGTCCCGCGCCAACGCCTCGCGCGGCGGACCGACCAGGCCATCGCCGACCCGCAGCACGTCACCGGCGGCCAGGGTGCGGCCGGCATGACCGCCGAAGCCGCCCAGGGTAAAGCTCGACCGGCTGCCCAGATAGGCGGGCACATCGATCCCGCCGCGGACCAGGAGATAGGCGCGCAAGCCCGCCCCCTTCACTCGTCCGAGCTTCAGGGTCTTGCCGGCGGCGATCTGGAAGGGGACGTAAGGGGAGATCGGCGCGCCATCCAGGCTCGCCTCCAGCGCCGCGCCGGCCAGGCAGACCGAGGCGGTGCGGTTGAACAGCAGGGTGGGGCCAAGGGCGGTGATCTCCAGCCCCGCGGCGGTCTCCATATTGCCCAGCAGGCGGTTGCCCAGCCGGAACGCCAGCGCGTCCATGGGCCCCGACGGCGGCACGCCCACATCCCAATAGCCCTGGCGGCCGGGATAGTCCTGCACGGTGGTCGCCGGGCCGCCGCTCAGCACACGGATGGTCTGAGGCTGGAAGGCGATGTCGGCGAGCGCCCGGGTGGAGACCTGGCCTGAGACGAAGGCCTCGCTGCGGGCCACCTGGCGCAGCCATTCCAGATTGGTCTCCAACCCCGCCAGCCGCGTATCGTCCAGGGCCTGCTGCAGGGCCGCCACCGCCTGCTCGCGATCCGGCGCGGTGACGATCAGCTTGGCCAGCAGGGGGTCGTAGAAGGCGCTGACCTCGGTCCCGTCCACCACCCAGGAATCGGCGCGCACGCCATCGGGGAAGCGGACCTCTGTCAAAACCCCGGAGCTGGGCCGGTAGTCCTGGCCCGGGTCTTCGGCATAGAGCCTCGCCTGGATCGAAGCGCCGCGGGGGGCGGCTTCGAAGCCCGCCAGGAAGCCATAGTCCCCGGCCGCGCCGCGGATCATCCAGGCCACCAGGTCGACGCCGGTGACCTGCTCGGTCACCCCGTGCTCCACCTGCAGGCGGGTGTTCACCTCCAGGAAGAAGAAGTCGTCCCGCTCGGCGTCATAGAGGAACTCCACCGTGCCGGCCGACCGGTAGCGGGCCGCCGAGGTCAGGCGCACGGCGGCCTCGATCAGAGCCTGCCGGGTGGCGGCCGGCAGGTGCGGGGCCGGCGTCTCCTCGATGACCTTCTGGTTGCGCCGCTGGAGGGAGCAGTCCCGCTCGCCGAGCGCGACCACATGGCCCTGGCCGTCACCGAAGACCTGCACCTCGATATGCCGGGCCTGGCGCACATAGCGCTCCAGGAAGACCCCGCCGTCGGAGAAGTTGCTGCCGGCCAGGCGGGTGACCGCGGCGAAGGCCTCGGCCACGGCGGCCGCATCCTCGCAGACCCGCATGCCGATGCCCCCACCCCCGGCGGTGGCCTTTAGGATCACCGGAAAGCCGATCGTGCCGGCCGCGGCCAGCGCCGCCTCGGCGTCGGTGAGGAGGTCGGTGCCTGGGGCCAGAGGCACGCCCTGGGCCTGGGCCAGGTCTCTCGCCGTATGTTTGAGGCCGAAGGCGCGGATATTGTCCGTCATCGGACCAATAAAGGCGATCCCGGCCGCCTCGCAGGCCTCGGCGAAGGCCACGTTCTCGCTCAGGAAGCCATAGCCGGGATGGATGGCCTGGGCCCCCGTCGCCCGGGCGGCGGCCAGGATGGCCTCGACATCCAGATAGGACTGGGCGGCGGGCGCCGGCCCGATCCGCACCGCCTCGTCGGCCTGGCTGACATGCAGGGAGCCGGCGTCGGCGTCGGAGAACACGGCCACCGAGGCCACGCCCATGTCCTTGAGCGTGCGCAGGATGCGGCAGGCGATGGCGCCGCGATTGGCGACGAGAACCTTGGTGAACACTGAACTGGCCCTGCTCAGGCGGCGATGATCATGCGCACCGGCGTCGGATTGAAGCCGTTGCAGGGATTGTTGATCTGCGGGCAGTTGGAGACCACCGCCACCAGATCCATCTCGGCGCGAATGTCCACATAGAGGCCAGGCGCCGAAATGCCGTCCACGATGCCCAGCGCCCCGTCGGCCTCAACGGGGACATTCATGAACCAGTTGATGTTGGAGACCATGTCGCGCTTGCCGCGACCGTGGCGGGCGTTGGCCTGCAGGAAGTTCTCGACGCAGGCGTGCTGGCCCTTGGTGTGGTGACCATAGCGCAGGGTGTTGCTCTCGCAGGAGCAGGCCCCGCCGATGGTGTCGTGATAGGCCACCGAGGTGCCCAGCACCGTGGCCATCGGGTTTCCCTCGTTGGACAGCAGCACCGAACCGGTGCGCAGGAAGATATTGCCCTGCGCGGCGATGGTGTCCTGGGCGCTGTAGCGCTCGGCGTCGTCGGCCAGCGCATACATCAGGAAGTCGACCGCCTGGTTGCCCTCCAGGTCGATGATGCGCAGCACCTCGCCCTTGCGCACCACGTGATCCCAGGGCGCCAGGGCGGGCACGATCTCGTCGTGCAGGACGGGGCCGGGCAGTCCGGCCAGGGCGGTGTCGGTCATGGCGGCGTCCCCTCTAGCGACGGAAATAGTCTTCGACGTTGAGAAAGGCCCGCAGGCCCTCCGGCGTCGCATTGCGGATGGGATCGTCCATGGGCGTCACCGGCCCGCGCCAGGCGCTGACCCGCAACGGCGTGACGCTGTAGTCAGGGCGGGGATCGCGGACATGGGGACAGTTGGCCAGCACCACGATCAGGTCCATCTCCGCCCGCAGGGTCAGGGTGCGGCCGGGGGCATAGGGTCCGACCTGCGTCTCGACCTCGCCGTCCGGGTCGATCTTCACGCCCTTGAACCAGTTGATGCAGGGATGGATGTCCCTGCGGCCCAGGCCGAACTTGGCCAGAGCCAGGGAGAAGCGGTCGCGGGCGTTGGGGTGCGGCCCCCAGTTGTCGCCGGTCCCATACTGGCGGGCGTTGGAGGCGGCGTTGGACGCGCCGCAGAAGGCGTCGTGGGTTTCGGCGCCGTCCTCCAGCAGGCTCATCATCACCCGACCCATGTCCGAGAGCAGCAGGCGGCCTTGGCCCAGATAGGCGTTCCACTGCACCTTGACGGTGTCGGCCACGTTCAACCGCTCCACCGGTGTTTCGGCGTTGAACACCAGCATGGAGGCGCAGGCGTCGCCGGCGAGGTCGACGAGACGCAGCCGCGCGCCGCGGTTCAGGCGCTTGGCGGCGTAGCCGCCAGCCCCGATCGTCTCCTCCCAGAGCATGTCCTCGGCCGCCACGCCGGCCGGCCGGTCGCGGGCCTCGCTGGGCGGCAGGGTCGGCATAGCCTCGACCCGGGTGGCGCCTTGGGCGCGGGCATGGGCCTGGGCGCTCTTGGGATCGGCGGTGGACGAGGCGCTCATGCCGCGCCTCCAGCGGCGGCCTTGCCCCCGCGGCCATGGGCGTGCAGCGGCGGCAGCAGGGCGCGGGTGGTGACCAGGCGGATCTGATGCACGCCGCGAATCCGGCGCAGTTCGTCGCAGAGCAGATGCAGGCGCTCCGAGGGACCCTGGACGAGCAGCACCTCCAGGGACTGGTCGTCCTCCAGGAAAACGTGCTGCGAGGAGATGACTTCCTTCAGGAACGCCCCTTGCGCCTGGGCCAGGGCCTGCCGGACCCGGCCGCTTTCGGCGCGGTAGATCAGCGTGATGGTGCCGGCCAGGATCGCCCCGTCGCGGCCCTCGCTGTGTTCGGCCAGTTCATGGCGAATCAGTTCGGCGATCATCTGCGAACGACTGGGCAGGTCGCGCTCGGCCACCATGGCGTCGAGCTGGGCCAGGAGTTCGGCCGGCAGGCTGACGCTAAGGCGCGCGAGTTGGGAAATCGGTTCCACGGTCATGGGGTGATCTTGGCTCCGGTATTACGTTCGTCAATTTTCGTAATACCGATTGGGCCGTCGGTCCAGAGCCCGCCTGTGACTTGGGCGCCCGGTGAGATTCGGCGCCTAGAGCGCGGGCGCCTGCTCCGGTGGCTCGCCATCGGGCCCCGGACCCCTGAGGCGCGCCTTGTGTGACGCGTCTTGCGCAGACAGTCGGGCGAGAGTGATTGGCGCAAGCCGATAACCTCCCTAACCTGCGCCGAACCGCCGCCGTAATGCGGCCCTAGTATCAAGAGAGTCGCATGACCGATTCGCCGCCGCCGAGCCCCGCTGTCGAGGCGCCCGCCAAACGCACCCTGCTTCAGCGCTGGTGGTTCGATGTCGTCCTGTGGAAGCGGATTCTGCTGGCCCTGGTCCTTGGCGTGATCGCCGGCCTGCTACTGGGTGAGCAGGCGAACGCCATCAAATGGATCGGCGACCTGTTCGTGCGGCTGATCCGCATGATCGTCGTGCCCCTCGTCTTCGTCTCCATCGTCGCCGGCGTGGCCGGCATGGGCGATCCTCGGCGACTGGGCTCCATCGGCGCCAAGACCATCTTCCTCTACCTGCTGACCACCGCCATCGCCGTCGGCGTCGGCATGGTCATGGGCACCCTGTTTGGTCCGGGCAAGGGCGTCACCTTTGAAGGCGTCACGCCCGAGGCGGTCGGCACGGCCCCGCCGGTCAGCGAGCAGCTGCTCGGCATCGTGCCGCTGAACCCCATCGAGGCCCTGGCCCGCGGCGACATCCTGGCGGTGATCTTCTTCTCCTTCCTGGTGGGCGCGGCCATCCTGGCGGTCGGCGAGAAGGCCGATCCGGTGCGCAAGCTGTTCGATTCCGGGGTGGACATCGTTCTCTACATCACCCGCCTGGTGATGGAGGTGGCGCCCTTCGGCGTCTTCGCCCTGATGGCCTGGGTCATGGGCACGGCGGGCCTGAGCGTCTTCTACAACATCTTCTTGCTGGCCGCGGCCCTGCTGCTGGGCTGCATCCTCCATATCCTGGTGGTGCACGGCGGCATGCTGCGCCTGCTGGCCGGCCTGCCGATCTGGCCCTTCTTCCGCGACATTCCCGACGCGGTGATGGTCGCCTTCTCCACCTCGTCCAGCGCCGCGACCCTGCCGGTGTCCATGCGTGTGGCCGAGAAGAACCTGGGCGTCAGCCACACCGTGGCCTCCACCGCCCTGCCGCTGGGCACCACCGTCTCGATGGACGGCACGGCGCTCTATATCGGCCTGCTGGCCATGTTCACCGCCCAGGCCTTCGGCATCGAGCTGACCCTGACCCAGTACCTGCTGGCCGGCCTGACCACGATCCTGGTGTCGGTGGGCACAGCGCCCATCCCGTCAGCCTCGCTGTTCATGCTAGCCGCCGTGCTGACCACCATGGGCGTCTCGCCCGAGCAGACCGCCCTGGTGGTGGGCTTCGTCCTGCCCTTCGACCGGCTGCTCGACATGACCCGCACCGTGGCCAACAACACCTCCGACCTGGCCGTGGCCGTCACGGTCGCCAAGTGGGAAGGCGAGCTGGACGAGGAGTCTTACCGCGCCAAGCCCGTCGAATGAGGCTTTGCAAGCCTCAGGGCTTGCGGCTGGGCGGAGCATGGACGAACTAGACAGTCATGCTTTCGCTCACGCCTGAACTCTTCCTGCTCGTCACGGGCGTGCTTTTGCTGACCACCGTCCTGGCGGGCACCCTGTCCAGCCGGTTCGGGGTGCCAGCCCTGATCGGTTTCCTGGCGCTCGGCATGCTGGCCGGCTCGGACGGGCCAGGCGGGATCGGCTTCGCCGACTACCAGGTGGCCCAGACGATCGGCGTGGCCTGCCTGATCTTCATCCTCTTCTCCGGGGGGCTCGACACCCCCTGGAAGGCGGTGCGGCCGGTCCTGACGCCAGCCCTGGTCCTGGCCACGGTGGGCGTGGTGATCAGCGCCGGCATCGTCAGCCTGACCGCGATCCTGCTGCTCGAATTCAACCTCCTGCAGGGCTTCCTGCTGGGGAGCGTGGTGGCCTCCACCGACGCCGCCGCAGTCTTCGCCGTCCTGCGCAACCAGGAGACCAAGATCCGCGAGGATGTCCTGGCCCTGATCGAGCTGGAGAGCGGCTCCAACGACCCTATGGCCATCTTCCTGGTGGGCGTGGCCCTGGCCCTGATCGCCCTCCCGTCCACGCCGTTGTTGAGCTTCGTGCCCGACTTCCTGCTGCAGATGGTCCTGGGCGCCGCCATAGGCCTGACCATCGGCTACGGTTTCACGGTCATCCTGACCCGGGCCAAGCTTCGCCAGGGCGGCCTCTTCCTGGTGGTTTCGGTGGCCGCCGCCCTGCTGGCCTTCGGCCTGGCCGGCGTGCTGACCGGGAGCGGATTCCTGGCCGCCTATGTGGCCGGCGTGCTGGCCGGTAATCGGGAGTATCCCGGCCGCCGGGCGGTGTCGCAGTTCCAGGATGGCCTGGCCTGGCTGGCCCAGGTGGTGATGTTCCTTACGCTTGGTCTGGTGGTCTTCCCCCACCAGTTGCCCGGCGTCGCCCTGGACGGTCTGGCGATCACAGCGGTGCTGATGCTGGTGGCGCGGCCCGCCAGCGTCTTCATCAGCCTCGCCCCGTTCCGCCAGTTCGACTGGCGGACCAAGCTGTTCGTGTCCTGGGCCGGCCTGCGCGGCGCCGTGCCCATCGTCCTGGCCACCTTCGGCATCGTCGCCGGCGTGGAGGACGCCCAGTCGATGTTCAACATCGTCTTCTTCGTCGTGCTGGCGTCCAGCGTGATCCAGGGACCGACCATCGGCCTGCTGGCCAAGCGGCTGGGTCTGGACCGCAAGACGCCGTCCAAGGCGCCCCCCGCCAGCGTCCCGACGGCCAAGCCCGAGGAAACCCCGGTATGAACCCACGCCAGGAGCTCGCCCGCCTGATCGAGGGCGCACGGAACATCGTCGTCTTTACCGGCGCCGGCATCTCTACGGAGTCAGGCATCCCCGACTTCCGCAGCCCCGGCGGTGTGTGGAGCAAGATGAAACCCATCTACTTCCAGGAGTTCGTGGCCAGCGAGGCGACGCGCCGCGAAGCCTGGACCCGCGCCTTCACCGGTCGCGCCGGCTGGACGGGCCGCGAGCCCAACGCCGGCCACCACGCCGTGGCCCGCCTGGTGGCCAAGGGCCAGGTCAGCGCCGTCATCACCCAGAATGTCGATAACCTGCACCAGGCCTCGGGCGTGCCAAGCGACCGGATCATCGAGCTGCACGGCAATGCCAGCTACGCCGCCTGCCTGGCCTGCGGCCTCCGCCACGAACTGCCCCAGCTGAAGCATGATTTCGAAACCACCGGCGACATTCCCACCTGCCGCGAGTGTGGCGAGCTGGTGAAGACCGCCACCATCTCGTTTGGCCAGGCCATGCCCGAGACGCCGATGAAGCGGGCCACGGCCGCGACCCTGTCCTGCGACCTCTTCCTGGTGCTGGGCTCGTCCCTGGTGGTCTATCCGGCCGCGGAGTTCCCCCTGCTGGCCAAGCGCCGCGGCGCCGCCCTGGCCATCGTCAATCGCGAGCCCACCGACCATGATGAGGCGGCCGACCTCGTCGTCCATGACGAGATCGGCCCGACGCTCAGCGAGATCGTGCCGATCGACAGCTAGGCCTGCTCAGGCCGCCGCGCTCGGCCGGCTCTTCACACGCTCGAACCAGTCCGGCAGCCATTTGGCCTCGGACGGCAGGGGCTGGCCGACCTGGGTCCCGAAGGCCAGGAAGCAGAACAGCAGGATATCAGCCAGGCTGAAGCGGTCGCCACAGACGAAGTCGCCGTCCATCAGCCCATCGAGCCAGAGGATCTTGTCCCTGGCGATGGCCTTGAGGTCTTCGGCCGCCTCGGCCCGCACCAGACGAAAGCGGGATTCGAACAGCGGCCGGCCCTCCGCGGCGCGGAAGCCGCTGGTGAGGGGCTCGACGATGTTCAGGTCGATCCGGCGGGTCCACATGCGGGTCTCCGCCCGTTGCTCCGCGGTCGCGCCGACCAGCACCGGCTGCGGGGCGATCTCCTCCAGATATTCGCAGATGGCGGTGATCTCGCAGACGACGGTTCCGTCATCCAGCTCCAGCGCCGGCATCTGGCCGGCCACATTGACCTTGTGCGCGTAGGGCGGCTGGCGGTTCTCGCCCTTCATCAGGTCCACCTGCTGCTGGGGGATATCCAGGCCCTTCTCGGCCATGAACATGCGCACCACGTGCGGATTGGGTCCGACGGAATTGTAGAACTTCATGGCGGCGTCTCCCTTGGCTCTCATTGGCGACAAGATGAGGGAATTCACCCTGGGTCAGGTCAAGCCTGTTCCGGACAGGGGCTCGCCGGATCATCGTCGGCGCAGGCCTCTTCCATGCGGACATAGTGGTCGCCGCGATCGGTGGCCTCCAGGGCCGGCGCAGGCTCTGGCCGAGCATTGGTGACGACCTCGGCGCCCTCGGTGAGGGTCCGGTGGATCGGGCATTTCTCAGCGATCTCAATGATGCGCGCCCTTTGGTCGGCGTTGAGGTCGCCCTCCAGCCCCACCTCGCGGACGAACCGGTCCTTGGCCGTCGCCGTGCGCGCCTCGTGGGTGACCTCGACGCTGACCTTGTCCAGGGGCCAGCCCTTGCGGTCGGCATAGAGGCGGCAGGTCATCGCCGTGCAGGCGCCCAGGGCGGCGCCCAGCAGATCATAGGGGCTTGGTCCGGAATCCATCCCGCCCACATCCACCGGCTCGTCGGCGAGGAACCGGGCAGGACCAGCCTGGATGACCACCTGGAACTTGCCCTCCCCGGTTTCCTCCACCCGGACCGCTTCGCGGGAGACCGTCTCGATAGCCCGCGGCGTGGTCAAATAGCGGGCGGCCCAGGCGGAGATGACGGCGGCGGCATAGTCGGAATCGGCCTTGTCGCTCAGCAGATGATCGGCGTCGTCCAGGGACACGAAGCTCTTGGGATGGCGGGCCGCGAGGAAGATCTCGGTGGCGTTGTCGATGCCCACCACCTCGTCGCGCGGCGCGTGAAGGATCAGCAGGGCGCGCTTCAGATGGGCGATCCGCTGGGCCTGGTTCTGCTGGGCCAGGTCGGCGATGAAGCCGGCGCCGAGCTCGAACTGGCGGCCGGCGATCTCCACCGGAACCGGCCCGGCGCCTGACGCCTCTGCGCCCTCGATATGGCGCAGCACATGTTCAGCCGAGGCCGGGGCGTTGACCACCGCCACCGCCCGCACGGTGGGGCATTCACCCGCGGCGGCCAGTACGGCGGCCCCGCCGAAGCTGTGCCCCACCAGCACCTGCACCTCATGGCCCGCCGCGTTCATCGCTTCGACGGCGCTGACCACATCGGTGACGTCGCTGGACAGGCCAGCGCCGAACTCGCCCTCGCTCTCGCCCAGGCCGGTGAAGTCGAACCGCAGCACGCCGAAGCCCTTGTCGGCCAGGGCGCGGCTGACCCGCACCGCGGCGTGCGAGCGCTTGTCGCAGGTAAAGCAGTGGGCGAAGACGACATAGGCCCGGGGCGGCGATGCGCCCGTTTCCAGCACCCCGGAAAGACGTCGCCCGGCCGTGTTCTCGAAGTCGAATCTCACGCCGGGCATGCGGTCTCCTTGGGCTTGTCGTCAGCGGTATTCCGGATTGGGATGGTCAAAACGCGCGCCGGCCTCCCACGCCTCAGGAAGATTGCCATAGGCCGGCAGGCCGCCTGCGTCCTTGAGCATACGGGCCATGTGCATCAGGTTCCAGGCGGCGAAGGTGGTGTTGCGCTGGGTGAAGTCGTTCTGCGGCCCGCCCGAGCCCTCATCCGCATAGGAGGGACCCGGCCCCGCCTCGCCCACCCAGCCGGCGTCGGCCTGGGGCGGAACCACGTAACCCAGATGCTGCAGGGAATAGAGCAGGTTCATGGCGCAGTGCTTGGCGCCGTCCTCATTGCCGGTGATCACGCAACCGCCCGCCCGGCCATAATAGACCGACTGGCCCTTGTCGTTCAGCTTGCCGGAATAGCCGTAGAGCCGTTCGACCACACGGGTGCAGATCGACGACTTGTCCCCCAGCCAGATCGGCGTGCCGATCACCAGGATGTCGGCTGCCATCACCTTGGCCTGCACATCTGGCCAGTCGTCGCGGTCGAAGCCATGCTCGCGCATGTCCGGTTGGACGCCTGGCGCGATCTCGAGATCGGCGGCGCGGATTGTCTCGACGCTGACCCCATTGGCGCTCATCACGCCCTGGCTCACCTTCATCAGGGCCTCCGTATTCGACGGCTCCCGAGAGGGCTTCAGGCTGCAATTGATGAACAGAGCGGACAGGTCGTCATAGATGGCCATGGGCGGCGGCTCCCGTTTCGGTCCAGGCCAAACGGCCGGGCCCGGACTGACGTTCCGCCGCCCTCGCCGCCTTAGCCGCCCAGTTGGTCCACCAGGTACTCCGCCGAGGACACACGGAATTCGCCGGGTTCCTCGATGTTCAGGGACTTCACCACGCCGTCCTCGACGATCATCGAGTAGCGCTGCGAACGTTCGCCCATGCCGAACTTGGTGGCGTCCATGGTCAGGCCCACAGCGCGGGTGAAGTCGCCGCTGCCGTCGGCCAGCATCATGATGTCGTCGCCGACCGCCTGGGATTCGCCCCAGGCCTTCATGACGAAGGCGTCGTTGACCGAGAGACAGGCGATCAGATCTACGCCCTGGCCCTTCAGGGTTTCGGCCTTGTCCACATAGCCCGGCAGGTGGCGGGCCGAGCAGGTGGGGGTGAAGGCGCCGGGCACGGCGAACAGGGCGACCTTCTTGCCCTTGAACACATCGTCTGTGGACACCGGTTTGGGGCCATCCAGGGTGGCTTGGGTGAGGGTGACTGCGGGCAGCGTGTCGCCGACTTCAATGGTCATGGCCGTGCTCCTGAAGGATCGCCGGAATGGGCGTTGGCCCAGCACATAACGCTTTGGCCGATCCCTTCAACCTCAGTCCGACCGATGTGTCTTGAAAGCGCCGCGTTAGGCCTCAAACTATAGAACATGGCCCATATCGATCCCGACGCCGGCCCGAACGGCGGCTATCTTTCCGGACAGCTGCTGATCGCCATGCCCGGCATCGGCGATCCGAGGTTTGAGCGCGCCCTGGTGCTGATCTGCGCCCACGACGAGGAACACGCCATGGGTCTGACCGTCAACCGCCCGGTGGACGGGCTGATGCTGGTCGATCTGCTGGAGCGGCTGGAGATCGAAGCCACCTCGGAATCTGCGCCAGGCCTTGATGAGCCGATCCTGATCGGCGGTCCGGTGGAGCGCGAGCGGGGATTTGTCCTGCACACCTCGGACTATCGCAGCGAAAGCAGCCTGCCCGTCGGCGAGGGCCTGGCCCTGACCGCCACCCGGGAGGTGCTGGAAATGCTGGCTCACGGTCAGGGGCCGCGCCGCAGCGTCATGGCGCTGGGCTATGCCGGCTGGGGCGCGGGCCAGCTGGAGCAGGAACTGCGCGACAATGTCTGGCTGACCTGCTCGGCCGACGAAATCCTGCTGTTCGGCGACGACCACGACCACAAGTGGTCCCAGGCCCTGGCCAAGCTGGGGGTGGATCCTGGACTGTTGTCAGCCGCCGCCGGTCAGGCCTAGCCCCGGGCCTTCACCGGCGCGGCGCCGTCCACATAGCTCTCGTTGAGATAGACCTCGGCCTCCTGGGCCGACAGGGCCGGCGCATAGCCGAAGCCCTGGCCGTAGTCGCAGCCCAGGGCCAGCAGTTGCCGGGCCATGCCGGCGTTCTCCACCCCTTCGGCGACCACCTCCAGATCAAGGTCCTGGCCAAGCTTGACCACGGAGGAGACGATCTTGGCCGAGCCGGCGTCGGTGGCCATGGTGCGGACGAAATAGCGGTCGATCTTCAGGGTGTCGAAGGGCAGCCTCGTCAGATAGGAGAGCGACGAGAAGCCGGTGCCGAAGTCGTCCAGCGCCAGGGCCGCGCCAGCCTGGCGCAGGTTGCGCAGGATCACCGCGGCCCGGTCGGGATCGCGCATGACGTCGCTCTCGGTCACTTCCAGCTTGAGGGCGCCCGGCGGCAGGCCGGTGTCGCGCAGGATCTGGATGACGTCGGGAATGAGGTCCGGGCGGTCGATCTCGCCGGTGGACAGGTTCACCGCCACGGTCAGCTCACCGGACGCCCTGTGGGTGTCGCGCCAGATGGCGAGCTGGCCGGCGGCCTCGCGCATCATGTGGGCGCCGAGCGCGCTCATCAGGCCCATCTCTTCGCAGAGCGGCAGGAACTGGTCGGGCGCCAGCAGGCCACGCCTGGGATGACGCCAGCGGACCAGGGCCTCGAAGCCCGACAGCGCGCCGGTGGAGAGGCGCACGATCGGCTGGTAGTAGGGCATCAGCTCGCCCCGGCCGATGGCGCCGCGCAGATCGCTCTCCAGGGCCAGACGCGAAAGGCCGTCGCTTTCCAGGCTTCGGCCATAGGCCGCCGCCCCGCCCCGGCCGCCGGTCTTGGCCGCCTCTACGGCAAGCTCGGCCCGACGCAACAGCTCGGCGGCCTCCGGCGCCTCGTCGCCGCCCTTGGCCCGCACCGCGCCCACCGAGAGGGTTGGATGGATGTCGAAGCCCGCCACACGAAGGGGCCGCTCCAGAGCGTGGCGCAGGACCTCGCTGGTCGGCGTGTCGCTCACCGGCGCCAGCACGCCGAATTCGTCTTCGCCGACGCGGGACAACAGCACGCCTGGCCGGAAGGCGGCGGCCAGCCTTGACCCCAGCGCCGCCAGGACCAGGTCGGCGCGCTCATGCCCCAGGGCTTCGTTCAGCCGGCGCAGACGGTCGAGGTCGGCGACGACCAACTCGTAGTCGCCTGGGTGCTGCAGATGCTCGCGGGCGCGCAGGATGAAGCTCTTGCGGTCCAGCAGGCCTGTGAGATTGTCGAGATCGGAGGCGGCGAACTTGGTCTCGGCGGCGACGACGCCGGCGGCGCGCACGCCTTCCTCAAGCCAGATTCCCCGCCAGATGCACACCCCTCCGCCGCGCATGCGCAGGCGCACCGCGACCTCGGATCCGGGCTCCTGCACCCTCAGCACGTCGTCCGCGCGGGCGCGGTCCTGGGGCAGGGCCAGGGCCCGCATGGCGGCCGAGGAGCATTCGGGGGCCAGGGGACCCAGGCCCAGGACGCGCGAGGCCCCGGTGAAGCGGAGCTGATCGCGCTCCGGCTCCCAATGCCACAGGGCCACATCGGCAGCGCCTAGCGCTTCCAGCGTGGTGGTGGCGTCCCAGATCCAACGGTCGCTCGGCATGGCCTCTCGAGGCCGGCGCGTGCCGGCTAAACTGAAACAGCGTCCGCCGACCGGTCGCTTCCGCCGCGGGGAGAGACCTGTCCGAACAGGACATGATCTCGCCAAACGCCGTTAATTTTCAGATAAGCCTTAGCAAAGCCTTCCTCCTGGAAGCCCGCCTTGGCGAGCAATCGGCGTGATGCGTCATTGTGCGGCAGGCACGCCGCCTCCAGCCGGTGGAGCCCGAGGGTGTCGAAGGCGAAGCCGTTGAGCGCCCGGGCTGCGGCCAGGGTCAGGCCCCGGCGGGTAAACCCCTGGCCACACCAGTAGCCGACCGTACCCATCTGCGCGACGCCCCGGCGGATGTTGGACAGGGTGATGCCGCCGCTGAGCGCGCCATCGGATTCCTGAAAAACGAAGAAACTGAAGGCGACGCCGGCCTCCCGGTCGCGGGCATAGGCCGACAGGCGGCGGCGAAAGGCCACGCGGGTCAGATCGTCGGCGGGCCAGGTCGGCTCCCAGGGCTGGAGAAAGGCTCGCGAGGCCGCCCGCAGGTCGCGCCATTCCGCATAGTCGGCAGGCCTTGGCGGGCGCAGCAGCACGCCGTCCCCAACCACCCGCAATCCGCCTTCCGAGGCGATCCAGTCCAACAATGCCATGGGGGAATTGCGGCCTTGAAAAGGCGCGACGTCAAGCGTGGCTGGCGAAGATGGCGCCCGATACGCTCAGGCGCGCGCGAACAGGGCCCGCGTGAAGGCCTGCGCCGCGGGGCCGGCCTGACGAGGTCCCAGCACCGAAACCGCAGCCCGGCCGCTGGCGCACATGGCCGCGCCCAGGCGGGCGAGGTCGGCCGGCCTCACCGCTTCAATGCCCGCGGCGATCTCGGCCGGCGGCAGGGGCCGGTCGAACAGCAGGAGCTGGGCTGCGGTCTGTTCGGCCCGGGCCAGGGGCGATTCCCGCATCATGAACATGGCGCCCTTCAGCTGGGCCTTGGCGCGGGCCAGTTCGGCCTCGCCGACGCTCTCGCCCAGGCCCGCGATCTCGCCGGCCGCCACCTTGGCCAACTCGACCGCGTCCTTGGCCGCACAACCGGCGAAGACCCCCAGCACGCCCTGGTCGGCATAGGTCTCGCTATAGGCGTCGACCGCATAGGCCAAGCCGCGCTTTTCCCGGGCCTCCTGGAACAGGCGCGAAGCCATGCCGCCGCCGAGGATCTCGGCGAACAGACGCAGGGCGAAATAGTCCGGATCGCTGACCCCGACGCTGGGCAGCAGGAAGACCAGATTGGCCTGCTCCAGCGCCTTGACGCTCACCGCCTCGCCGCCGGTGAAGAAGGCCGGCGGCGCAGTGGGCGCGCCCGTAGCAGGAGATTTGGCGGCGCCAAAATCCCGCTCGGCCAGGGCCAGCAGGGCGGCTTCGTCCACAGCGCCTGCGGCGCTGACCACCAGGGACTGCGGGTCATAGAGGCAGGCCCGCCAGTCCGACAGGCTGGCCGGGTCGGCGCCTGCGATCGAGCCAGTGGTGCCGAGGATCGAGCGTCCCAGGGGCTGGTCGCCATAGGCGGCGGCCTGGGCCATCTCGAACACCAGGTCGTCAGGGGTGTCGGCGGCCTCGGCGATCTCCTGGCCGACCACCTGCTTTTCCCGGGCGAGGTCGTCTGCGTCCATGCGCGGCGCCAGGACCAGATCGGCCAGCACGGCCGAGCCCAGGTCGAGGCCGCCAGCCAGGCAGCGCACCTGGAAGCTGGTGCGCTCATAGCCGGTGGCGGCGTTGATCTGCCCGCCCTGGGCCTCGATGGCCTCGACGATCTCCATGGCCGAGCGGTCGCCGGCGCCCTTGAAGACCATGTGTTCGAGCAGGTGCGACCAGCCCGACCGTGCGGCGTCCTCATACCGCGCGCCGCGGCCCGCCACGACGCACAGGGCGGTTGTCTCAAGGCCGGGGATCGGGTCGCAGACGACCCGGACGCCATTGGTCAGGCGGTGAACCGAAGCCAAACCCTAGCTCTCGGCGAAGGCGCGGACGCAGGCCTTGATGGCCTCGGCGTCGGCCGGCAGCCGGTCGAACCGTTCGGGACGCGCCGCCAGGCTCTGGGTCCAACGCGGCAGGCCCGGCGTCACCGACGTGGCTGCGGCGACCGCCTCGGGGAACTTGGCCGGATGGGCGGTGGACAGCACGATGATCGGACCGGGCAGGTCCCGGGCCTGGCGCAGGGCCGCCACGCCCACGGCGGTGTGCGGGTCGATGAGCTCGCCGGTCTCGTTCAGGGTCGCCAGCATGGTGCGGGCGGTCTCGTCCTCGCTCACCGCCACGCCGGTGAACAGCTCGCCCATGAAGGCCTGGGCGGCGGGCGGGATGTCGATATGGCCGGCCTCGCCAAAGGCGGTGAAGGCCCGCGCGGTCTCGACGGCCTCCCGGCGCACGGCCTCGAAATAGAGCCGCTCGAAGTTGGAGGCCGACTGGATGTCCATGGCCGGGCTCTGGGTGGCCATCACCTCGCCGCGGGCATAGCGGCCGTCGGTGAAGGCGCGCGCTAGAATGTCGTTGGAATTGGTCGCCACCACGATCCGCTCGATGGGCAGGCCCATCTGGCGGGCGACGAAGCCGGCGAAGGCGTCTCCGAAATTGCCCGAGGGCACGCAGTAGGAGATGGCCCGTTCCGGCGCGCCCACGGCGACGGCTGTGGTGAAGTAGTAGACGCTCTGGGCCACGATCCGGGCGAAATTGATCGAGTTGACCCCGGTGAGGTCCACGGCCTGGCGCAGGCTCTGGTCCTGGAAGGCGGCCTTCACGATGGCCTGGCAGTCGTCGAAGGTGCCCTGGACCGCGACGCAGCGGACATTGTCCTCGGTCGCGGTGGTCATGAACCGGCGCTGGACCTCGGAGATCCGGCCCTCCGGGAAGAGGGCGCAGACCCGCACATGAGCCCGGCCGCGGAAGGCCTCGACGGCGGCGCCGCCGGTGTCGCCCGAGGTCGCGCAGAGGATGGTCTGGACCCGGTCCTGGCCGGCCAGGACGTGGTCATAGAGGCGGGCCAGCAGCTGCATGGCCACGTCCTTGAACGCCAGGCTCGGCCCATGGAACAGCTCGGCCAGGAAGGCGTCGGGGGCGAGCTGCACCAGCGGCACGACGGCGGCGTGGGCGAAGGTGGCGTAGGCCTCTTCGCACATGGCGTTGACCGCCTCGCGCGGGATCTCTTCGCCCGCGAAGCGCGCCAGGACCTCGGCGGCCACATGGGCGTAGGGCTTGCCGCGGAAGGCGGCGATCTCTTCCGGCGTGAAGGTCGGCCAGGTCTCGGGCACATAGAGCCCGCCGTCGGGGGCGAGGCCGGCCAGGACCGCGTCTACGAAGCCGACCGCCGGGGCCTGGCCCCGGGTGGAGACATACCGCATCAACTCTTCCATCTGCGCCAGAGCATGGCGGCATAGACGGCGATCAGGGCGCCCGCAAGGCCGAACCAGGTCAGCGCGTATTCCAGATGCCGGTTGGCGATCTCGCCGGGAAGAGGCGTGGGGTCCAGGGCGGCGAAATCGGGATTGCTTGAGGTTTCGGCCAGCAGGAAGACCGGCGCCGGGGCCGGGGCGCCCAGGGCCTCGGCCATGGCCGGCACGTCGCTGCCGTACCAGAGGTTCTGGGCCGGCTGGTTTTCCGGGGTGACGAAGTTGGGGGCGTCGGGCTCGCGCAGCAGACCGACCACCTCGACCGGCGTTGCGCCGCGCTCGCTGGCCACCGGCGGGCGGGCCTCGACCGTGTCGGGGACGAAGCCGCGATCCACCAGGATGCTGCGATAGGCGCCGCCCTCCACCGGGCAGGCGGAGAACAGCCTCTGGCCGGCCTGGCCGTTCTTGAGGCCGTAGAGCTGCAGGAAGGGGGCGGTGTCGAGGCCCGGACAGGTCAGGCGCACCCGGTAGAAGCCCACATCCTCCCCCTGCCCTGCGCGGGCCAGAATCTCGCCCGCCGCGACAGGCTCGGCGGTGGAGCGGGCCTCGATCTGGGCCAGGAGTTCGGTCTTCCAGCCCAGCCGCTGAAGCTGCCAGACGCCCAGAGCGATGAGGATGCCCAGGGCGATCAGGACCACCAGGGTCAGGCCGATGGGGAGGCGGCGGGTGGCGACGGTGTCAATCATCGGTTCGGGCTTGGGACGCCCGGTTGGCGATCTGGGCGGCAAGCATGACCCCCTTCATCGGGCGCAGGAGCCCCAGGGAGACCATGACGGTCAGCGGCAGCCAGAGCAGAAGGTGCAGCCAGATGGGCGGCGTGAAGGCCAGCTCCACATAGAGCGCGGCGAAGGCGACGACGAAACCGGCGATGAGAATGACGAAGACCGCCGGACCATCGCCGGAATCGGCCTTCGCCAGATCATAACCGCAGGCCTCGCACTGGGGCGCGACCTTCAGGAAGCCGTCGAAGAGGTGGCCCTCTCCGCAGTTCGGGCACCGACCGGCGAGACCCGAAAGGAGCGGATTGGGCCGCGTCATCGGCTAGTGCCCGCCAGCCCCGCCAAACACCACATAGATGAAGGCGAAGAGGAAGAGCCAGACCACGTCGACGAAGTGCCAGTACCAGGCGGCCGCCTCGAAGCCGAAGTGCCTCTCCGGGGTGAAGCCGCCGCGCATCAGGCGCATCAGGCAGATCAGCAGGAAGATGGTGCCGACCAGGACGTGGAAGCCGTGGAAGCCCGTGGCCATGAAGAAGGACGAGCCATAGAGCCCTGAGTTCATCGCGTTCTCGGAGAAGAAGTATTCGTGCGAGAGGATGTGATGATACTCGTAGGCCTGGATGAGGCTGAAGAGCGCGCCCAGGATCACGGTCAGGATAAGAGCCAGCTTGGCGCCCTTGCGGTCGCCCTGCTGCAGCGCATGGTGGGCCCAGGTCACGGTGGTGCCCGAGAGCAGCAGGGTCAAGGTGTTGACCAGGGGCAGGTTCCAGGCGGGCACGGTCTCGATGCCGGCGGGCGGCCAGGTGGCCCAGGCCTGACGGACTTCCTCGATGCTCGAAAGCGTGCGGTGCTCATGGAAGAGCGCCATCTCGAAGAAGACCCAGAACCAGGCCACGAAGAACATCACTTCGGAGGCGATGAACAGGATCATGCCGTATCGCAGACCGATGGAGACCACAGGGGTGTGATCGCCGGCGTTGGCTTCCTTGGTGACGTCGATCCACCAGGCGGTCGCCACCAGCATGATCAGGGCGAAGCCGGCGGCGAACAGCCACCAGGTGCCCGCAGGAAGGCCAAAGAGGCCCTTCCACCAGGTCACCAGGCCGACGGCCATGATGGTGGCGCCCAGCGAGGCCAACAGGGGCCACGGGCTGGGATTCACCAGGTGATAGTCGTGCTTGACGCCTGCTTGGGCCATCTCGGTCCTAACCCCTCATAATCTCGTACCGCCGGCCCGGCTGCTCTCTCCGCCGACGGGTGGTCTGAATGGTGCTATAGCCCCGCCCCTTGCGATCCGCCAAGAGCCGAAGCGGCCAGGTCTGTCGGGGCGTGGGTACGCGCCTGCGCCTGGGCGTCCTCGCTGGACGGAAAGAAGGTGTAGGACAGGGTGATCTCGGCCTTGTTCCGGGTCTCGA
This sequence comes from Phenylobacterium sp., assembly GCF_036963605.1. Taxonomy (GTDB): domain Bacteria; phylum Pseudomonadota; class Alphaproteobacteria; order Caulobacterales; family Caulobacteraceae; genus Phenylobacterium. Next base: position 24,430 of record NZ_JBALUY010000020.1, on the reverse strand, counting down.
AGTCCTCGGCGTATTCGGGATCGACGAAGTAGACCATGGGGAATTTGATGGTCTCGCCCGGGGCGATCGTCTGGTCCGAAAAGCAGAAGCACTCCAGCTTGCGGAAATAGGCGCCGGCGGCCTCGGGCACGACGTTATAGACCGCCCGGCCGGTGATCGGCGCATCGCCGTTGTTGGTGACGTCGAAGAAGGCCAGGCCCGTCTCGCCAATTTTCAGGCTTTGCGACACCTGCTCGGAGCGGAAGGTCCAGGGCAGGTTGCGCACATTGGTGTCGAACCGGATGTTCAGGGTCTTGTCGATGACCTGGCTCGGGGCCGCCTCGGCCCGGCTGACCGTGCCGTCAAAGCCGGTCACCTGGCAGAAGGCGCGATAAAGCGGCACCGAGGCATAGGCCATGCCGACCATGCCGGCGAACACGCCGACGCAGATCAGTCCCAGCCGGACGTTGCGGCGGCTGCGGTCGACGGGCGGGGGCGCATTCGGTTCAGAGGGGGCGGTCAAGGATATTGGCTCCCAGGCGAACGACGGTGACGAGGAAGACGAGCACAGCAAAGCCCACCAGACCCAGGGCCAGGGCGATATTGCGGCCCCGCTTGGCCTTCATGGGATCGGGACCTGCACCCTGTTCCGAACCGCTGGCGGCGTCTTGAGCCGACGGGGGATCCTTCGCATCGCTCATCATGCCGCTCCGGGGATCAGGTTCATGAAGCTCGGCGCGCCAAGCAGCCCCTCGATGAGCAGGGTCGCGAACAACAGGCTGAGATAGAGGATCGAGAAGGCGAACAGGTTACGCGCGTCCTTGGCGCCGGCGCGCACATCATAGAGACGCCCGTCCACGCGCGGATCGGCGCTGTCGCCCGCCGCGCTGCGCAGCACCCGCCAGGCGAGGATCAGGAACACCGCGCCGCCGAGGCCCGCCACCGCCAGGTAGGCGGTTCCGCCCAGGCCCGTGAAGGCCGGGACCAGGCAGAGCGGCGTGAACAGCAGGCTGTAGATGAAGATCTGTCGGCGGGTGGAGGCCGGGCCTGCGACCACCGGCATCATCGGCACGCCGGCCTTCTCGTAGTCCTCGCTGGTGTAGAGGGCCAGGGCCCAGAAGTGGGGCGGCGTCCACATGAAGATGATGGCGCAGAGCAGCCAGGCGTTCAGGGGCGTTTCGCCCGCCGCCGCAGCCCAGCCGATCACCGGGGGCAGCGCGCCGGCCAGGCCGCCGATGACGATGTTCTGGGCCGTCGAGCGCTTGAGCCACATCGAATAGACGACGGCGTAGAAGAAGATGGTGAAGGCCAGCAGGCCCGCGGCGAGCCAGTTGACCGCCACGCCCATGAACATCACCGACAGCAGCGACAGCACGACGCCCATGGAGAGGGCCTCGGCCCCCTGGACCCGCCCGGCCGGCACCGGCCGCCCGCGGGTGCGGCGCATGAGGGCGTCGATATCGGCGTCGTACCACATGTTGAGGGCGGCCGAGGCGCCAGCCCCGATGGCGATGCAGAGGATGGCGACCGCGCCCAGCAGCGGGTGGATCGGCGCATCGGCGCAGATCAGACCCGTGGCGCCGGTGAAGACCACCAGAGACATCACCCGCGGCTTGAGCAGCTGCATATAGTCCTGCCAACGGGCAGGCTGGGCGGTCACTGGAATGGCGGGCGTCATGGTCGCCAAGACATACTCCTAATCAGACCCGGCACAACGGCGAAGGGGCGCGGTTCGGCTGTGACCGATCCGCGCCCCTGTCTCGTCCGGGCCGTCCGGTCAGTGGTGGCTGTCGCCCTTGATGACCGGCGGTTCGTTGAACTGGTGGAACGGCGGCGGCGAAGGCAGCGTCCATTCCAGGGTCGTGGCGCCTTCACCCCACGGATTGGCCTCGGCCTTGCGGCGCACGACGGCGGCTTCCAGCAGGATCAGCAGGAAGACCACCACACCGACCGCGGTAATGGCGTAGCCCACCGACGAGACGTGGTTCCAGTAGGTGTAGGCCTCCGGATAATCCACATAGCGGCGGGGCATGCCCTGCAGGCCGAGGAAGTGCTGCGGGAAGAAGATCAGGTTCACGCCGATGAAGGTGATCCAGAAGTGCAGCACGCCGGCCCACTCGCGGTACTTCACGCCGAAGATTTTCTCGAACCAGTAGTAGAAGCCGGCGAAGATGGCGAACACCGCGCCCAGGCTGAGCACGTAGTGGAAGTGGGCCACGACGTAATAGGTGTCGTGCAGGCTGTAATCGATGCCGGCATTGGCCAGGACCACGCCGGTGACGCCGCCCACGGTGAACAGGAAGATGAAGCCGATGGCCCACAGCATGGGCGTCTTGAAGCTGATCGACCCGCCCCACATGGTGGCGATCCAGGAGAAGATCTTCACCCCGGTCGGAACGGCGATGACCATGGTCGCGGCCACGAAGTAGGCGCGCAGATTGATGTTCATGCCGACGGTGTACATGTGGTGCGCCCACACGACGAAGCCGACGAAGCCGATGGCCACCATGGCGTAGGCCATGGCCAGGTAACCGAACACCGGCTTGCGCGAGAAGGTCGACACGATGTGGCTGATGATGCCGAAGCCAGGCAGGATCAGGATGTAGACCTCGGGGTGACCGAAGAACCAGAACAGGTGCTGGAACATCACCGGGTCGCCGCCGCCGGCGGCGTTGAAGAAGCTGGTGCCGAAGTTGCGGTCGGTCAGCAGCATGGTGATGGCGCCCGCCAGGACCGGCAGGGACAGCAGCAGCAGGAAGGCGGTGATCAGCACCGACCAGGCGAACAGCGGCATCCGGTGCAGGGTCATGCCCGGCGCGCGCATGTTGAAGATGGTGGTGATGAAGTTGATCGCGCCGAGGATCGAGCTGGCGCCGGCCACGTGCAGCGACAGGATGGCCAGGTCCATGGACGGGCCGGTATGGCCGAGCGTCGAGAGCGGCGGATAGATCGTCCAGCCGCCGCCGAAGCCGCGGCCCGGGCCGCCGTCGACGAACATGGACAGCAGCAACAGGACCCAGGCGGCCACCAGCAGCCAGAACGAGATGTTGTTCATCCGCGGGAAGGCCATGTCCGGCGCCCCGATCATGATCGGAACGAACCAGTTGCCGAACCCGCCGATCATCGCCGGCATGACCATGAAGAAGATCATGACCAGGGCGTGGGCGGTGACCACGACGTTGTAGCCATGGTGGCTGGCGTCGATCCAGCCAAGCTGGTCGAGCCAGGAGCCCTGGACGAACACCTGGATGCCGGGCTCAGCCAGCTCCCAGCGGATCAGGCCCGACAGAGCCCCGCCCACGATGCCCGCCATGATGGCGAACAGCAGGTACAGGGTGCCGATGTCCTTGTGGTTGGTGGACAGGAACCAGCGGGTGAAGAAGCCCGGCTTGTGATCGTGGTCGTCGTGACCGTGTGCGGCGGCGTGAGCCATCTTACTCTACCCCTGGGTCAGTTCGCGACCGCTGCGGCAGCAGGCGCAGCGGTCTCTTGCGGCGCATCGGCCGCCTCATCGGTGGTTTCACCCTCGACGGCCGCGGCGTCGACGCCGGCCTCGTCGATGGTGGGCGCAGAGGCCTCGGCCTCGGTGGTGGCGGCCTGGCCCGAGGGATTGCCGCCCTTGCTGGCGACCCAGGCTTCGAAGTCCGCCTGGCTCACGACCCGGATCTCGATGGGCATGAAGGCATGATCCACGCCGCACAGCTCCGAGCACTGGCCGTAATAGACGCCTTCCTTCTCGGCGGTGAACCAGGTCTCGTTCACGCGGCCTGGAATGGCGTCGGTCTTCAGACCAAAGGCCGGAAGCGCGAAGGAATGGATGACGTCAGCGGCGGTGACCAGCACCCGCACCGTCTTGCCCACCGGAACCACCATGGGCTCGTTGGCGGCCAGCAGGTACGGCACGCCCGCGGCGTCGGCCTCTTCTTCCGGCAGGATATTGGAGATGAACTCGCCCACCTCGTGGTCGGGATATTCATAGCCCCAGTACCACTGATAGCCGACGGCCTTCACCGTCAGGTCCGGGCGAGGCATGTCATTGTAGTTGAACAGCAGCCGGAACGAGAAGATGGCGATGAAGACCAGGATCAGCACCGGCACCAGGGTCCAGACGACCTCGATGGTGGTGTTGTGGCTGAACTTCGCCGGCACCGGGTTGGAACGGGCGTTGTAGCGCACGATCACCCAGATCAGCAGACCGGCCACGAACAGGGTGATGATCGTGATGATCGGCATCAGAATGGCGTCATGGAAGAAGACCGCGTCATGCTTCAGCGGCGCGGCGGCCGGCTGTAGCGCAATCCCCTTAGGCGTAGGCTGACCCATAAGGTCCTGGGCCAGCGCCTGGACACCCCAGAACGCCGTCATGGCGACCGCGACGGCGCCTGCCGCCCACGTCCGCATCCCCTGCAAGCTCGACTTCATGTCCCCTCGGTCTCTTTGGCCGGGCGGACCTCCCGCCGAATGCGTGGTCGCCGCCCCCCGACTGAAACGAGGCTTACGCAGCGAAGACATCGCCGCTAGGCCCTCAGCGGGCGTGCATACGCGCTCTCCCCTAGCTTGCCAAGGCGCAAGGCGGTCGGTTGCGATTGTCTGAGGCGAACGTGAACGAGGCCATATGACGCATCGCCCGGAGTCCAAGTTTGCATCGCTGCGGGCGCCTGGCCGTGACGCGGAGCCCCAGAGCCCCTATGTCTTGGAGCCTGCTCGTTTTCGAGGTCACTTATGAACGCCCATACGCCTGCGCCTTCCATCCTGGACTCCTGCGGCGTCGCCCCCGAACGCGCCCGCGAAATCCTGGGCGAGGCCCTGGCGGGCGCCGATGACGGCGAGATTTTCGCCGAGCGCTCGGAGAGCGAGTCGTTCCTCTTCGACGACGGTCGCCTGAAATCGGCGGCCTATGATTCGACCGAGGGCTTTGGCCTGCGGGTCGTGGCGGGAGAGACCGCCGGCTACGCCCATTCCAGCGAAATCTCGGAGGCCGCCCTGCGGCGGGCCGGCCAGTCGGCGGCCTTGGCCAAACGCGGTTATCAAGGCGTGGCCGCCGAAGGCCCGCGCTCGACCAATACCCGCCTCTATGGCGAAGACGATCCGCTCGCCTCGCCGGACTTCGCCGCCAAGGTCGCCCTGCTTCAGGAGATCGACGCCTGGGCCCGCGCCCGCGACCCGCGTGTGGTGCAGGTGATGGCCAGCCTGAGCGGCGAGCGGCGGATCGTGGAGATCCTGCGGGCCGACGGCCGGCTGATCCGCGATGTCCGCCCCCTGTCGCGCATCAATATCCAGGTGACCGTCGAGAAGGACGGCCGCCGCGAGGTCGGCTTTTCCGGCGCCGGCGGTCGCGCCGGCTTCGAAAACTGGATCGGTCCCAACGCCTGGCATGAGCAGGGCGAGGAGGCGTTGCGCCAGGCCCTGGTCAATCTGGAGGCCGTCGCCTGCCCGGCCGGCGAGATGGACGTGGTGCTGGGCCCCGGCTGGAACGGCGTGCTGCTGCACGAGGCCGTCGGCCACGGGCTGGAGGGTGACTTCAACCGCAAGGGCACCTCGGCCTTCTCCGGCAAGATCGGCCAGCGGGTGGCCGCGCCCGGCGTGACCGTGTTCGACGACGGCGCCCTGGCCGGTCGCCGTGGCTCGCTGACCGTGGACGACGAAGGCACCCCCACAGAGCGTACCGTGCTGATCGAGGACGGCATCCTGGTCGGCTATATGCACGATCGGATGAGCGCCCGGCTGATGGGCCACGCCGCCACGGGCAATGGCCGGCGCCAGTCCTACGCCCATCTGCCCATGCCTCGGATGACCAACACGGCCATGGAAGGCGGCTCCACCCCGCGCGAGGAGATGATCACCTCGACCAAGCGCGGCCTCTACTGCGCCAATTTCGGCGGCGGTCAGGTGGACATCACCAACGGCAAGTTCGTCTTTCAGTGCACCGAGGCCTATCTGATCGAGGACGGCAGGATCACCTCGCCCGTCAAGGGCGCGACCCTGATCGGCGACGGCCCGTCCGCCCTGACGCGCGTGACCATGATCGGCGACGACTTCGGCTTCGACCCCGGCGTCGGGGTCTGCGGCAAGTCGGGCCAGAGCGTGCCGGTCGGCGTGGGCCAGCCGTCCCTGAAGATCACCGGCCTGACGGTGGGCGGCACGAGCCTCTGAGCCCGAACGGCGATTTCCGAACCTGTCAGGGATTTAACTGGCCCTGATAGCCGAGCCTGGATCATCTGGCCGCCGGAGGAGAGACCAGATGATCACCCGCGCCCTCGCTGCGTTCGCCGCGGCCTGCCCGCTGGCCCTGCCGGCCCAGGCCCTGGCCCAGGCGCCCGAACCCGCGGCGGAGGCCGCCCCTGCGGCCGCCGAGGGCAGCGGCGCCATCAGCTATCCGCCATCCTTTTTCGCCGCGGCCCAGCCCACCACGGCGCTTGAGATGATCGAGCGGCTGCCAGGCTTCGTCCTCGACGGCGGCGACAATGTCCGCGGGTTCGAAGGGGCGGCCGGCAATGTGCTGATCGACGGCCGCAGGCCCGCCTCGAAGTCTGACGACCTGGAAGAGATCCTCCGCCGCATTCCGGCGTCGCAGGTCGCCCGCATCGACCTGATCCGCGGCGGCGCGCCCGGCATCGACATGCAGGGCAAGTCGGTGCTGGCCAATCTGATCCGTACAGAGACGAGCTCCGTCCAGGGACTGGTCGCCCTCGCCTACCGCCATGTCTATGACGGCCGCGACTTGCTGGGTCTGCGCCTCGAAGGCTCGGGCCGCCTGGGCCAGACGGCCTGGGAGGCGGGCTTCGTCGGCGGCCAGGGGCCCGATGACGGGGCGGGCGATGGCCCTCGCGTCCGGACCGACAGGACCGGCGTTCCCCTGATCGTCAGCTTCGTGGACAGCGAGGGCACGGGGACGAACGGGGCCCTGACCGGGGCGGTCGAGCGGCCCCTGGGCGGAGGTCAGCTGCGCGCCAACGGCCGGCTCTTCGTGGACCACTTCACCTATGACGAACTCAATTTCGGACCGGCCACCCGCGAGGTCAGCCGCGAGGTCTTCGACCTGACCGAGACCGAGCTGGGAGCCAGTTTCACCCGACCCCTGGGACCACGCACCAGCCTGGAACTGATCGGCCTGCGCCAGACCGCCGATGAGACCATCGAGTCGCAGTTCGACGATCCCACCTATCGCGGCCGCTTCGACCTGGAGAGCGAGACCACCGAAACCATCGCCCGCGGCGTCCTGCGCTGGCGCCAGACCGAGGCCCTGTCCTGGGAGGTCGGCGCGGAGGGGGCCATCAACACCCTCGATAGCGCCACCGCCTTCGCCGAGAACGGGCTTCCCGTGGTCCTGCCCGCCGCCAATGTGAAGGTGGAAGAGCGCCGCGGCGAGGCCTTCGCCAAGCTGGCCTGGCGGGCCAGCCCGCGGCTGACCCTGGATAGCGGCCTTCGCTTCGAAGCCTCGGACATCTCGTCGGAGGGGGATGTCGAGCTGGAAAAGTCGCTGCAGTTCGCCAAGCCGCAGCTCAGCCTGACCTGGGCCCAGGATGAGCACACCCAGCTACGGTTCAGGGTCGAGCGGACGGTGGGCCAGCTGGATTTCGACGACTTCGTCGCCTCGTCCTCCCTCAACACCGGCGTGCTTCTCGCCGGCAATCCCGATCTCGACCCGGCTCAGGAATGGATCGTCGAGGCCGCCGTCGAGCGGCGCTTCTGGACCGGGGGCGCCCTAGTGGTCACCCTGCGCCGCGCCGAGATCACCGACGTGGTCGATCGCGCGCCGGTGCGTCTGGACGGCGGGAAAATCTATGACGCCCCGGCCAATATCGGCTCAGGGGTGCGCGAGGAATTGGCCCTGACCCTGACCCTGCCCTTCGATCGGGTGGGATTGAAGGGCGCCCAGCTACGGGGCGAAGGAACCTGGCGCCGGTCGGCGGTCGATGATCCCACCACGGGCGAATCCCGGGAGATTTCCGGCCTGCGGCCCGTGGAGTGGGAGGCCCATTTCAGCCAGGACCTGCCGTCGATATCCTCGACCTGGGGGGTGGACGTATTCGGCGGCTGGCGGGAAACCTATTACCGCTATGACGAGGTCTCGACGACCAAGCTGCGCCCCTTCGTCGTGCCGTTCGTCGAGTGGAAGCCCCGGCCGGACATCGTCCTGCGCTTTGAGATTCCCAATGTAACCGAGCGGGGCGTGCGCCGCACCCGCACCGTCTATGCCGGGCCCCGCGACAGCGCCGACATCGCCTATGTGGACGACCGGGACATCGACTTCGGCCGCATGTACCGCTTCCGCATCAGCAAGACGCTGGGCGGATAAGGAAGCGGCGGCTGTCAGGCCGCCGCTTCCAAACCGTCAGGCATTCCGATCGTCGCGCAGGGTCTGCGGGTTCACCGCCTGGCGCTCGCCATCCAGGGTCGGGGCGATCGGCTCGGGCGACGGACCGTGGCCGGCGCTGACTCCGTGGGCCCAGCCCTTGATGAAGAAGCTGAGGACTATGAAGACCAGGCCTGCGCCCAGGCCCCAATAGCCCAGCATTCGGAACACCTCGACCGAACTCTGCAGAGCCTGCGCCGGGTCCAGCACCTGGCCGCCGACGGTCTCGGTCCCGGCGAGGCCGGCGATCCAGCCGCCCACATACTGGGCGATGGCGCTGGACAGGAACCAGACCGCCATCATGAACGACACCACCGAGGTCAGGGAGAGCTTGGTGATCTCCGAAAGGCCGACGGGCGAGAGGAAGAGCTCGCCGGTAGTGTGCAGCAGGTAGAGCAGGCCCAGCACCATCAGCGGCACCCGGAAGCTGGCGTCGGCGAGCCCTGCGCTCCACACCACCACCATGAAGCCAAGCCCCGCCTGCAGCAGGCCCAGGCCGAATTTCATGGTCGGGTCGGGGTCCATGCCGCGGCGGCCGAGGAAGGCCCACAGCGCAGCGAAGATCGGCGCGAAGATCAGGATGAAGCCGGCGTTGAACGACTGCACCTGGGCCGCGGCGATGCCGGAATTGATCCAGCCCCACCACCCGCCGGTGTCCACGCCGGCGGCGGCCAGCTGTTCGGGCGTCCCCATGGGCATGCCCAGGAAGGTCGTGGCCTGACTGGTGATGGCGAGGTCTACGTTTCGCGCGGCGAACAGGTTGAGCGAGGTGCCGGCCTGTTCGAAGAGGGTCCAGAAGACCACGGCGCCGAAGATCAGCACGGTGGCCAGCATCATCCGCTGGCGCTCTTCTCTGGTCTGGCAGATTCGCAGGATCACATAGGCGATGATGACCAGCGAGGCGATGATGGCCACGCTGAGCACCCAGCCCACCACAGCGTTGCGCTGCACCAGCCACCAGACCACGCCGATGCAGGGAATGGTCGCCAGATAGATCAGCCATTCGCGATTCAGCGGGCCGAAGATGGGCGCCTTGAGCTTCTCCGGCTCCGGCGGCTCCCCATGGCCTTCGAGCAGCGGCTTGCCGAGCACGAAGACCACCCAGCCCAGGGCCATGCCGACGCCGGCCAGGCCGAAGCCATAGCCCCAGCCGAAGTGCTGGCCGAGCAGGCCGCAGAGCACCGAGGCCCAGAAGGCGCCGAGATTGATGCCGTAATAGTAGAGGGTGAAGCCGGAATCCCGGCGCGGATCCCCTTGCGGATAGAGCTGACCCACGATGGTGGAGATGTTGGGCTTTAGGAAGCCCACTCCAAGGATGATCAGCGAGACCGCCAGATAGAAGATGTTGACCCCCACGGGATCGGCGGTCTGGGTCATCTCATAGCTGCCGGCCGGCAGCACCGCCGGCAGCGGCGCGGTCGCGGGCAGGTCGATGATCTGCAGGCCGCCGCCTTGGGCGGGGCCGAAGGCGTAGGGCTCGCCCTCCACCACCAGGCGGACCTGGCGGCCGTCCATCCGGCCCTCAGCGGCGACCTCATAGGTCTGGCCTGCATAGGTCAGAACCTCGCGGGTCGGTTCGCCCTCCACAGCCATGGCCAGGTGGCCGGCGACCAGCAGCAGGGCGCCGAAGGCCACAGCCTTGCGAGTGCCCAGATAGCGGTCGGCCAGGATGCCGCCGATCAGAGGCAGCAGATAGACCAGCGAGGTGTAGGAGCCGTACTGGGCGTTGGCGACGTCATCGTCGAACAACAGGTGCTGAGTCAGGTAGAAGATCAGGATGGCCCGCATGCCGTAGTAGGAGAACCGCTCCCACATCTCGGCGAAGAACAGGACGATCAGGCCCCGCGGATGGTTGCGCATCAACTGCAGCAAGACCGGGACACCGGTGAGCAGCGTGATCAGCACGCCGAGCACGACGACGATGTTCATGAATCGACTTCCGCTTAATTCTGCGTTGAGCCGGCCCGCAGGCCTGCGCCGAGGTTCATTTGACCCGGGGGAGCCCGGAAAACGGGGAGAAGATCACGCAGCCTGCGCCAAGACAAGCAAGCCTCGTCCAACATCACCACGTATCGGCGCGGCGGAGCCAACCGCCAGGGTCATGCGTTCCCCCTGTGTTCAAAGGAGAAGGCCCCATGAGCGATCCCGGATCAAACCACACCATCGACATTGTCCCCGCCGCCGGGCGCATGCGCGTGGCGTTCGAGGACCACATCATCGCCGACAGCGATGACGTTCTGATCCTGCACGAAGGCCGGTTGGCGCCCGTGGCCTATTTCCCCAGAGACGACATCGAGATGGGCTATTTCGCCCGGACCGACCGCTCCACCCACTGCCCTTTCAAGGGTGACGCCGGCTACTATACGGTGACGGTGGGCGGCGAGGTGCTGGAGAACGTCGCCTGGACCTATGAGGACCCCCTGCCCGGCGCGACCCGGATCGACGGCCGCGTGGCCTTCTATGCCGATCGGGTGAAGATCTATGCGGTGGGCGACGAGGTCGCGCCGCACGACCATCACCGGGACGTGGACGCCGTCGTGCAACATACCGACTCCGGCGGCGGTCAAAGTCAGAAGGACCATTGGACGCCGAACGTGGAGACGCCCAAGAGTTGAGCGCTCTTCCTGAGAGCGCCGCGGCGTCTCAGGGCGTAGCGGGCGCGATCTCCAGGAAGATGGGATTGGCGTAGAACCAGAGGTCCGACCACGGGTCCTCGCCCGCCGGGTCCGGCTGCGGTTCGAGTTCGGTCCCGCTGGTCCCTCGCACACGGATATAGGCGTCGCCCGTCAGGCCGCTCAGGGTGTGGGTGACGATGATATCCTCGCCGTCCCTGCGCCAGTCGGCGGCGGTGAAGCGTCGCCCGACGCGGGTGGTCGGATTGGCCGCCGCCGCACGATCGGCGACCGGCCCGGTGACGTCCCCGACGATCAGGTCGATGCGCGCCACCTGCGGCGTCCGCCCGGCCGCATTAGCGGCGGCGGGATCGCGCGCCCGGATGGTCACCACCACATCGGTTCCCGGAGCGAGCCTGAGCGCCTCGCCGATCTCAGCCGTCTGGCCACCCGCCTGGGCCGTCACGTCCAGTTCCGAGATCAAATCGCCGGTGGTGACGAAGACCCGCCCATGGCGCAGGCCGTCCAGGATGTCGGCGTGGCTGCGGACGGCTTTCACATAGGTCTTGGAATATTCGCCCGGCCAGAAATCACTGCCGCCATCAGTGTAGTGACGGTGGGAGTCCGAGGTTGAGGTCACCCACCAGCGACGCCCCTCGCCCAGCATGGAGTCCCAGAACCCGCCCAGACGCGCGGTCATCTGGTCGAAGCCGCCCAGGGTCGGGCTGTTGCGATAGCCGCCGCGCGCGCCCTCCGGATCGATGGCGCCGTCCGGCTGCAGGGCGGCGGCCTGGTGGCCGGGCGCCCCCTCCATGCCGATGGCCACCTGGGGCGCGGCGTCGTTCCAGTCACGCAGTTCGCCGGGCCGGTCCTGTCCCCATTCGCCGACGCCCGTGGCCGACCGCGACGGATGGTTGGCGATGACCACCGGCGGCGCTTCGATCTGGCGCATGTGACGCAGGGCCTCGAGCATCCGCGGCTCGGTGTCCCAGGACAGGTCGGCCGGCCAGGGCTCCCGCTTGGCGAAGCGGCTTTCGATCCCTTCCAGCACATCGCGCTCATCAGGGGTGTGAGGAATGATCAGGCTGGAATGATCGGCCCCGGGGGTGTCGAACTCCATGCCGTAGAACTGGATGAGGCCCGGGACCTCGGCGCGGGCGCGCTCCAGCTCCGGATAGGCGAGGTCGCGGTTGACCTTGGAGTGGTTGGGCCCCCCGTGATCCGTGGAGACCATCCAGGACAGGCCATAGCGGGCGGCCATGGCCGCATTGGTCGGGATCGGATAGATGGCGTCGCCGGCGATTTCCGGCTGGGGCGGACCGCCGGCCGGATCGGGCGTCCAGCCGACGCTGTAGCGGCTGTGAACATGGTGGTCGCCGGCCAGCCAGTGGCGGGCCGCCGGATCAACGGCGGCGGCTTCATCGGCGACCGCGCCCATGGCCACCAGCCTGGTTGCTTGGTGGTCGGGGCTCTCATGGGCCAGGGCCGAACCCGCGGCGAAGGCGGCGAGGAGGGCGAATCGGGCGAATCGGCGAGGCTGGGTCATGGCGGTGACCTCTAGCGAACGGATGCGTCACTTGTCTGACGGTGGCGGCTGTTCATGGCCGCCAGGTCGGAGCCTCCCCTCAGAAGGCCAGGGTTTCGTAGGCCTTCGAGACGTCGCCCTTCCAGGCGCCGTGATAGAGGTCGAGCATCCGCTCGGCCGGGGTCTTGCCGCTGTCGGCGATTTCATCGAGCTCGGCCAGATAGCCCGTCTCATCGACCAAGCCGCCGCTCAGGCGATTGCGGGCCTTGAGACCCTGGCGGGCGATGGCCAGAACGTCCTTGGCCACGTCCTGCAGGATGCGGCCGTCGATCTGCGCCTTGAGACCCAGTTTCGCCGACTGGCTGCGCAGGCCTTCATGGTCGGCCACCGACCAGTCCTTGCAGACATCCCAGGCCGCATCGAGGGCCGCCTGGTCATAGAGGAGGCCGGTCCACAGGGCCGGCAGGGCGCAGAGACGGCTCCAGGGGCCAGCGTCGGCGCCGCGCATCTCCAGATAATATTTGAGCCGCACCTCGGGGAAGATGGTGGTGACGTGGTCGGCCCAGTCCTTGATGGTCGGCCGCTCGCCGGGCAGCTCTGGCAGCCGGCCCTCCATGAACTCGCGGAAGGAGCGCCCGGCCACGTCGATGTAACGGCCCTCGCGCTTCACGAAGTACATCGGCACGTCCAGCGCATAGTTGGCATAGGTCTCGAAGCCGAACCCGTCCTTGAAGACGAAGTCCAGCATGCCGGTCCGGTCGGGGTCCACATCGGTCCACACATTGGCCCGGGCCGACAGGAAGCCATTGGGCTTGCCCTCGGTGAAGGGCGAATTGGCGAACAGGGCCGTGGCGACGGGCTGCAGGGCCAGGCTGGTCCGGAACTTCTTGACCATGTCGGCCTCGGACCCGAAATCCAGGTTCACCTGCACGGTGCAGGTGCGGAACATCATGTCCAGGCCCATGCCGCCGACCTTCGGCATATAGGCGCGCATGATCTTGTAGCGGCCCTTGGGCATCACGGGGATCTGGTCCCGCGTCCAGGTGGGGGTGAAGCCGAGACCCAGGAAGCCCAGGCCAAGCTCATCGGCGACCGTCTTGACCTCCGACAGGTGGCCGCCGGTCTCGTCGCAGATCTCGTGAAGGTCGCGCAGCGGCGCGCCCGACAGTTCGAACTGCCCGCCGGGCTCCAGGCTGACATTGGCGCCGTTGCGCTCCAGCCCGATCAGGGTGTCGCCCTCGAACACCCCTTGCCAGCCGAACCGCATCAGGCCGGTCAAAAGGGCGTGGATGCCGTTTGGCCCCTCATAGGGAACCGGCGAATGGTCCTTGAGATAAAAGGGGAACTTCTCGTGCTCGGCGCCTATGCGCCAGTCGGCCTTGGCCTTGGAGCCGTCGGCGAACCAGGCGACCAGATCCTCGAACACCAAGGGACGCTCGTCGCAAATGACGTCGGCCATGTCTCTCTCCCCAGCCCGACCATATTCTCGCCACGGGCCAGGCCCCAAGCGGCGGCGATCTTTACGCCGTTCGCTGAAGTGGGCGCAACGATGGCGATCCGCAATGGCCCCTATCGCGGCGTGACGCAATCACCCCAGTCGCCGCAGACGCTCTGCCACAGGGTCAACGCGCTGATCGCCGCGGTGTCAGCCCTCAGGATTCTGGGGCCAAGCGTGGCCGCGACGGCCTGATCCAGCCCCCGCAGCCGGGCGCGCTCGGCCGGCGAAAAACCGCCTTCGGGGCCGATCAACACCGCCCAGGGGCCTTGGGGCTGGTCCTTCAGGGCCTGCAGCGCCGGCGGCGCGTCGCCCGCCTCATCGCAGAAAAGCAGTCGCCGCGACGGCTCCCAGGCGTCCAGGAGATCGGCCAGCCGCACGGGCGCGTCGATCTCCGGCAGGTCGATGCGGCCGGTCTGTTCGGCGGCCTCGACGGCGATGGCGTTCAGCCGCGGCAAGCGGATGGGATCGGGATTGGTCCGCTCGGTGATCACCAGCCGCACCCGCCGCACGCCTAGTTCGCAGGCCTTTTCGACGATCGTCTCGAGCCGCGCACGCTTCACGGTGGCGACGATGAGATCGAGGTCGGGACCAACGGCCTGCGGCCTTGTCTGATCCTGGACCTCCAGCACCGCGCCGCGCTTGCCGCTCTCGGCGACGACGGCGCGCCATTCCCCGTGGCGGCCGTTGAATACCAGCAGGGGATCGCCGGCGGCCCGGCGCATGACGGCGACCACATAGCGGCTCTGGTCGGGGTTGAGGCCAAGCCTGGCGCCCGGCGCGAGATCGTGGGTGACGAACAGACGGATCATGATGCGCTTTCTAGCGGGCGATCGCCGGGGCCGCATAGGCCATGGCGCAATCGCGGGCGGCCGGCGTAGGGTTGGCCATGAGCAAGTCCGACAAGACCGCCAAATCGAACGAGTCCTACGACGCGGCCCTGCCTCGCCTGCAACTCGCCCTGGTCAAGATGCAGCAGCAGGCCCTGGCGAACGGCGAGAAGGTGCTGGTCATCTTCGAGGGCCGTGACGCGGCGGGCAAGGACGGGACCATCCAGCGGATCACCGAGCACATGTCGGTCCGCGCCACGCGGGTCGTCGCCCTGTCCAAGCCTTCCGACGTGGAAAACAGCCAGTGGTACTTCCAGCGATTCGTCAGCCACCTGCCGGCCGGCGGCCAGTTCGTGATCTTCAACCGCTCCTGGTACAACCGTGCTGGCGTCGAGCGGGTGATGGGCTTTTCCACCCCGGCCGAGCAGGAGGACTTCCTGCGCGAGGTTCCCCTGTTCGAGGAGATGCTGGTCGGGTCCGGCATCCGGCTGGTGAAGATCTGGATGGATGTCACCAAGGCCGAACAGGCGCAGCGCCTGGCCGAGCGCAAGGACGATCCGCTGAAGGTGCTGAAGTCGAGCCCGCTGGACGACTTCGCCCAGCCCCGCTGGGACGACTACACAACCGCCCGCGACGAGATGCTGCGGCGCACCGACACCGCCCTGGCGCCTTGGGTCTGCGTGAAGGCCGATCACAAGAAGACTGCGCGGCTCAACGTCATCCGCCACCTGGTGAATACGCTCGCGCCGGCCGCGGTGGCCAGGACGGTGGAGGCGCCCGATCCGGAGGTGCTTTTCCGGTTCGAGATCGCTGCGCTCACCGACGGCCGGCTCTGCAACTAGCCGATTTCGTTGGATTAGGATTTCGGGAGGCGGCTAGACTGCCGCCTGAAACCATTGGCGTGGAGCCTCGCCTTCGTGTCCCTATCCAGTGAGACTGAGCGCGTGCGCCACGCGGGCGACCCTGTCGCCTTTGTTCAGGCCGGCGGCGCAACCGGCGCCTGGACTGCGTGGATGCGCTTCCCACCCCCGGCCCTGATCTGCGAGACAGGGGCGTCGCCGCCTCGGCCTGAGGGCGACCTCAGGGCCGAATGGCCCGAGCGCTGACCTGACCGACCGAACTTGCCCCCAGCCCCTGCGCCCCTAAAACAGCTGAGCGCCGCCCAGGCCCGCCGCATCGCCCTGGCTGCGCAGGGTTTTGGCCGGGCGCGGCCCCAGGCGGCAGGGCGGCGCCATCTGGTCGATGTCATGGCGCGCCTCGGTGTGGTGCAGATCGACTCGGTCAATGTGGTGTCGCGCACCCACTACCTGCCCTTCTTCTCTCGGCTCGGCCCCTACCCACGGGAGGCTCTGGAAAACCTCGCCTGGGGCAAGCGGCCGGCCTTCTTCGAGTACTGGGCGCATGAGGCCTCGCTCCTGCCCCTGGCCGCCCAGCCCCTGCTGCGATGGCGGATGGAGGACGCCCGCGAGGGGGTGGGGGTGTGGAAAGGCGTCGCCAGGTTCCTGCGCGAACACCCCGCCCTGATGGAGCGCGCCCTGGCGGCGGTGGCCGAGCGCGGCCCGCTTTCGGCCTCTGAGCTGGAGTTGGGGGTCAAGGGCGCCGGCGGCTGGTGGGGCTGGAGCGAGGCCAAGCGGGCGGCCGAATGCCTGTTCTGGACCGGCCGCCTGACCACCGCCACGAGGCGGGTGACTTTCGAGCGGGTCTACGGGTTGCCGCATGAGATTTTGCCGGCCGATCTCCATGGGGCGCCGCCCCCCGCCCGCGAGGACGCCCAGCGGGAGCTGGTGCGCATCGCCGCCAGGGCGCAGGGCGTGGCCACCGAACGGGACCTGCGCGACTATTTCCGCATGGCGCCGGCCGAGACCCGGGCGCGGATCGCCGAACTGGTGGAGGCCGGCGACCTGGTTCCCGTCACCGTCCGCGGCTGGGGCCAGGGCGCCTATCTCGATCCGGGCGCCCGCAAGCCCCGGCGGATCGGCGGCGCAGCCCTGCTGTCGCCTTTCGATAACCTGATCTGGTTCCGTGAACGGACGGAGCGGCTGTTCGGGGTGCGGGTCCGGCTGGAAATCTACACCCCGGCCGAGAAGCGCACCCACGGCTATTATATCCTGCCCTTCCTGGAGGATGAGGCGATCACCGCCCGGGTGGATCTGAAGGCCGACCGCAAGGCTGGCGTCTTGCGGGTGATGGCGACCCACGCAGAGCCGGACGCCACGCTCGACACCCCTGGGCGCCTGGCCGCCGAGCTGCGGTTGATGGCGGGTTGGCTGGGCCTGGCCGAGGTGAAGGTCGAGCCGCGCGGGGATTTCGCGCCGGCCCTGGAATCCGCGTTCAGGGATTGAGCGACTTCGGGCGCATGACCAGCCAGGGGGTGGGGCCAACCCGCCACTCCCAGACCGCCAGCAGCTGATCGAGATGGTTCGACGCCGTCAGCCAGTCGGGCAACGGCAGGGTGCGCCCCACGAGCGCCAAGCGTCTCACATGGTGGGTCGGGGCGAAGCGCTCGGTCAGGCGGGCGGCCACGCCGGGGCGATAGACCTCATGCGCCTCGACGATGATATGGGTGTGAGCCAGGACCGGCGAGAGATCGGGGCGCAGCAGCTCCTCCTCGGTGCCCTCCACATCCATCAGGACCAGGCTTCGTGGGCCCCCATAGGCCTCGAGGTCCTCAGGCTTGAGGGTCTCGCCAATGACCACTCGGTCGGCGACCCCGTTGAGAGCGGCCATCTGGGCGCAGGCGGCGCGGGCCTTGGGCGCGGTGTCGAAGGCGTAGACCTGGGCGTCCTCGGCCAACAACGCCATGCCGACGGCGTAGTAGCCCTCGGCGCTGCCCACATCGATGACGCGGTCGAGGCCCTCGGCGGCCAGGCCGAGCAGGTAGGGGTGAAGTTCGGCCTCGTACGTCCCGAGCAGACGCGGGGCCAGGGCGCCCTCTGTCGCGCCCTCCACATAGGCCATGCCGGCGAAGGGGCCCTGCAGCACGACCCGCCCGTGATGCGCCACGAAAGCGTCGACAATCACCGAGGCGCGCCACAGGGCCAGGACGCGCAGGGCCAGGGTCAGTTCGCGAGGCTGGGCTAGCGGCGGGTCCCGGTCGAGCCGTTCACGCAACCAGCGCACGACGTTGTCGGCATAGCTCAAGGGGCGCTCCGATCATCCAGAGCCCCACCCCGAGCGGACAGACGGTGGCCTATTCAGCCCGCCCCGTCACGCACAACCTAGCCGACCCCTTCGGTGACGGCATGCAGCCGGGCGTAGGCGCCCCCCTTGGCCACCAGCTCGGCGTGCCGACCCTCCTCCACCACACGGCCGCCTTCGAAGACCAGGATGCGGTCGGCCCCGCGGATGGTGGACAGGCGGTGGGCGATGACGATCGTCGTCCGCCCGGCCATCAGCTCCTCCATGGCGCCCTGCACGTCCCGCTCGGTCTCCACGTCCAGGGACGATGTGGCCTCGTCCAGCACCAGGATGGGGGCGTCGGCCAGGAAGGCCCTGGCCAGGGCCACCCGCTGGCGCTCGCCGCCCGAAAGCTTTACCCCGCGCTCGCCCACCAGGGTCTCGTAGCCCTTGGGCAGACGCATGATGAAGTCATGCGCCCGGGCGCGACGGGCCGCGGCGGCCACCTCCTCCGGACGGGCGTCGGGGCGCGCATAGGCGATGTTCTCGGCGATGGTGCGGTGGAACAGGGCCGGGTCCTGGGGCACGAGCGCGATGGACCGGCGCAGGGAGGCTTGGCTCACCTTGGAGATGTCCTGCCCATCGATGAGGATCCGCCCCGACTGCACGTCGTAGAGCCGCTGCAGCAGCTTGACGAAGGTGGACTTGCCCGCCCCCGTCGCGCCCACCAGGGCGACCTTTTCCCCCGGCGCCACGATGAGGGTGAAGTTCTCATAGAGGGGACCGGCTGCGGCCTTGTAGCCGAAGGTCACCCGGTCGAAGGCGATCTCCCCTCGCTCGCCGCGGAAGACCGTGGCGTCAGGGGCGTCAGCCACCTCGGGCTCGGTGACGGCGTAGCGGGCGATGTCCTCCACGTCGTCGAGGCCCTTCTGCATCATGCGGATGTTTTCCCCCAGATTGCGCAGATAGCCGCTCATCAGCATGAAGGCGGTGATGGCGAACACCACGTCGCCGGCGCTGGCCTGCCCTTGCGACCATAGTCGCAGAAGCAGGCCCGTCAGGCCGGCCTGCAAGCCCACCAGCATCAGGTTGTGCCACAGCCAGACATTGATGAACCGGGTCCAGGTGGTGAGCGTGGCCCGCCGCCATAGGGCTGTGACGCCACCGATCCGCGCATCTTCCCGCGCTTCGGCGCCAAAGGCCTTCACCGTCGGGTTGGAGCCGATGGAGTCCGACAGGGCCCCGCCGATCCGCGAATCCAGGGCCACCGACTTCAGGTTGGCCGGGCGCACATAGACCGTGGTCAGCCAGAGGTTGGAGACCAGATAGAGGATCACCACCGCCAGGGAGAAGAAGCCCACCATCGGCCAGCGGGCGATCATCATCACCGACAGGCCGATCAGCACGATCAGGGCCGGTCCCAGCCACAGGATCACGGCGTCCGACACCATGTCATAGCCCCACATGCCGCGGCTGAGCCGCCGCACGGTGGAGCCGGCGAAGGTGTTAGCGTGCCAGTCCGACGAATAGGACTGGACCCGCTGGAAGCCCTCGTCGGTCATGTCCTTCATATTGGCCGCGGCCATCGGATTCCAGAACCGGAAGGCGATGTTGCGCACCACGGTGAAGGCCAGGAAGACCCCGATGAAAATCCCCCAGGCCCGCCAGGCGAGGTCGGCCTGATCCGGACCTGCGGCCACGATGTCCATCAGCCGGCCCGCCGCCCAGGGCAGGGCGAGGTCGAAGCCGATGGCCACCAGGGTCAGGGCGACCGAGGTCCAGAACAGGACCGGCCGCCGCAGCCAGAAGGCGCCGATGAAGCCCAGCACCTGGCGGTTGGAGAGGGTCCGTTCGGCCACATCGTCGGTGTCGTCATAGTGTTCGGTCATGGTCTTCTCGATCTGGCGGTCATTCGGCGGCTTCGGAGACGGCGTGCAGGCGGGCATAGGCGCCGCCGCGGGCGAGCAGCTCCCCGTGGCGGCCCTCCTCGATGATGCGGCCCCGGTCGAAGACCAGGATCCGGTCGGCGCTGCGGATCGTCGACAGCCGGTGGGCGATGACGATGGTGGTGCGGCCGGCCATCAATTCCTCGGTGGCCGCCTGGACCTCGCGCTCGGTCTCCACGTCCAGTGACGAGGTGGCCTCGTCCAGAACGAGGATCGGCGCGTCGGCCAGGAAGGCCCGGGCGATGGCCACCCGCTGCCGCTCGCCGCCCGACAGCTTGACCCCCCGCTCGCCCACCAGGGTCTCGTAGCCCTGGGGCAGGCGGGCGATGAAGTCGTGCGCCCGGGCGCGGCGGGCGGCCAGGGCCACCTCGTCCGGCGTCGCGTCCGGCCGCGCATAGGCGATGTTCTCGCCGATGCTGCGGTGGAACAGCGACGGATCCTGCGGCACCACGGCGATGGCCCGGCGAAGTGACCCTTGCGTCACGTGGGCCACGTCCTGCCCGTCGATCAGGATGCGGCCGCCGTCCAGGTCGTGCAGCCGCTGGAGCAGCTTGACGAAGGTCGACTTGCCCGAACCCGTGGGGCCGACGAGCGCGATCCGCTCGCCGGGCGCAATGGCCAGGCTGAAGTCCTGATAGAGCCGCTCCCCCTGGTTGGCGTAGCCGAAGCTCACCCGGTCGAAGGTGACCGCGCCCTCCAGACCCTGGAAGGGCGGAGCCTCGGGCTTGTCGGCCAGCTGCGGGTCGGTGCGCATATAGACCGCCACGTCCAGCAGATCGTCGAGACCCTTCTGCAGCATGCGGGTGATCTCGCTGAAGTTCCGCATATAGCCAGCCATCAGCATGAAGGAGGTGATGGCGAAGGCCACGTCCCCGGCCGTGGCCTGGCCCTGCGTCCAGGCCCACAGAATCAGCCCGGTCAGCCCGCCCTGCAGGATGACCAGCAGGACGTTCTGCCCCAGGCCCACCAGGTTGAACCGGTTCCAGGTGCGGATCACCGCCACTCGCCACTCCGCCACCGTGCCGGCGAACCGCTGGCCCTCGCGGGCCTCGGCGCCGAAGGCCTTGACCGTAGGGTTGGCGCCGATGGCGTCGGCCAGCGAGGCGCCGATCTGGGAGTCCAGGGCGTTGGAGACCAGGTTGACCGGCCGCACATAGTAGGTGGCGGTCACGACGTTATAGACCGCGAAGATGATCACCACCGTGGCCGTGAACAGGCCTGCCAGGGGCCAGCGCACGGTCATGGAGACCGCCAGGCCCGCCAGCACGATCAGGGTCGGCATCAGCATCAACAGCAGGGCGTCGGACGCGCTGTCATAGCCCCACATGGCCCGCGAGACCTTGCGCACCGTGGCGCCGGCATAGTTGGAGCCGTGCCAGTCCGACGAGAAGGACTGCACCCGCTCGAAGCCCTGGGTCACGATCCGCTCCATGATCCGGGCGTAGAAGCCGTTCAGGATGCGGAAGCCCGTGGTGCGGACGCCGTAATAGACCACATAGAGCCCGGTCAGCACCGCCCAGGCGGTCCACGCGGCCTGCGTCAGCCGGTCGGGCGAGGACACCGCGTCCACCAGGGCCCCGGCCGCCCAGGGGATGGACAGGTCACAGGCCGTGCCCACAAGGAACAGGGAGGCGGCGGTGAAGAACCGCGGCTTGTCCACCATCCAGTGGCGCCACATGAAGCCGATCACCTGCATATTGCCCAGGGGGCGGGGGCGGGTGACGCCTTCGTCTTCGTCGAAGAATTCGCTGGTCATCGGAGAGGCCAAAAATCTGGACCGCAGGTCCGGGGACCGGCGGAAAGGGCGCAAGGCCGCAGGCGCGCCAATGGGGCGCGGATCAGGGCGGAATGCGGAGAGAGCCGGAAGCAGACGTCCCGGCGGATGCGGACGAACACGGGGAATTTCCTGAGGGCGGGAGCCAAGAAAGGCGCCGGCCCGGGAAGTTCCGCTCGAAGGTTGAGCTAGGTTCGGGTCGCGGCGACGCAGCGGTGGGGGTTCGGTGCAAGATGCATTGTCATGCGAACCCTCCTGTCTGGTCGCGGGTGGTGGACGGCCGGAAGCTAGGCGGGGCGGGAATCGCAGTCAACCGCGCGTTGAACATCGTTTTACCAACCGCTTTCACTGAGGCGCCGAAGACACGATCTGGTAGGACCGGGGGCATGATCGCCCCCCTGCCTGACGCGGCCCCCGCCAACTGGGTCGACCGCCGCGCGCCCGCCGCCCTGAGGCCCTGGCTCAAGCTCGGCCGTTTCGATCGCCCGACTGGAATCTGGCTGCTGATGCTGCCGGGCTGGCAAGGACTCACCCTGGCGGCCGCCATGAAGGGCGAGCTTCCCGACTGGCGCTGGCTGATCGCCTTCTTCGTGGGCGCAGCCCTGATGCGGGCGGCCGGCTGCGCCTATAACGACATTGTCGACCGGGACTTCGACGCCAAGGTTTCGCGCACCGCGGGTCGGCCGATCCCCTCGGGCCAGATCACGGTGCGCCAGGCCTGGGCCTTCGTCATCGGCTGCTGCCTCGTCTCCCTGGCCATCCTGCTGGTCATGCCGCCCTTCGCCATCGCCCTGGGCGGAGGCTCGCTGGTCCTGGTGGCGGCCTATCCGTTCATGAAGCGGATCACCTGGTGGCCGCAGGCCTGGCTTGGCCTGACCTTCAACTGGGGCGCCCTCCTGGGCTTCGCCGCAGCGACCGGGGGCCTGCAGTGGCCGGCGCTGCTGCTCTACGCCGTCGGCATCTTCTGGACGCTGGGCTATGACACCATCTACGCCATCCAGGACCTGGAGGACGACGCCCTGGCGGGCGTGAAGTCCTCCGTCCGCCGGCTGGGCGCGTCCACGCCCAAGGGCGTGCTGGTCTTCTATGTGGCGGCCTTCGTCCTGGCCCTGGTCACCGCCTGGGCCGCAGGGCTCGGCCCGCTTTTCCTGCCGCCGGCCGCGCTCTTTGGCCTGCACCTCTCCAACCAGGCGGCCAAGGTGCGGGTGGAAGATCCCGAAGGCGCCCTGGCGCTGTTCAAGTCGAACCCCGTGGCGGGCCTCCTGCTGTTCCTGGCGCTGGCAGCCGGCGCGTGGTTGGGGCCGCAGGGCCTGTTCTGAGGCGATGATTACCTGCCGGGTCGTTGAGGGCGACCCTGGGCCGGCCGAAGCTTTGTCTCGCAGCGACCGGCTGCGATCCAAAGCCCCAGGGAGCCCGCCATGCGCGCCGCCAAGGTCCTCACCATCAACGCCATCGCCTCAGGCCTGATCGGCCTGGCCTGCGTCCTTGACGCCCAGCTTCTGGCCCCCGTCCTCCTGGAGGCGTCCACCCCCGCCGCCGTGCTCGCCCTGCGCATCCTGGGCGTCGGACTGACGGTCTTCGCCATCGCGGTGGGCCTGGTGGCGGCCCGACGCGAAACGCCCCGCACGGCCCTGCGCGTCATCCTCTGGGCCGACATGGCCTGGGTCGCCGCGACCCTGGTGCTGGCGCCGATGTTCGCGGCCGCCTTGACAGGCATGGGCCTGGCCGCCGTGATTGTCGTCGGCGTGGCTGTGGCTGTCTTCGCCGTCTTCGAGGCCAACGCCCTGCGCCGCGCCACAGCGCTGGCCTGACCTGAAAAGCCGGAGAGCCCAGCATGGCCCCTTCAGCCGCCCCCTCGCCGGCCGTCCGGACGCTGGCCGACTTCCCGGCCATGCTGGGGCGCCTGCGCCGGGCGCGCGGGTTTTCCCAGCTCGGCCTCGCCCTGGCCGCCGACGTCTCTCAGCGGCACGTCTCCTTTCTTGAGACCAACCGCACGCGCCCCTCCCGGGACATGGTCGGGCGGCTGGCCGCCGCCCTCGACCTGGCCCTGAAGGACGAGAACGCCCTGTTACTAGCGGCCGGCTTCGCCCCGGCCCACGGGGAGCACGCCTTCGGCGACGAGGCCGCGGCCATGATCCGGCGGGTGACGGAGCTGGCGCTGGCCGCCCACGAGCCCTTTCCGGCCTTTGCGGTGGACCGGGCCTGGCGGCCGCTGGCGGGCAATGCGCCGGCGCTCGCCCTGTTCGGCGCCCTGATTGGCGATGGGGCGCTGGACCCGGCCGTCAGCCTGATGCGCGCCGCAGCGACGAGCGAGGCCTTCCGCACGTCCGTGGCCAACTGGCCGCAGCTAGCGCTGCACTTTGTCGCCCTGGCCGAGGCCGAGGCCTGGCGGGCGCCGCCGGGACCCATGCGCGCCGAGCTGGACGCCACCCTCGCGGCCCTGTCAGCCCTGACTCCGGAGGGAGCGCAGCTCCACGCCGTCCAGCCCATGGGCGCAGCCCTGATCCTGCAGGTGCGGACGCCGGCCCTGTCCGTGGACCTGGTCTCCACCATCGCCCAGTTCGGCGCGCCGCACGACACCGCCGCCGACGACTTGCGGATCGAGTTCTTCTATCCGGCCGATGCGGCCAGCGAGACCGCGTTGCGCGCCCTGGCTAGCCGGCGCCCGCAAACCTGACGCGGCGTCATCCTACCCCGGCGCCGGATTTCATGGCATGATGAGCCATGGCCGTGGCGACCCGCATCGATCCCAAGACCCTGTTCACGCCCCAGGAGTGGGCGAGCCTTTCCAATCGC
>NZ_JBALUY010000019.1:0-44748 GCF_036963605.1 Phenylobacterium sp. | reverse complement strand
TCCAGCCGTTCAAGCGCCGCCGACTCCCGCAAGGCGCCGCCCAGCACTGGATAATACCAGTCCATGGCGAAGCCCGAGCGGTCCGTGGTCCGGTCGAAGCGCTCCGGACGGCTGCGCAATGCGTCACCCAGCCGCGCCTGGGCCGCCATCCAGGCGTCCTTCGGCTCGCCGACCAGGTTCGCCAGCGCTAGAGCGCAGTCCAGGCTCTTGTGGATCGAGCCGCAGCCAGCGCGCACAGCATCGTCGGCCGAGGTCCCATGGGCCTCCTGCGACCAGGAAATGTCACCCTCCGGGTGCTGCAGGCTCAGGACGAACCCCATCGCCTGGCGCACCATGGACCAGTAGCGTCGGGCGACCGCGGCGTCGCCGGTAAGCGTCACGAAGTGCCAGACCACGACGGCGCAATAGGCGGCGAAGTTGGTGTCGCGGAAGGCCGGCGGCTTGACCCGCGCCATGTGCAGCCGGTCGGCCATGGGCAGCATGTTGCCATACTCGCCGAGCCAGGCGCCGTCTGACCCCTGCCGCGCCATCAGGCAGTCGAGGCCGGCGCGGGCGGCGTCCCACTCGCCGGCGACGGCCAGGGCCATGACGCATTCGCCATGGTTCCAGGGGTCCCAGGGGCCGCCGGTGAACCAGGGAATGGCGCCGTCAGGCCCTTGGGCCTCCAGCATGCAGATCACCGCGCCGCCCAGGGGATCGCGCCGCCGCGGGGGCGCCCGACGTGAGACCGCGCCCTGACTCATGCCCCCGCCTCGCCGGTCACGGCGGACTTGCGGAAATAGAAGGCGACGCTCTTGCCCATGATTGGATCGGCCAGCACCTCAAGCCCCCGGGTCAGGGCGGGCTTCTCCATCAGGTCCCACACCAGGAACCGGTGATAGGCCTTGATCATCGGATGGTCGTCCTGGCGGCTCCAGAAGGCGCATTTCAGCCACCAGTAGGGGCTGTGCAGCCCATGGGCATAGTGCTGGCCGAGGAACCGGTAGCCCAGGCGCTCGATCTCCCGGCGCAGACTGTCTTCCTGGAAGATGCGAACATGGCCGCCAGGCTGGTCGGCATAGCCGTCCTTGCCCGGCGCCAGCTTCCAGCAGATGGCTTCGGGCCAGGCGCGGGGCACGGTCGGGGAAAAGACGCCGCCGGGCTTCAGGACCCGACTGATCTCGGCCAGCACCGCGAAATAGTCGTCCAGGTGTTCGAGTACTTCGGAGCAGATGACCGCGTCGAAGGTCCCATCGGCGAAGGGCAGGCGATAGGCGTCGCCCTTGATGAAGGCGCAGGCCCCCGGATCTGCGGGTCTCGGCAGTTCGCCGACCCCGGCCATCGCCTTGCGGAGGGAAGGGATATCCATATCCAGGCCGACGACATTGACGCCGTCCTCCAGGTGGACCCCGTGGCAGTGACGCCCCTCCCCGCAACCCAGATCCAGAACCCAGTCGCCCGGCCGCAGGGCCAGGCGGTCGATCTTCACGGTCAGCACGCCGAGATCACCGCATCTTCGAGGACAGTTTCATAGGCGGCCGCGGCGCGGTCCCAGGAGAACACTTCCCGGGCGCGCCGGCGGCTGGCCTCGCTAAGGGTCGTACGCTTGGCCGGATCATCGAGCAGCTGGGCGATCGCCGTGGCCAGCGCATGGGGATCGCCACGCCGCACCACGATTCCGGCGTCTCCCACGACTTCCGGCAGGGCGCCGCCATCAGTGACCACCACCGGCGAGGCGCAGCTCATGGCTTCTGCCGCCGGCAGCCCGAAACCTTCATAGAGGGAGGGCGTCACACAGACCGTGGCCCGGGCGTATTGTTCGGCCATCTCTTCGCCGGTCAGGTCACTGATGAACGTGATCCGATCGGCCAGGCCCAGGCTGTTGAGCAGCTTGCCGGTGGGCCCATCAGGCTTGAGCTTGCCGATCACCACCAGCTCCAGGTCGGGATAGGCTGGCAGCAGGTCGGCATAGGCCTGGATCAGGACGCCCAACCCTTTGAGCGGCACATCGGCGCTAGCCGTGGTCAGCAGCCGACGATCTCGCCGGCGCAGGTCCGGCTGCGGGCGAAAGATGTTCTGATCGACCCCGATCGGGATGGCGGTCATTTGTTCGGCCGCAATGTTCAGATACTGGGCGACATCGCGCCCAGCGCTCTTGGACACCACGATCACCCGATCGAGCCTGGGCGCCACATGCTCCTGCATTCTCAGGAAGCTGTACCAGCGGCGGATCAGCCACCGGACCTTCCAGTTGGGCTCGGCCCCGAGCGCCAGCTCCAGATCCCGCCGGATCGGATGGTGGATCACGCCGACCACAGGCAGGCCCACGCGCTGGACGTCCAGCAGCCCGTAGCAGAGCGACTGGTTGTCGATAACCACGTCATAGTCGCTGGCGTGAGCCTTCAGATAGCGGGCCGCCCGACGGCCGAAGGTGTAGGGCTCCATGAACTTGCCCGACAGATGCCCGAAATACTCCGCCAGGTCCGTCCAGCTCAGAAGATGCTTCGGACGCAGGGCCATGTGCCCATTATGGGGTTGGGCATAGAGGTCCAGGGACGGAATTTTCACCAGGTCAACACCGCCCGGGACGTCCGGATACGGCGGGCCTGAGAGGATATCGACCTTATGGCCTCTGGCCGCCAACGCCCGCGCCGCCTGAAACAGGTACACGCCCTGCCCGCCCACGCGGGGATCGGACCGATAGGAGAGGAAGGCGATCCTCAGGGAACTGCCTCTCCGCCGACGGCCAGAATGGGGCGGCTGGAGGACATCGGTCGCTAGGGGGGTCTCGAGCATGGCCTGCGGGGTCTACAGCCTGAAAGGGCAGGAGCCTAGACGAACCTCGCCCTTCCCCCGCGTAAGTTATTCAACAGAAACGCGATCAAGCGTGTTTTGACCATTTCATGCTTGCGGCTCGCCATTGCTCGAATGTTTCGGCGTGTGTCGGCGGCGCCGGGCGGATGACAAAATGGTGAAGCTCGCCACCGTGACGGGCAAGCCGCGACCTGGGCGGGTTAACAAAATTCCCGTCAGAGGCGAATTATTTGAGCCCCAGCACTTGCACTTTCCATCGCCCAATGGCCATTGGGCGAACGCGCTCAAGCTTCACCGACAGCCAAAGCGTTTCGACCAGAAGCCGCCCCTTAACGGTTCGTTAACCATCCAAATTGAGCGTCGCGTGCCCATATTGCGCACCGACTTGCTTGCCAAATTGTCGCAGGTGACCACCTTAGGGTGGAACTTGCGAGGTTGTCATGGTCACCGAACCTTCAGCAGACTGGCCCATAGCGAGAGTGAAATCTCATTCTTCTGATAATTTCACTTCTCTGATGTATCGATTTCACTTGGCCGCAAGTACGCTGTTCAAGCTGACGTCGTCATGGCGGGCCAAGTGCGGAAATGATTCAGAAGCTCTATACATATACACCGCGTTCTTGCTTGCCCTAGCGGCAGAAGCTGTGAAGTCCGTCGGATTAAATGAAGATGATATGAGCGACGAGGTGACCGCAACCTTGTCCGCCTTCAGCATCGCATCAATGACGGGCATCCCCAGGGAGACGGTTCGCCGCAAGCTGCGGATCCTGTCGGACCGGGGCATGATCGTGCCGGGGCCCGGTTCGGCCTTCAGCCTGACACTCGCCCGCGAGGCGATCCGCGAGTTTGTTCAGCGCGCCCAACCCCTGGAGCTTCCTTACGACTGGGAGGCCCTCCAGTGATCACCTCCGAACCCCCGTCAGCCCGGATCTTCCATCTTGAGTTGAGCCGGGAACCGGGAGCTGTAGACGCACCCCAGCCGGCGGCGCCCTACTTCTTCGGTTCGGGGCTCCTCAGCCAGGACGGTGATCGGCGGGTGGTGGAGTATTGCCTGCTCGACACCTTCGCCACGATCGCGCTGAAGTTCCGCGCCGAATGGACCCTTGCGCCCAGCCGTGGACGCCTGCGCTGGCAGCCGGGCTCCGACGCCCTGGCCGGCCTCCTGATGCTGCGCCTGGCCGTCGCCCGCGAGACCGTGGTCATCGCCAGCCGCAAGGCCGAGGATTCCCTCCTGCCCATCGCCGCCATCGAAGAGGCGCGGCGCGTGGTCGAGGGCCAGGAATTCTATGAGAACCGCCAGCTGCGGTCGCACGCGCCCGCCGCCTGCGCCCGCATGGCCCGCGCCCACGCCGAGGCCCTGGAGTCGGAGTTCACGGCCTTCCTGGTGGCCGCCCGCCTGCATGAGGTCTGGGCGATCGGCGAGGAAGCTCGGCGCAATCCGCCGGAGGATGTCGCCGACGCCGTGATCGTGCCTTTTCCGATGGAGGAAGCCCGCAGTTTTCAGCCGCCAGTCCGAGCGCCGCGGCCCGCGGGCGCCCAGCTCCTCTCGCGCCTGCTTGATCCATTCACCGGGCGGGCGCATGCGCCGCCCCCGGAGGGACGTCCCCAATGAGCCAGCCAGGCGATATCCTTCGCGCCGTCGTCGGCCCCCTGGGCTATCCGATCACCCGCGACACCCTGCCCCCGCCCGACACCGTGCGTTGGAACGCCCGCCGCAAGGCCGAGCTCCTGCTCGCCATCCGCGCCGAGCTGATCTCCCTGCGGGAGGCGGTCGCCCTCTATAAATTGTCGGCCGAAGAGATCGCCGGCTGGCTCAGCCTGTTCGAACGCCATGGCCTCGACGGCCTGAAGACCACCCGGGCCCAGACCTATCGGCCGGCCAAGAGCCGGCGGGCGTCCACGCCGTCTCAGCCCTATGGCCAGGTCACCCAGACGGCGATTTCCTGACCGGCCGAGCCGGCGCTGGGCCTCAGGCCGGTGTCTCCACCACCTGCAACTGTTCGATGCCGGCATCACGCAGGACCATGATGAGTTCGCTCAAGGTGGCCTCGACCTCGATAGGGTCACGCCCCCGGATCACCAGGTTCGAGCCGAACCCGTCGGCGCCGTAGAAGGGATAGCTGCCCAGGGATAGGGCGGGATGGGCCTTGGCGAGCCCCTCCAGGGGGGCGGCGATGGCGCCTTCGCCGGACCCCTCGACCCGCAGGGTGCGCGAAACCACGACAGCCCCGCCTTTCAGCCTCGGCCCCACATCCTGCAGCATGCCGCGCATGATCTGCGGCACGCCGGCCAGAACGAACACATTGCCGATGGTGAAGCCCGGCGGGCCCTGGACAGGATTGTTGACCAGGTCCCCGCCCACCGGAATCCGCGCCATCCGCCGGCGGGCGGCGTTGACCTCGCCGCCCCAGCGGGCGGCCATCATCGCCAGAATATCCGGATGCTCCACCAGTTCGACGCCAAAGGCCGCGGCCACGGCGTCGGCGGTGATGTCGTCATGGGTGGGGCCAATCCCACCGGTGGTGATCACATAGTCATAGCGGGCGCGCAGCGCGTTCAGCGCCGCGACGATCTCGCCCAGCACGTCCGACACGGTGCGCGCCTCGGCCAGCTCCACCCCATGGGCGCCGAGATAGCGGGCGATGTCGCCGAGATTGGTGTCCCGGGTGCGGCCTGACAGGATTTCGTCGCCAATGATCAGCACCGCGGCGGTCACCCGGCCCGCGGTGAAGGCATCAGCCGTCTCGCCTTCGGTCCTGTCCATCGCCGCCGTCCTCACCTAAACCCTGACTGACTTATCGAGATACGGACTAACGCCACCGATGGATTTCCCGCAACCGCTCAAGCGCGGCCAGCTGATACAACGCTACAAGCGCTTCCTGGCCGACATCGCCCTGGAGGACGGGACCGAGATCACCGCCCACTGCCCCAATCCCGGCGCCATGCTGGGGCTGAACATGCCGGGCCTGCCCGTCTGGGTCTCTAGATCGCCCGATCCCAAGCGCAAGCTCGCCCACACCCTGGAGCTGGTGGAGGTCGACGGCGGCCTGGTGGGGATCAACACCATGCACCCCAACCGCCTGGTGGCCGAGGCCCTGACGGCCGACGCCATCCCCGAACTGACCGGCTACGCCAGCCACCGCCGCGAGGTGAAGTACGGCCAGGCCAGCCGCATCGACTTCCTACTGGAGGCGCCCGATCGCCCGCCCTGCTGGCTGGAGGTGAAGAACTGCCACCTGCGCCGCACGGGAAGCCTGGCCGAATTCCCCGATTGCGTGGCGGCGCGGTCGACCAAGCACCTGCGGGAACTGGTCGCCATGGCGGCCCAGGGCGACCGGGCTGTGGCCCTGTTCGTCGTCCAGCGCACCGACTGCGACACCTTCACCGCCTGCCATGACCTGGATCCAGCCTTCGCCCACGGCCTGGAAGCGGCCGCCGAGGCTGGGGTAGAGGTCCTGGTCTATGGCTGCGACATCTCCCCCGAGGGGGTCCGCATCGCCCGTCCAATAGCCTGGGCGCGTTAAGTCGCACCCCAGGCCGACGACAAAAAATCCTTTTATCTTACAATAATTTATTCGCCTCAACGCAGTGGTCCTGCGCGAACTTGCCGCAGCGGGCGGTAACTTTCCAACCATCGCCACGGCGATAACCCGAACTGTCATTCAGTTGGGGACTACCTGTGCCTGTTCACTCGCTTTGCGCTGTTTCGCCCGTCGCCTCCGCCCGCCGGGTTCAGATTTCCGGCGTCTCACGCCTCGTCCTGGTCGCCGCTGCTGGCTTGGCTCTTGGCCTGCCCACCGCGGCGGCGGCGGTTCCCGCGCCCGCCAATGAAATTCTGAGCGGCGACTACATCAAGATCGGGCTCAACGACAAAGGGACCCTAGGCGTCGGCGGTAACACCTCGCCGGGCGTCCTTTATGACGGGACGGGGACGGGCGCCTTCAATCCCGCCTACGACTATCTTACGCCTGGCACGCCCTTCGAAGGTTTCACGGTCAGCGGCACGGCGGGTGCGGATTTCACCGCCACCAACAACAATTCGAACCTTGGGGCCGCGGCCATCAGCGGCGTCCTGACGAGCTATAACGGCGTCGCCCATGATGGCGTGACCAACGACAACCGCGCCGTCTGGACCGGGACCTATGGGGGATTGTTCAACATCACCCATGACTACGCGTTCAATGACGATGGCCAACAACTGAACATCGGCACGACGATCGAGGCCCTGGCGGACCTCACCAACCTGACGTTCGCGCGCTTCACCGATCCGGATGCGGTGGCCGCGGCCGGGGATTCAAGCGCCACCAACAACTTCCGCGGCGCCGCCGGCGTGCCGGAATCCGACCTTGTCTATGCCGAGGCGCTGGCCTCGAAATATGTCATCGGCCTCTACACCAACGATGCGACGACCCACAATTCCGCAATCACCGGCTGGACGCCGGCCACGGCGCCCTATCTTGCCGGGACCAATGTCGGCAATGGCGACAATACCATCGGCCTGGGTTTCAACATCGGCGCCCTGTTGAACGGCTCCAAGATCACCCTGGTCTATCGCTATATCTTCGGCACCGACATCGTCGCGGCCGTCCAGGCCAGCAGCGGCGCCCCGGCCGCGGCAGCGCCGCCGCCGCCACCACCGCCGCCAGCGCCGCCACCCACGATCAACACCAGCGCCTCCTATAGCGTCGACCAGTTGAAGAGCGGGGCCGTCATTCCGGTCTTCGACGGGGGCACTCTGACCCTTGGCTCGACCGGCGCCACAGACATCGGCCTGACCATTCTCGCCACAGGCGGAACCGTCGACACCGCCGGTCATGATCTGACTCTCTCGGGCGTCGTCGCAGGCGCGGGCCAACTGACCAAGGCCGGCGCCGGCGCGCTGACCCTCACCGGCGACAACGCCTATGCCGGCATCAACCTGACGGGCGGCGTCCTGGCCTTCACCCACAGCGGCGCCCTTGGCGATCCGGGCGGGCGCATTTCGATCTCAGGGGGCGCGCAACTCCGGGCGCTCGGCGACCTTACGGTGGACCAGTCCCTGAACCTCGCATCGGGACAAGGCGGCGGGATCGACACAGGCGGTCACCTGATGCGCCTGAACGGCCCCATTACCGGCGGCGGCGCGATCCAGAAGCTCGGCGCGGGCGTGCTGACCCTGAGCGGCCCCAATGGCCACGGCCTTCTGGACATCCAGCAGGGTCGCGTTGTCGTCGAGACCCAGCAGGCGCTCGGCGCCTCGGACGGTGTGATCCTGCTGCAGACCGGCGGCAGCCTCGAGGTCGGCAGCGACCTGACCATGACCCAGTCGATCGTGGTCAACGGGACCGACAGTCAGTTCGACACGGGAAGCCACACGGTGACCCTCTCCGGCGCCATCGCCGGCGGCGCCTGCTTCACCAAGGTCGGCGCCGGTCACCTCAACCTGCTGGGCGCTGGAGCCAACGCCGTCGGCGCCTGCGTCGAGGAGGGGCGCCTCAGCTTCAACAACGTGTTCGCCGGCAATGTCTGGGTCGAGGCCGGCGGTGAGATGGGCGGCAGCGGCAGCATCGCGGGCGATGTCGTGGCCAATGGCCTGATTTCGCCGGGCAATTCGCCGGGTCGCCTGGTGATCGCCGGCAGTCTGACTCAGTCGGCGGGCAGCGTGCTCGGACTGGACATCGACGGCGCGACCCCCGGTATTGGCGCGGGCCACTATGACACCCTGGTGCTGACGGGGTCAGGCGGCGTCTACACCGCCGGCGGCGCGATCGTGCCGATCACCCGGGGCATCACCGGCGAGGCGACCAACACCTTCACCCCGGCGATTGGCGACGCCTTCCAGGTCGTGACCGCCGAGGGCGGCGTCGTCGGCGCCTATGACGCCCTGGTCCAACCCACCAGCGGCATGCCGACCAATTCCCGCTTCGAGGTGGTCTATCGGCCTGACGCCGTCATCCTGGTGGTCACGCCCGAACGGTTGGCCACCCTGGCCGGACGGGCCAACGGCCGGGCGCTCGGCGCCGCCCTCGACACCGTGCGGCCGGCCGCCCATGCGCGCACACAGGCCGCCCCGTTCACCCGCAATCTGGCCGGTCTTACCCTCGACCAGACCGCACGGGTCCTGCATCAGGCGTCGGGCGAAATCCATGCGGCCACCCTGGACACCATGCTGCAGAGCCAGCGAGCCGCCCGCACGTCACTGGGCGGCCGCATCGCCCAGGGGTTCGACACCGACCAGCGGGTGTGGGGCCGGGTAAATGTCGAAACCTGGGATGTCGAGGCTGACGCCTGGGCTCTTGGCTATGACAGTGAGCGCACCCATGTGGCCCTCGGCGCCGATCGCCGCCTCGGCGATCAGCTGCTGATCGGCGCCGGCCTGGCCTATTCGGAAACCGAGGTGGACGCCGGCGCCATGGGAGCGGCCACCACCTTCTCCTACCAGGGCCTGGTCTATGCCGGCTGGCGGGGCGGTCCACACTATGTCGATGGCGCCATCTCGATCAGCCGCGACAGCTACAAGACGGCAAGGACCCTCGCCCTGCCCGCCGGTCCGCAAACAGCTTTCACCAAGCCCAAGGGCGAGGCCTATGGCTTCGACCTTGAAGCAGGTCGTGAACTGGGCTTCCAGGCTGTCGATGTGACCCTCGCCGCTGGCTTGGCCGCCGACCGCATCGAGCGGGACGCCGTCGTCGAACAGGGCTCAGCTCTGACGGCCCTGAGCCTTTCGGCCGCCGGCCGGGAAGCCGTGCAAGGCCGCATCGGCCTGCGGGTCAGCCATCAGGCGCCGTGGGGCGGACTGACCCTCCAGCCTCAGGCCTCGGCCTTCGTGCTGCAGGAGTTCGCCGAGCTCGAGGGGCGCAGCGAGGCTCGTCTAGACGGAGCCGCCTTCACCAGCCGCGCCGCCTCGCCCGGGCGCACCAGCCTGCGCTTGTCCGCCGGCGTCGAGGCGCGGGCCGGGACCAATACCCGGCTCAGCGTCCATTACCGCTATGGCGCGTCCGAGCAGAGCGAGAGCCACGCCCTGGCCGCGACAGCCTCCATCGCCTGGTAGATTGCCCCCGACGCCCGCCGCAGCTGGATCTGGGGCGGGCGTTGAAGTTTTGTGCTAGGATTGCGACATAACCCTCATTCAGACGTTTCGGCTGCGCCGCCGCATAGGCCGGCTGGCTGACCGCAGACGGACCGGGAGTTTCGCACCGCCATGAGCACCACCGACGTCCTCGAAGCCGAGTTCCGCGACGGCCAGATCCGCACGCACGGGCCTGAGGGCTTCGAAGGCATGCGCAAGGCCGGCCGCCTGGCGGCCGAGTGCCTGGACATGCTGACCCCCTATGTCGTGCCCGGCGTCATCACCGATGACCTCGACCGCCTGGCCCGGGAGTTCATCCTCGACCACGGCGCCCTGCCGGCCTGCCTCTTCTATCGGGGCTATTCCAAGACGGTCTGCATCTCGGTCAACCACGTGGTCTGCCACGGCATCCCCGGCGAGCGCGTGCTGCGCGAGGGCGACATCGCCAATATCGACGTCACCTGCATCCTGGACGGATGGCACGGCGACCACAGCCGCATGTACGGGGTCGGACCCGTCTCGGCCCGCTCCAAGCGGCTGGTGGAGGTGACCTACGAGTCCATCGCCCGCGGCATCGCGGCGGTGAAGCCCGGCGCCACCACCGGCGATATCGGCCACGCTATCCAGTCCTATGTGGAGTCCATGCGCTGCTCGGTGGTGCGCGACTTCTGCGGCCACGGCCTCGGCAAGGTGTTCCACGACGCCCCCAACATCCTGCACTTCGGCCAGCCCGGTCAGGGCGAGGTGCTGAAGGCCGGCATGTTCTTCACCATCGAACCCATGGTGAACCTGGGCAAGCCGGCGGTGAAGGTGCTGGCCGACGGCTGGACGGCGGTGACCCGCGACAAGTCCCTCTCGGCCCAGTGCGAGCATTCCATCGGCGTCACCGACGACGGGGCGGAGATCTTCACCGCCTCCCCGGCCGGCCTCTTCCAGCCGCCGATCGAGACGGCCTGAGGTCTCGCATCGCCTGGCTCGGTCTAAACCAACGGCCTACGACCCGATGCGCCAGCGTCTTCTGAAGCTCTTGGGTGCGCTGCCCCTCGTGCTGCTGGCGGCGTGCGGGGACGACAAGTCAGACTACAGCGGGCCAGCGCCAGCTTCAGGGCCGGCGGTGACAGCGCCGCCAGAGCCGCCGTTTTCAACGAACATCATGAACGAGCTGACGCCGTCCTGGTCCACCAGCGGCGACGCCAACAGCGTCACCCTCGCCCTGGTCCATGTCGGCACGAACCCACCGACGCCAGTGCTGAACATGACCTGCGCCCGGGGCGCGGTGCTCACGATCGAAAGCCCGCTGCTTAGCCCTGAAGCCGGCCAGGACCAGCTGCAGATTAGCGCCGGCGACGTCATGATCGGCCTGCCTGTGGTGACCTCGCCACAGGCTGGCGGCGTCACCGGCGCGGGCCCGGCCTTCCGCGAACTGCTCGCTGAAATCACCGTCGGCCGCCGCATCAGCCTCAGCTACGGCGCACAGACAGTGGGACCCCTGCCGCCCGCGCCCAACCCGATGACGTCCCGCTTCGTCAACCGTTGCCGCAGCTATCTTGAACCCCGCGCCTTCTAATCCCGCCCGGTCGCCCCCAGCAGCTCAACTGGTCCAGTGAAGCGTGCGGGCTGAAATCGGATTGCGAAACTCTCGCCCCTCCCGACGGCACGCGATCCATTCGCGCTTGAGATGGAGGTACCAGCGCGCCTGCTGGTCGGCGTCGCCCACCCAGAGCATGGGCGGATGATCCGCCAGGCCCGGCGCCTGGAGCCTCATGATACGGGCGTCCTGACGCAGAAAGGTCCGTGTCGCCCAGCGCGCCAGCGGTTGCAACAGGGTCACCACCGGGTGGCTGCTCCATAAAATCTGCGTCATGCGGGTGAGGCTCGGGGTCAAAGGCGTCATGATCGATAGGGAAAGCACTTCACGTCGGCCGATGACGACATGCTCCCATCGCAGGCCAGGCAGCTGGAAGTGGATCTCCGTCTCCGGCGCGCCGCCCAGCACGGCATAGGCGTGGGAGTTGCGCGAGGGCCGGTGGCGCAGCATCACAAAGCCGCGGTCTAGGGGAACGAAGGCCTTCGACTTCGCATGAGAGCTGCCCCCGCGCCGCCACCACCATTGTCGGTGCACGAACGGGCCGTGAGCCGGGTCCAGCAGTCCGAGGATGGCGTGGTCCACATGAACCGGATAGTCGATCTGCTCAATCAGCATCGGCCGTCCCGAGGCGATCTCCGGAAACCGGGGAGGCGGCTCATCCGGCGCGGTGGCGCGGTCAAGAGACATCCACACCCAGATGAGTCCCTGCTGCTCCACCACCGGATAACGGCGCGGTCGGGCCCCGTCGGCCACGGCGGCGTCCCGGCGCCCGCAAGAGGCTGACAAGGCATAGGGATCGCCGTTCCGATCGCGGCCGATCAGGAGCGGCTCGTCCAGAACCCTCAGCGCCGCGGGCGAGCCGGTGGGCAGCGCCTGCGCGGCGACGCCCACATACCAGGCGTCCCAGAGGAAGGCGTCGCCGAGGCGCGCGCTGAAGGGTCCGCTCATGCGCGGCGCCCATTGCAAGGCCCCTTAAGGTCTGGCCTCCCCGGCGCTGCAGTCGTCAGCCAAGGGCGGAGGCCTGCTCGACCCGCCGCGGCTCGGCTGGGCGCCCCAAGGGCGGACGAGCGACGGGGGGAGAGGCCGCCGCCGGAGGCGTAAGCGGCTGGCGCATCTCGATCATCTGGAGAAGCGCCTGAATGTAAGGCTGCGACACCGGCGCCCGAAGGCCATTGATCAGCCGCGCCTTGGTAGAGCGCGCCGAGCGCTCGACCTCGGCCACGGCCCGCGCCGCCACCCACCAGGAGCGATGAATCCGAAGGCCGGGCGTCGCCTCGAGCTCGGCGATCGCGTCGGAAAACCTCATCAGGAGAAGCGTCGATCCCCGTGTCGTGTGCACCCGGACATAGTGGTCCTCCATATTGAGGCAGAGGATCTCGCCGCGCACATCGTAGGGCAGCCTTCGCAGGATCGCCGCCGGCGCGGCGCGGGGCGACGCCGGGGGCGCAGCGTTCCGGAGCGCCGCCGGCCGCGCCGGACGAACACTCAGGGTCAGCAGGCCCGCCGGGCGGCTGGAGACTCGCAGCAGGGCGGTGCAGGTCAGTTCGAAGACGCCGCCGACGAACAGGGTCTGCGCAAGGCGTTCGACGACCTCGCCCGGCGCCTCCCAGCCGAAGGCCCCCTGCGCCGCCCGCTGACCAATGACCATCATGATCAGCGCCGTCGCCGCGAACGCCGTTGCGCGCCGGGCTGGCGGGGGCAGCGCACGGGCCAGGATCAGGCGATGGAGCACATAGGTGGTCGCGGCGAAGGCCAGCACCCACCCGGTCATCATCGCCGTCCAGAAGCCAAGACGGAGGAAGAACCGCTCCTGCTGAAAGCCGAAGGCCTCCAACAGGGCCAGCATCAGGGCGAAGGCGGGCGCCAGGGCCGTCTTGCCCAGGGTCCAGCGATAGGTTCTCACGGCGCTGAGTGGAAGACGAAGCGAGGCCCGCTGCGGCGTAGAGGGGTTCGGACGCCCCTGCCCCTCCGCCTCCGAACGCACCGTTCCGTCCGATGCTGACTTCGCTTCGGCTCTCATCATCCACCACCCGACGCCACCTGATTGCGACGGCGTCTTTCACCGCAAGAATGTGGCGTTTGTGGTACAGCTTAGAAATTATAGCTGGCATGCTCTGAGATTCCTCTCTTAGCCCTTGACAGGCCCGCGCAAGTGGGAGGCTCAGCTCTGCGGCCGTGAAGCGTCGGCCTCTTCAGGAGCCGCAAGGCCGCTCACCTCGGGCACGTAGAGCCCGGAAGCCTGGTCGACGATCTGGGAGGCCACCCAGCGGGTGGCGTTTCGGCGCGGACCAAACCCGCCGCAGGGATCGGGTTCGGCGATCTTCTGAGCCTCGCGCTCGCCGGCGAAGGCGCGCCCGACGGCCTTGCCCATGGGCTCCGTCATCTGCAGAGCGTCGCCCACCCTCGAAAGGGAAGGACCGTCCCGGCCAACCACATTGGCGTTACGCGCCCAGGTGACTGCGGCCAGTTGCTGGCCATCAGGCCCGATCAATTCGGATTCCACCGCCAGCCCCCCGGTGGTGAATGGCACGCGGATTTCCGTCAGTGGGATCGGATTGACGAAGCCGAGGGCCGCCGACGCCGCCGAGCCTAGGCGCCCGGTCGGACGGACATCCACTACGGCGGTGCGGATCGTGCCGGCGTCGGGCTCTGGCGCCGGGATCACCGTGAACCATCGGCTGACCGCAAAGCAGACGCGCCGGTCGACCTCGCGCAACAGGATGGCGCGGTCCCTTTCGCTGAGCCCATCATCGTCGCCGTCGGTCAGCACAGCCGGGGCGATATAGACTCGCCCCACCTCCAGCGCCGCGGTCTCGTCGCGCCGCTGGTTGACGGCCGCCCGAAGGCTACGCCCGGGCGGCGCGATGCCCTCATAGCTGGCGAGATAGCCGGTGGGGGGATGGGGCGGGGTCTGGCAGGCCGTCAGACCGAGGGCGCCAAGGACGGGCAGGAAGGCGGCAGCCTTCATCATCGAGACTCTCCTGGGAGGAATGTGGTCGCCGGTCAGCCCCCGTTGACCCGCCACATCACCGCTAACCCTGGCGGCCCGGAACACACGCCCTTCCTCGTGAATTGCGCCCTTTCATTCGCGAGTTCGCGAGTTCGCACGCCCCTCG
This sequence comes from Phenylobacterium sp., assembly GCF_036963605.1. GTDB lineage: Bacteria > Pseudomonadota > Alphaproteobacteria > Caulobacterales > Caulobacteraceae > Phenylobacterium. The sequence goes on along the minus strand of NZ_JBALUY010000019.1, from coordinate 30,203 downwards.
CAAACAGGCGAAGGCGCCGACGCAATCTCACCTGCGGTCAGCCGCGCGCTGCGCCGCCGCCACTTCCCTAGTCGGCGATATGGATCAGCATCTTGCCGCTATTGGCGCCCTCGAACAGACCGATCAGCCCCTCTGGCGCCCGCTCGAACCCGTCGAGCACCGTCTCCTGGTACTTGATCTGGCCCGACTTCAGCCAGTCAGTCATGTCCGCGACGAAGGCGGCGTTCAGATGGGCGAAGTCGCTGGCCACGAAGCCTTCCATGCGGATGCGGCCATAGATCAGGCTGAACAGGTTCTGCACCCCCTCGCCCCCGCCATTATAGGTCGAGATCATGCCGCAGACCGGGATGCGGCCGCGCACGTTCATCCGTGGCAGAGCCGCATCCAGATGGGCGCCGCCGACATTCTCGAAATAGACGTCGATCCCCTGGGGCGTGGCGTCCTTCAGGGCCCGGGCCAGATCCTGGGTCTTATAGTTGATCACCGCATCGAGCCCGACTTCGTCCCGCAGCCAGGCGGCCTTGTCGTCCGAGCCGGTGGAGCCCACCACATAGCAGCCCTTGATCTTGGCGATCTGCGCGGCCACCGAGCCGACCGCGCCGGCGGCAGTGGAGATGAAGACCTGCTCCCCGTCCTTCAGCGCGCCGGTCTCGAGCAAGCCGCCATAGGCCGTGATCCCAGTGCCGCCCAGGGCGTGCATATAGACGCTGAGCGGCAGGTCGGGATCGCGCTGCAGACGCGAAACGCCCTTGCCGTCTGAAACGAAGGTTTCGCGGAAACCCGCCCCGTGACGGACCAGGTCGCCTTCCTTGAACTTGGGATTGCGCGACTGCACCACACGGCCAACGCCACCGCCCAGCAGCGGCGCATCCAGGGCCTGATCGGCGTCCAGGCGCGGCCGCATGTAGGGATCGACCGACATGATGAGGGCGCTGACCTGGATCTCGCCTTCACCGGCGTCGGCCACGGGGACCTCCACCAGGGCGAAATCTGCGGCGACGGGCTTGCCGTTCGGGCGGCGGACGAGGTGGATCTGGCGAGTCTGGGTCATGGGAAGGTGATACAACTTGCCGGGCGTTCGACCCAGAGCCGAGCGAGATCGTCTCCTGCGTTGGTCAGCCTGATCGTCGGCTTGGTCAGGGGGCTACGGAATCCCTCAGGCTTCGCAGGGCTTGCGGATAGCGCCGCGACAGCGGCGCGCTCTGGCCCTCGTCCAGCGCCACGGCGTAATCCCCCGAACCTTCAGGCGTCAGGCCCCGCACGGCCCGCGCATTCACCAGCCAGGACCTGTGCGTGCGGACAAAGCCCCTCGGCCCAAGGTCGGTGACCAGGGCGGCCAGCGAGCTGCGCATCATCGGGCGGCGTCCGTCGCGCAGATGGAATTGCGCGTAGTTGCCCGCGCTGCTCACCGCCAGGACATCCTCCAGCCGCACGCGCACCAGGCGGGCGCCATCGCGGATGTCGAAGAGGTTTTCCAAGGGGGGCGCATCGGCAGCAGGCTGGAGGAGACGCGCAGCGTCCAACAGCCCCACCAATCCATAGCAGCCGGCGAACATCGCGTAGGCCACCAGGTCCTTCCAGACCTCGTAGCGATACGCACCCAGGGCGAGGACCGGGTCATAGGGCTGGCCGAGCGCCCCGAAGGCGAGCGCGCGAAACAGGATGAAAAGCCCTACGTGCAAGATGGAGAAGACGAGAGCCGCCGCCACGTGGGCGATCAAGTTAGGGCCCCACGACCACCTCGCCGCGCCCCGAAGCGCCGCCCAAGGCAGCCAGGCCAGGAGCGCGATCGCCAGCCAGCTTGAGCCCTCATAGACAAGATGCTCGACCACCCGGCCCTGCCCGCCCTGGGTGAACCCCAGCACATTGAGCAGACAGACGGCGGCCGCGGCGATCAGCACCACGGCCCAGCCGATGATCAGCTGACGGCGCGCCGGATTGCTTGGAAGCCCGGCGCTCCACCTCGGCCCGCGCCGCTCATCCCCGCTGCCCCGCCGCTTGTCCCAGAGGCCTTTCGCTCGCCCGGCGAGCCCCCGATGAGGGGACCGATCGCCCTGTGATGGAGTTTGCGCCATGAGCGACCCGAGCCCGCGCCGATATGATCTGGACTGGATCCGCATCGGCGCCTTCTTCCTGCTGATCCTCTATCACGTGGGCATGTTCTATGTGCCCTGGGATTGGCATGTGAAGAGCCCGCAGCCGCTCGCCTGGCTTGAGCCGGTGATGCTGGCGACCAATCCCTGGCGGCTCTCCCTGCTGTTCCTGGTCTCCGGCGCGGCGACCCGCTTCATGGCCGACAAGCTGGCGCCCAAGTCGTTGGCGGGACAGCGCACCGCCAGGCTCCTGCCGCCGCTCATCTTCGGCATGCTGATCGTCGTGCCGCCCCAGTCCTACTACGAGATCGTCGAGCAGCTCGGCTTCGACCAGGGCTACTTCACCTTCTATGGCCGGTATCTTACCGCGTCGGGGAACTGGTGCGACGCCGACGGCTGCCTCATCACGCCCACCTGGAACCATCTGTGGTTCGTGGCCTATCTGCTGGTCTACACCCTGCTCCTGGCCGGGCTGATCGTCTGGGCCAGGCCTGTCCTGCGCCGCCTGGAAAAGGCCCTGGAGCGGCTCCCCGCCTGGGCGCTCCTGCTGGTTCCCATCGCACTGTTGGGACTCGCCCGGGCCGCCCTCTTGCCGCGATTCGGGGTGACCCACGCCCTGGTCGACGACTGGTACAACCACGCCCTGTCGTTCAGCATGTTCCTGTTCGGCTATCTCACGGCCAAGTCACAGATCGTTCGAAGCCACCTGATCGCTTGGCGATGGCCCGCACTGATCCTGGCGGTGAGCGCCTATCTGGCCTTCAGCCTCTATGCCTGGACATGGCGAGACGCCCCTACCGAACCCGCCGCCGGGCTCGTGCTGACCATGCGTTTCGTCTATGCGGTCGACCAATGGTGCGCCATCGCCGCCATCCTCGGGTTCGGCGCCAAGCACCTCAACCGCAGTCATCCGGCCCTGAGCTATCTGACCCTGGCGGTCTTCCCCTACTACATCGTCCACCAGACCGTGATCGTCGTCGCCGGCCATCACCTGGCGCAGACGGGCCTGCCCCAGGGTCTGGAGGCCGCCCTGCTGATAGGCCTCACCGTGGCCGCCTGCGGCGCGACCTATGAGATCGTCCGCCGGGTCCCTGTGCTCCGCCCGCTCTTTGGTTTGAAGCCGGAAGCGCCGGCCGTGACGACGGCAGAACGGGTCTTGCCAATCCGGAACGGATAAGGAACATTCTGACCCCATGTCCGACGCCCCAGGCCTCTCAGAAGATCTCTCCCGCCAGGCCGAGCTCTGGGGCGCGGGAGTCGTCAAGCCGCACCATCTGGGCCATCGCGAGCGGTTGCGAGACCGGGCGCTCACAGGCGGTATCGAGGCCCTGCCCGACTACGAGTTGCTGGAGATGCATCTCTTTCGGTCGATCCCCCGGGGGGACGTCAAGCCATTGGCCAAGGCGTTGCTGGCGCGGTTCGGCTCCCTGGCGGGCGTCCTGGGGGCCTCGGTCGCCGAGCTGCGGAGCGTCAAGGGCGTCGGTCCGTCGGTAGCGCTGGATCTCAAGCTGCTGCACCATACCGCCCTGCGCATCGGCCGCGAACAGGTCGCCCGGCGGACGGTGATCACCTCGTGGAGCCAGCTGCTGGCCTATGTGAAGCTGGCCCTGGCGCACGAGGCCCGCGAGCAGTTCCGGGTGCTGTTCCTGGACAAGAAGAACCAGCTCATCGCCGATGAGGTGCAGAACCACGGCACGGTGGATCATGCGCCGGTCTATCCCCGCGAGGTCATGCGCCGGGCGCTCGAGCTGTCGGCCAGCGCCATCATTCTCGTGCACAATCACCCGTCGGGCGACCCGACGCCGTCTTCGGCGGATGTGGATATGACCCGGCAGGTGGTCGAGGCGGGCCGGGTCCTGCGCATCGCCGTCCACGACCATCTGGTGGTGGGGCGCGATGGCGTGGCGAGCTTCAAGGCGCTCGGCCTGATGTAGCAGCCTCCCTGCGAGAGGCGTCGAGGGCGCGACGAACGCGCCCTCATGGTTCAATCCCTACTGGGTTCAGTCCCTACTGGCGCGCCTTGCGGGCGGCGTAGCGACGGTCACGGGCTTCCTTTTGCTCGGCCTTGGTCAGGGCCTTGCGCGCCTTGCGCTCGCCCCGCTTGGCTTCCAGGGCTTCAGCCTCGACCGCTTCGGCGGCCTGACGCGCAGCCTCTTCGGCCTCGGCGGCGGCCTGCTTCTTGGCGTCCTTGGCCGCCTGCCGCTCCTGACGGACCCGCTCCAGCTCGGCCTCGCGCAGGGCGGCGCGTTCAGCAAAGTGGGGGTCGACGGCCGCGGGCTTGGGCTTGAAGTTGGCCAGCAGGGCCTTCTTGGCTTCGGCGGCGGTCTTCAGGCGCTCAGAGAAATTCGTGCGGTCGTTTTGGTTCATGTGGAGCTTTCATCGTGTTGCGCCGCAGGGGCGGCTTCGGGTTCAGAGGGGGTTTCAGCATTGGCCTCAGCCGACCGAAAGGTGGCCGCGCAGATCGCCTGCAGGTGGCGGCGCACCGAATAGGTGGCCAGCAGTGCGTCCACGGCGCGGAAGCCCTCGCCCTTCAGGCGCTGCTTCAGTTCGGGGAGATCGGCGACTTCGCCGGAGCGGGCGAGGAAATAGGCGCGTTCGAGGGTGGACATGGTCGTCCTCCTAGGTTCAGCAGGTCCGGCGCGGCCATGAGGGTCCTGGCCGCGTCGTTCAAGCACAAGTGTTCGCACCCCCATCCTTGAGGGCGTTCATTAGAATTGCCGGCGAGGATCGAAGTAGGCTCGGGCTCGATCCGAAGAGCGGGCGTGGAGAGCAACCGAACCAGTGCAATGTCCGGTCACCCTAGCATCAATGTGGGCCCGGCGCCAGCGCAGCGGCGTCATGGCGGCGACTCCAGGGTCGAACTTTCGCCCACCGCCTGGGCGGGCCTGGCCGAGGCGACGCGGCAGGGAGTCCCCTCTCCTGTCGCCATCGCCTGATCCGGCTCCAGCCGGTTCAGGACCCCCTCGCCCTCGCCCTTGGTCCACCATTGCTGGCCGGCCCCCACATAGCGCGCGCCGCTGGCCGCCGGGGCCAGGGTGAGCAGCTTGATCTCACCGCGATATTCGATGAGCGCCGTCTCGTCCCGGCGATAGTCCACGCGCAGGCGCTCCCCATTGGCGCAGCGATAGACGGTGGCGCTGTCTTCCAGAACCTGCGGTCGCCCAAGCGGCTGGGCCACCGGCTCGACGGCGACGATTTCAGGACTGGGCGCAGGGCCGGCGGCCGGCTCGCAGGCGGTCAGGGCGATCGTGGCGAGCGGAGCCAGCGCCAATGCGTTCAACAAGTGGGAACGGACCATGGCGACCTCCAAGCCGAGTGTAACGCCATTCGCGTCAGGCGTTAAATCACGGTCGTGGCTCTACGCCTCGGCCGGCGCCGCCTGGGCGGCGGCCTCCCAGACCAGGAAGTCCGCGTCCTCAAGCAGGCGTGCGCCATAGGCGTCGGCGGCCGGGCCGCCGCCGAAGTCGGTCAGCGCCAGTTCGTAGGTTCTCAGGCGCGAGGCGACCGGCGTGAAAAAGGCGTCGGCGATCGACCAGGACCCGGCCAGGAACGGGCCGCCATGCCGGTCCAGCATCAGGTCCCACAGATCGGCCAGGCGCTTTAGGTCACCCGCCAGGGCGTCGGTGACTTCGATGGGCGCGGGCGCCCGGTCGAGCACCATGGGACAGGCGGCGCGCAAGGCGGAGAATCCCGAATGCATCAACGCGCTGGCGGCGCGGGCCTGGGCGCGGGCGGCAGGCTCTTCCGGCCAGAGCCGCGCATCGGGGAAGCGTTCGGCGACATATTCGCAGATGGCCAGCGAATCCCAGATCAACAGGTCGCCATCCTTCAGCACCGGGACCTGACCGAATGGCGAATGGGGGGCGATCTGGCCCTGGGTGGCCTCTCCCTGCCGCAGATTCACAAGGGTTTCGGTGAACTCGACCCCGGCCTTGCGCAGCACCAGCCATGGCCGCAGCGACCAGGTGGACCAGCGCTTCGTTCCAATGACCAGCTCCATCCCAACCTCCTCGAAATCTGGGTATCGCACTTGCCCAAGCCCAAGGGAGCCTGTCTAGAGTGCCGCAACGATAAGAAGCCTTATGCCCAGGAGACCAAGCCACATGACAGACACCGCCGCGCCTGTGGCGCCCACGCCGGACACCGCGCCCGCGCCCACCGAGGGGATAACGCCGCTCGCCAAGCCGGTCCGGACCTATGCCTTGAGCCTGCTGCTCGGCATCTACACGATCAACTTCCTCGACCGCCAGGTGGTGAACATCCTGGCTGAGCCGATCAAGCAGGACCTGGGGCTCGCCGACTGGCAGCTCGGCCTGATGAGCGGCCTGGCCTTCGCCCTCTTCTACACCGTGCTGGGCATCCCCATCGCCCGGCTGGCCGAGCGCGGCAACCGGCCGATGATCATCGGCTCGGCCGTGGCGGCCTGGAGCGCGTTCACCGCCCTCTGCGGCGTGGCGCAGAACTTCGTCCAGCTGATCCTGTTCCGCATCGGGGTGGGCGTCGGCGAGGCCGGCTGTTCGCCGCCGGCCCACTCGCTGATCAGCGACTATGTGCCCAAGGAAAACCGGTCCACGGCTCTGGCCTTCTATTCCATGGGCACCCCCATCGGCGGGCTTCTGGGCCTGATCTTCGGCGGCCTGATCGCCGACGCCTATGGCTGGCGGACGGCCTTCTTCGTCGCCGGCGTGCCGGGCATTCTGTTCGCCGTCCTGGCCTTCTTCACCCTGCCCGAGCCCCGCAAGGAGCTGGCGCGACGCACGGTCAAGATCCAGTCGACCTCGGCCACCTTCCCCGAGACGCTGAAGTTCCTGAAGGGCCGCAAGACCTTCTGGTACATCTCGTTCGCAGCGGCGATCAAAGCCTTCATCGGCTATGGGCACGCCCCCTTCACCGCCTCGTTCTTCCTGCGCAACTATCCCGACCAGGTGCAGTCCCTGGCCTCCACCGTCGGCGCGACCGTGGGCTATAATCTGCAGTCCATCGGCTTCCTGGGCCTGGCGCTTGGCCTGATGTCGGGCACCGCCGGGGCGCTCGGCTCCTGGCTCGGCGGCTTCATCGCCGACAAGTTCGCCGCCCGCGACCTGCGCGCCCAGATGATCGCCCCGGCGATCGCCTCCCTGGTCACCATCCCGATCTACATCACGGCGGTGACCATCGGCAGCGTGCCGCTGGCCCTGTTGCTGCTGACGGTGAACGGCCTGCTGGGCACCATCTGGTACGGGCCGGTCTATGGTACGGCCCAATCGATCGTGCCGCCGCACATGCGGGCGACCACCTCGGCGATCCTGCTGTTCATCATCAACCTGATCGGCCTGGGCCTCGGCCCGCTCGCCGTAGGCCTGCTCAGCGATTACTTCGCCGTCGGCATGGGCATGGGATCGGGCGAAGGCGTCCGCTGGGCGCTGATCGTCTCCACCACCTTTGGCCTGGTCGCCTTCTACTGCTTCTGGCGCGCGACCCAGACCATCCGCGAAGACCACGTCGGCTAAGACCTGCTCGCCCGGCGCCCTGCGGCGTCGGGCGAGGCTTGCTTTGCCCTCTGGCGCAGCGGTCGCGGCTGTGTCCAGATGCCCCCATAAGAACGACAACAGTTCGGGGGAGTGAGACGTGACGGCGATCGATCCGGGGGCGGCGAGCGCGCCCAAGCCTCTATTCTCAGAGGGCTACAAGACCAGCGTGCTTGGCCTGCTGGTCCTGGCCTACACCTTCAACTTCATCGACCGGACGATCATCTCGACCATCGGTCAGGCGATCAAGGTCGACCTGGGACTCACAGACACCCAGCTGGGCCTCCTCGGCGGTTTGGCCTTCGCCCTGCTCTACACCACCCTGGGTATTCCGATCGCCCGGCTGGCCGAGCGGCGCAACCGGGTCAACATCATCTCCATCGCCATCGTCATCTGGTCAGGCTTCACCGCGCTGTGCGGCATGGCCAACAGCTTCCTGATGCTGATTCTATTCCGGCTGGGCGTCGGCGTCGGCGAGGCGGGCCTGTCGCCGCCGGCCCACTCCCTGATCTCGGACTATTACGAACCGCGTCGGCGGGCCACGGCCCTGTCGATCTACTCCTTCGGCATCCCGCTGGGCACCATGTTCGGCGCCGTGGCCGGCGGCTGGATCGCCCAGAACATGTCCTGGCGTGCGGCCTTCGTGCTGGTCGGCCTCCCGGGCCTCCTGGTGGCCCTGGCCCTGAAGGTCTTCGTCAAGGAGCCGCCTCGCGGCTATTCCGAGCAGACGCCGGTCGTCGACACCCCGGTCCTCGAGGGCGAGGAGACCGTGCCGCCGGCGACCATCAAGCCGCCCTCCATCCTGGCGGTGGCCAAGCGGATCTTCGGTCGCTGGGGCTTCTTCCACATGGTCGCCGGCATCACCGTCGCCTCCTTCGCCAGCTATGGCACCGGCCAGTACCAGGCGGCCTATTTCATCCGCATGTTCGGCCTGGACCTGGCCACCGTCGGCCTGATCTTCGGCCTGGTGGGCGGCGTCGCCGCCGGCGTCGGCACGCTGCTGGGCGGCTTCCTCACCGACTGGGCAGGCAAGCGCTCGGGGCGCTGGTACGCCCTGGTGCCGGCCATCGGCCTGCTGGTCGCCTGCCCGCTCTACATCCTGGTCTATCTGCAGAACGACTGGCGCTGGGCCGCGGCCCTGCTGCTGCTGCCGGGCATCTTCCACTACACCTATCTGGGCCCGACCTTCGGGGTGATCCAGAACGCGGTGTCCCTGCGCATGCGGGCCACGGCCACGGCCCTGCTGTTCTTCGTCCTGAACCTGATCGCGCTGGGCTTCGGCCCGCCCTTCTGCGGCTGGTGCATCGACATGATCAGCCAGAACCTGTTCGCCGCCAACAATATGGGGGACTTCTTCGCCCTCTGCCCCGGCGGCATCGGCGCGCCGGGCGCAGGCCCCGTGGTGGACGCCGCCTGCCGTGCGGCGATCGCCGAGGGTTCACGCCAGGGCATCATCTGGAACCTGCTGATCTATGCCTGGGCTGGGCTCCACTACCTGCTGGCGGCCATCACCCTGCCCAAGGACATGGCCACGGCGCTTGCCGCTTCGGGGGAGGACTGACCCCTTCGCCTTGACAGGCGGGCGCCTTGGCCTCCATCAGCCAGGGTCCAAGGAGCCCGCCCATGATCCCCCGCTACGCCCGAGCCGACGCCGCCGACATCTGGTCCCCCCAGACCCGATTTTCGATCATGTTCGAGATCGAGGCCCACGCCGCCGACGCCATGGCCGCACTGGGCGTGATCCCCAAGGCGGCGGCCGAGACGATCTGGGCCAAGGGCCGCGACGTGGTCTGGGACGCCGAGCGCATCGACGCCATCGAGCGCGAGGTGAAGCACGACGTCATCGCCTTCCTGACCCACGTCACCGAAGTGGTCGGGCCTGAGGCGCGCTTCCTGCACCAGGGCATGACCTCGTCGGACGTCAACGACACTGCGCTCGCGGTCCAGCTCAGCCGCGCCACCGACCTGCTGATCGAGGATGTGGACCTGGTCCTGGCGGCTCTGAAGAAGCGCGCCTTCGAGCACCGGATGACCCCGTGCGTCGGCCGCAGCCACGCCATCCACGCCGAGCCCACCACCTTCGGCCTCAAGCTCGCCGGCCACTATGCGGAGTTCCAGCGCGCCAAGGAGCGCCTGGCGATGGCCAAGTTCGAGATCGCCACCTGCGCCATCTCCGGCGCCGTCGGCACCTTCGCCAACGTGTCGCCGCAGGTCGAAGCCCATGTGGCCGAAAAGATGGGGCTGGCGGTCGAGCCGGTCTCGACCCAGGTGATCCCGCGGGACCGCCACGCGGCCTATTTCTGCGCGCTCGCCGTCGTCGCCTCGTCCATCGAGCGCCTGGCCGTCGAGATCCGCCACCTGCAGCGCACCGAGGTGCTGGAGGCCGAGGAAGCCTTCGATGTGGGCCAGAAGGGCTCCAGCGCCATGCCCCACAAGCGCAACCCGATCCTCACCGAGAACCTGACCGGCCTCGCGCGGCTGATCCGCTCGGCCGCGGTCCCTGCGCTGGAAAATGTCGCCCTGTGGCACGAGCGCGACATCAGCCACTCCTCGGTCGAGCGCGGCATCGCGCCGGACGCCACCATCCATATGGACTTCGCGCTGCGCCGCCTGGCCGGCGTCATGGAGCGGCTGGTGGTCTATCCGGAGAACATGGCCAAGAACCTCGACCGCCTGGGCGGCCTCGTCCATTCCCAGCGGGTGTTGCTGGCCCTGACCCAGAAGGGCTCTTCGCGGGAGGGCGGCTATGCGGCGGTCCAGCGCAACGCCATGAAGGTCTGGCGCGGCGAAGGCAATTTCCTGGACTTCCTGAAGGCCGATCCCGAGATCACCCTGGCCGATGAGGAGCTCGAGGCCCTGTTCGACCTCGGCTACCACTTCAAGCATGTGGACACGGTGTTCGCCCGGGTGTTCGGCGAACAGGCCTAAGGGCTCAGGCCTGGGCGGGGGCTGGGATTTCTTCCTCCCCGCCGGCCGGCGGCCCGTCGTCCTTCTTCCGCGCCAGCCAGTCGGCCAGGCGGAAGACGAAGGGATTGGCCAGGATCGAGATCAGGGCCCCAGCCAGCACCAAGTCGTGGGTCTCCCGGGCCATGATTCCCACCGACACCCCGACGCCGGCCAGGATGAACGAGAACTCGCCGATCTGGGCGAGACTGGCGGCGATCATCAGGCTGGAGCGCTTCTCCAGCTTGAACAGGCTGGTGATGATCAGCGCCGCGGCCGACTTACCCACCAAAACGATCAGCACCACCGCCACGACGGCCAGCGGCCGTTCGACGATCACGGTCGGATCGAAAAGCATGCCCACGGAGACGAAGAACAGCACCGCAAACGCGTCCCGCAGCGGCAGGGATCGTTCGGCGGCGTTGTGGCCCAGGGGCGAACTACTCAACACCACGCCGGCCACGAACGCGCCCAGGGCGAAGGACGCCCCGAACACGGCATAGGCCAGGTAGGCGATGCCCAGCGCGATGGCCAGGACACCCAGGGTGAACAGCTCGCGCGATTTGGTGTGGGCGATCCTGACCAGCAGCCAGGGCAGGACGCGCGAGCCGACAATCATCATGAAAGCGATGAAGACGGCGATCTGAAGCAGGGTCGCCCCGATCTGCAGCGCCACGCCGCCGGGGCTGGTTCCCACCTGGTTGAGGGCCATCAGCGGCACGAGGACAAGCGCGATGACCATCACCAGGTCTTCGACGATCAGCCAGCCGACGGCGATCTGCCCAGCCTCGGTCTTGAGCGCCTTGCGCTCCTCTATGGCCCGCAGCAGCACGACGGTGGAGGCGACTGAGAGCGTAAGTCCAAAGAGCGCCGCCTCGCCATTGGAGAAGCCGAGCAGCCGCCCGACACCCCATCCCAGCACCGTCGCCACGGCGATCTGCACCACCGCCCCCGGCACGGCCACCCGGCGCACCTTCAAAAGGTCGGCCGGGGAAAAGTGCAGCCCCACGCCGAACATCAGCAGGATGACCCCGATCTCGGCCAACTGCCCGGCCAGGGAGACATCGGCCACCCAGCCGGGGGTGAACGGCCCCACCGCCACGCCTGCCAGCAGATATCCCACCAGCGGCGAGAGCTTCAGCCGGTTGGCCAGCATGCCGAGGACAAAGGCCAGGACGAAGCCGGCCACCAGGGTCAGGATCAGGGAGTCGTCGTGGGGCATCGCATCTCCGAACGCAGGCCACGGTCGCAGGCGAGAGCGGCCTTAGGCAAGTGCGTCGGGGGCCACGATGTCGGCGGGACGGTCAACGGCGACGGATCGGCCAGCCGGCGGCCGCGGATGACTTGCTGAGAGCGGCGCCCACAGGTCGAGCAGCCAGGTCTGCGAACAGGCCAATGACCGCGCCTGCGGGGCGCAGGTCACCGGTCGTGATCATGCAATGTCGAGGGTGCGAGCGACCCTGCCGCTCAGCTGGACCTATTCGCCGGCGCGGAACTGCTCGCGGGCCTGGGCCAGGAACTCGTCCATCTTCATGCGGACCTCGCCCTCGGAGACCTGGACACCGGAGCCCTTCAGGTCTTCGAAGACCTTGCGCAGCACGTCCTCGTCGCCTGGCTGTTCGAGATCGGAGCGGACCACGGCTTGCGCATAGGTCGCCACGCGATCCTCGGCCAGGCCCATCAGGCCAGCCGCCCATTCACCCAGCATGCGGTTACGCCGCGCGCTGGCCTTGAATTCCTGTTCCTGATCGAGCGCGAACTTCCTTTCGAAGCCCTTCTCACGATCGTCAAACGTGGTCATGCGTTCCCCGATAAGCGACACATCGCAGGCTCCATACCCCCCGCCGGGCGAGCCCGCAATCGAAACACACAAGTCGCCAGACGTTCGCAAGCGCGACGGCGCGACGCACGAAAGGCGCCAAGCGCAGGTTTGCGCGCCACGCGCCCATCCGCTAATTTCCGCGCGCCTCATGTCGAGCGAGAGGCCGAGTCGGGACCGCGCGTGGACGTCCGCTGCGCGCGTTTTTTCATTTCCGACCGCGGCAAGCCCTCGTTCTGGGAGAAGGCGTTGCAGATGACCCGCCGCAAAAAGATTTACGAGGGCAAGGCCAAGATCCTCTACGAGGGTCCTGAGCCTGGCACCTTGATCCAGTATTTCAAGGACGACACCACCGCCTTCGACGCCACCAAGAAGGCCGTGCTGGAGGGCAAGGGCGTCATCAACAATCGCATCAGCGAATATGTGATGACCCGCCTGAACTCGATCGGGGTGCAGAACCACTTCATCAAGCGTCTGAACCTGCGCGAGCAGCTGATCCGCGAGGTGGAGATCATTCCGCTGGAGGTGGTGTGCCGCAACATCGCCGCGGGCTCGCTCTCGACCCGGCTTGGCCTCCCCGAGGGCCAAGCCCTGCCCCGTTCGATCATCGAGTTCTTCCTGAAGGACGACAAGCTCCACGACCCGATGGTCACCGAGGAGCACATCACCGCCTTCAACTGGGCCTCGACCCAGGAGATCGACGACATCATGGCGCTCACCCTGCGGGTGAACGACTTCCTGACCGGCCTGTTCGGCGCCGTCGGCATCACCCTGGTGGACTTCAAGATCGAGTTCGGCCGCATCTGGGAGAACGACTTCGGTCGGGTCATCCTAGCCGACGAGATCAGCCCCGACTCCTGCCGCCTGTGGGACTCGGTCACCAATGAGAAGCTCGACAAGGACCGCTTCCGCCGCGACCTGGGCGATGTGATCGAGAGCTATACCGAGGTGGCCCGCCGTCTCGGGATCATGAAAGAAATGCCCACCGTGATCCAAGGAGGACTCCACTAGTGAAGGCCAAGGTCCACGTCTTCCTCAAGCCCGGCGTTCTCGACGTCCAGGGCAAGGCCGTCGAGCAGGCCCTGCACGGCCTGGGCTGGTCCGGCGTCGAGGGCGTCCGCGTCGGCAAGACCATCGAGTTCGATCTCAAATCGGCCGACCGCGCCGCCGCCGAGGTCGAGGTCAAGGCCATGTGCGACAAGCTGCTGGCCAATACGGTCATCGAAAGCTACCGGGTCGAGCTGGCGTGAAGGCGCGGGCCGGCCTGGCCTGTGGCCTCCTGGGGCTTGCCCTGGCCGCCTGCGCGCCGCCCGCCCCTGAGCCCGTCGCGGCCTTCCAGCTGGATTGCGCCCGGGGCTTCGACGCCATCCGCGCCGAGATCCTCGCCCGTCCGGGGCTGACACCGGCCCCTGACGCGCCTGGAGAGCCCTACGAGATCTTCAATGAAGAGAGCGGCCGGGCCTCCTACATACTGACCAGACCCGACGCCCCGGCCCATCCGGCGGTGTTCATCCAGACCGCCACGCGACGGGACGGCGAGCGGGTCATGGAACATGAGGGTTGCGCCTTCGGCGACGCAGCCGAATACGACCAGCTTCTCGCCTACTGGGAGTCGCTTGCCGCCGCGCGGTGACGACCAGCCTCCCGGCTCCGGCCGGTTCAACTTTGGAACGACCAGGTTCGAACGCGACATGAAAGCCGCCGTCATCGTCTTCCCCGGCTCCAACTGCGACCGCGACTGCAAGGTCGCCGTCGAGCGCTCCACCGGCGCCCAGGTGGATATGGTCTGGCACGGCGACACCGCCCTGCCCGAAGGCCTGGACCTGATCGTTCTGCCGGGCGGGTTTTCCTATGGCGACTATCTGCGCTGCGGGGCCATGGCCGCCCTTTCGCCGGTGATGGCCGAGGTCAAGGCGGCCGCCGAGCGCGGCGTCGCCACCGTCGGCATCTGCAACGGCTTCCAGGTGCTCTGCGAGGCGGGCCTGCTGCCCGGCGCCCTGCTGCAGAACGAGCGGCTGAAATATGTCTGCAAGCCCGTCAGCCTGGAGGTCACCAACGCCCAGACCCGCTTCACCTCGGGCTATGGCGGCCGCCGCGAGGTGACCATGACCGTGGGCAATGGCGAGGGGAACTACTTCGCCGACGAGGCCACCCTCGACCGGCTGGAGGGCGAGGGCCAGGTGGTGTTCCGCTATCAGGACAATCCCAACGGCTCGGCCCGGCGGATCGCCGGCATCGTCAACGGCAAGGGCAATGTGCTGGGCATGATGCCCCACCCCGACCGCGCCTTCGAGGCCGAGCTCGGCTCGGCCGACGGGGCGCTGCTGTTCCAGAGCGCGCTTGCTAGCGCCTGAGGCTGTCGCCGAAACTTCGCACCGGATAACGGCGCAATAGCATGGCCTGATCGACCCAGGCGGGCTATGCGCAGGCCCATGTCTTCGGTCCAGTCCGCCCTGCCGCCCCCCAGTCCTCTGGCCGTCCCGGTCCTGATGGGGGTGGTGTTCCTCAGCCTGATCGGCTTTGGGGTGGTGATCCCGCTGCTGCCCTTCTACGCCGTGGTGTTCTCCGCCACCGCCTGGCAGGTCACCCTGATGTTCGCGGTGTTCGCCGCAGGCCAGTTCTTCGGCGAACTCATTTGGGGCCGGCTGTCGGACCGCATTGGCCGCAAGCCGGTGATCCTGGGCACCATACTGATCGCAGCCCTGGGCTATGTGGCCCTGGCCTTCGCGCCCAACATCTGGTTCGCCGTCGCCGCCCGCGCCGTGGCCGGCGTCTTCAGCGGCAATATCTCGACCATCCAGGGCTATATCGTCGATGTGACGCCGCCGGAAAAACTGGCCGGACGCCTGGGCCTGATCGGTTCGGCCTTCGGCATCGGCTTCGTGGTGGGGCCTCTGCTCGGCGGCCTGCTGGCGCGCCCGGAACTCGGCGCGGCCGGCTTCCAGCCGCCCCTGCTCACCGCCGCCGCCCTCTGCGTCGCCGGCGCTGTGGGCGCGGCGGTCTTCGTGCGCGAGAGCCGCAGCCGCGCGGCGGCGGGCGTCCAGCGGCCCGGCCCGCTCCAGGCCCTGGCCCATACCCTGGCCGACCCGACCCTGCGCCGTCTGATGGGCGGCACCTTCCTCTCCTTCGCCGGCTTCTCGGCCATGTGGTCGATCTTCGGCCTCTGGGGGGCGGCGGAATACGGCTGGGACCCGAAGATGATCGGCTTCGTCATGGCGATGACCGGCGTCGCCGCAGCCACCAGCCAGGGCCTGCTGGCGGGCTGGGCGGTCAAGCGGATCGGCGAGCGGCCCACCGTGCTGATCGGCCTGACCGTCACCGCCGTCTTCCTGTTCCTGGAGGCCCTGGGGCCGCCAGTCACCGTGGCCATCGTCCTGATGATCATCCTGGTGATCGGCCACACCACCAGCCAGCCAGCCACCTCCTCGCTGATCTCCAGGGCTGCGCCCGCGGGACGGCAGGGCGAGACGCTCGGCGCCAACAATGCGTCCAGCGCCGCGGCCCGCGTGCTCGGTCCGGTGATGGCGGGCTTCCTCTTCTCAGGCGTGGGAACCTGGGCGCCCTTCGTCCTGGCGGGTGTCCTGATCCTGCCGGCCGCGCTCCTCATCGGCCTGGGCGACCGGCGCTGAGCGCACCGGCGGCAGTTCGCCCCGGGCTACAGCCATGCCCATCTGCAGGCTCCGGGCGATCATCTCGGCCCGCTCGATGAAGAGTACAGCGGCGGCGGGCTCGCAGGTCTCCGCCGCGGTCGCGCGCCAGATCCGCAGCCAATGGGCGAAGTGCTCGCCCCCGACCCCGGCCAGGCGCATATGGGCCGGCATGGGCGCGCCCTTGAACCGCCCCGTCGCCAGGGTGACCGAGGACCAGAAATCACAGAGCTTCTCCAGGTGCGCGTCCCAGTCGGCGATCTTGGCCTCGAAGATCGGTCCCAGCATCGGGTCGGCTCGAACCTTGCCGTAGAAGGCGTGAACCTGGGCCTGGATGACCGCCTCGGTCACGCCGGCCGCCCGGCCGGGCGCCAGGGCCAGACGGCGGGCGGCGGCGGCGGCGCGCTCTTCGGGGGTGATGTCTCTCATGGCGCCATCCTGCCGCACAGGAACGCCGGCGCGCCACTCCGGGGTGATACTTATCGTTCGCTATTAGGAATCGTTTGCAACTAGGCCGGATGCAGTTAGGAAGGGCCACCGCTCGCCCACCCCGTCCTGGAGGCTCGATCTTGTCCTGCGCCCGGCCTTTCGCCCCGTCGCCCGCTCTCCTGCGCCCGGAGGCCAGGTCGTGAGCGGCAGGGTCCTGCGCGCCCCCCTGTGGCGGCGGCGCGCCGACGTGGCCGCCCGTGCCGTGGCCGCGATCAGCCTGGGCTATCTGCTCGCCGCCCTGGCCGCCGCCACCCTGGCCCGCTGGCTGCCTGCGCCGCGGCTCGAGGCGACCATGATCGGCGGGCTGACCTCTTTCGCCGTCTTCGCCGCGGTCGCCATGTGGGCCTTCGCCGCCCGCCAGGCCTGGCGGGTCTGGGCCTATGGCTGCCTGATCGCCTCGGGCCTGGCGGCGCTGATCTGGCTATCCCTGCTGATGGAGCCGCGGCTGTGAAGGGATCGTTCCGCCAATCCATGGCCTGGCTTCACACCTGGTCGGGCCTGGTGTTCGGCTGGGTGCTGTTCGCCATGTTCATGACCGGCACGGCCAGCTATTTCCGCCCCGAGATCACCCGCTGGATGGAGCCGGAGACCGGCCGCCCGGCCAGCTACGCCCAGGCCGCCCAAGGCGCCGTCGCCTATCTGAACCAGACTGCGCCCGACGCGCAGAGCTGGTCGATCACCCTGCCGGATGAGCGCCAGGCCACGGCGAGGCTCTTCTGGCGGCCCGCGCCGATACCCGGGGAAGAGGCGCCGCGGCGACGCGGCCGTAGCGAGAACCGGGCCATCCTCGACGCCGCCACCGGCGAGCCGGTGAGCCCCCGCGACACCCGCGGCGGCGAATTCTTCTATCGGGTGCATTTCCAGATGCACTATCTGCCCGTGCTTCAGGGGCGCTGGGTGGCGGGGCTTTGCGCCATGTTCATGCTGGTGGCGATCCTGTCTGGGGTCGTCACCCACAAGCGGATCTTAAAGGACTTCTTCACCTTCCGGCCGCGCAAGGCCGCCCAGAGGTCCTGGCTGGACGCCCACAATCTGACCGCCGTCCTCGCCCTGCCCTTCCACCTGATGATCACCTATACGGGCCTGGTCACCCTGATGGGCCTCTACATGCCCTGGGGGGTCACGGCGAACTACAAGGCGCCGGAGACCTATTTCGAAGCCATGTTCCCAAGGGCCGAAGAGGTGGAGCGCAGCGGCGTCTCAGCGCCCCTGGCCGACATCCCCCGCATCCTGGAGTCCGCATCGGAGCACTGGGGTGGCGGGCGGCCCTGGATCGTCAGTGTGAGCAACCCCGGAGACGCCTCGGCCATCATCGAGGTCACCCGCCACTCCGGCGACCAGCTGGCCTATGCCGGCGGAACCCTGGCCTTCAACGGGGTCACCGGCCAGTTGATCTCGGCGACGCCAAAGCCTGGTCCGGCGGTGCTGACCAACCGCGTCATGTATGGCCTGCACATGGGCCGTTTCGCCGATCCCATCCTGCGCTGGGTCTATTTCCTGTGCAGCCTGGCCGGCTGCGCCATGGTGGCCACAGGCCTGGTCCTCTGGACCGTCAAGCGCCGCGCCCAGCTTCCCGATCCAGAGCGCCCCCACTTCGGTTTCCGCCTGGTGGAGCGGCTGAACATCGGGACCATCGCTGGGGTCCCGGCCGGCATGGCCGCCATGCTGTGGGCCAACCGCCTGCTGCCGGTCGGCATGGCCGGCCGCGCAGAGTGGGAGGTGCACAGCTTCTTCATCGCCTGGGGGGCCATGATCGCCTGGGCCTGCGCGCGGCCGGCCAGGCGCGCCTGGGTCGAAACTCTGTCGGCCGCCGCATTCCTGGTCGGCGCCCTGCCCCTGCTCAGCGCCGCGACCACCTCTCGCAACCCGGTCGGCGCCCTGCTGACCGGTGACTGGGCCATGGTCGCCTTCGATCTCACGCTGCTGGCCCTGGGCGCAGGCCTGGCCTTCTGCGCCCTCAAGGCCGGCGCCTATCGCACGGCGCCCAAGCCCCGCCGCCGGAGCCGGACCGAGGAGGCGCCCGCATGATCCTGACCGCCGCCTTCCTGCTGGCCTATGCCGGCTTCGCCGGCCTGTGCGTGTCGATGACCAGGCATCAGGTCGAGACGGTGGGCCGCCGCCTGGCGCCGCGCGAACAGACCCTGGCCAAGGCCTGCGGCGGCGCCAGTCTCGGCGCGGCCTTCATCTGCGCGGTCGTGGCCGAAGGCTGGCGCTTCGGGTCGGTGCTCTGGAGCGGCCTCATCATGCTGGCCGCCCTGGCGCTGACCCTGCTGCTGGCCTATCGCCCCAGAACCGCCGCCCGTTTCGCCGCCGTGAGCGCCTATTTCGCCCCCCTGCTGGTCGCCGCCTGGGCCCTGGTGACCTTCATCGAGGCCTGAGGCCCGCCCGCCCGCCGATGCTGTTGGCTTAGGCGCAAGCTGTGGCAGACTGAGCCGACGGGCGTGGGGACGGACGATGGCCGGATTTGTTCACGTCATAGACGATGACGCCTCCCTGCGGGCGGCGCTGGACAGTCTGTTTCGCTCTGTCGGCCTGCAGGTTCGTCTCTATGGATCGGCCGCCGAATTCCTGGACGCCCCGCCGGTCGATGCGCCCGGCTGCCTGGTGCTGGACGTGCGCCTGCCTGGCCTCAGCGGTCTCGACTTCCAGGCGCAACTGGCCGACCTCGGCGTAAGCCTGCCCGTGGTGCTGATGACCGGCCATGGGGACATCCCCATGTCGGTTCGGGCCATGAAGGCCGGCGCCGTCGACTTCCTGCCCAAGCCCTTCCGCGAGCAGGACATGCTCGACGCTGTCGCTGCAGCCATCGCCCGCGACGAGGCCCAGCGCGCCGCCCAGGCCGCCAGCTCCCACCTGCGTGATCTCTATGCTGCGCTCAGCCCCCGTGAACGCCAGGTCATGGCGCTGGTCACCGCCGGCAAGCTGAACAAGCAGGTGGCCGGCGACCTCGGCATCAGCGAGATCACCGTGAAGATCCACCGCGGATCGGCCATGCGAAAGATGGGCGCCCGATCGTTGGCCGAACTGGTCCGCATGGCCGAGGCCCTGTCGGCGCCGGCCGCTAACACCAGGGTATGATTCCGCCGCCGGCCCCGACGTGCGATCAAGACGGTTGTTGAGCGGTGTTGCGCCGCGCCGGAAAGGCCAAGCGTGCCCGCCTCCCCCCTGATCTTCCTGGTCGAGGACGACGACTCCGTCCGCCAGGCCATGACCGGCCTGCTGCGATCGACGGGCTATCAGGTCCTGGCCTTCGGTTCCGCCGAAGCCTTCCTTTCGGCGAGAGGGCTGACGCAGGGCGCCTGCCTCGTCTCTGACATTCAGTTGCCCGGCCTCAGCGGCATAGACCTGAAACGCCGCCTCGACGCCGAGGGGGCTCGCCTTCCCGTCGTCCTGGTCACCGCCCGCACCGAGCCAGCCCTCCATGCCAGGGCGCATGCCGCGGGCGCGATCTGCGTGCTGACCAAGCCCTTTACCGCCGACGCCTTGCTCGCCTGCGTCGCCAAGGGCGTGGCCGGGGAAGATTCGACTTCAGATTGAAGCTGGCCTGAGCCTAGGATTTTTTCGCTAAAGCCCGGCGTTCCGGACCAGGTGTCGATAATGGATCAGAGCGAGACCGAGGCCGCCCTTCGCCGCAGCGAGCATCGCTACCGCAACCTGTTCCAGGCCATGGCCGCCTCGTTCTGGGAGCTCGATTTCTTCCCCGTGGGCGACATGCTCCGCAGCTTGCGCAAGCAGGGGGTCGCCGACTACGCCGCCTATTTCGCGGACAATCCGGGCTTTGTCCGCGACATGATGCGCGCGACCCGGGTGGTGGACGTCAACGACCAGGCCGTGGCGCTCTTCGGGCGCGGCGACAAGGCTGAATTGCTGGCCGATGTAGAGCCCTTCTGGCCCGAGGCCAGCACGCCGGTCTTCGCCGCCAGCGTCATCGCCGCCGTCACGGGTCAGCCCAACTACGCCGCCGAGACCCGGCTGAGGTCGATCGCCGGCGACGAGCTCGAGGTGCTGTTCACCGCCTGCTTTCCGCCGGAGACCATGAACAAGGGCACCCTGCTGATCGGCGTGATTGACGTCACCGAGCGCAACCGCGCCCAGGCCGCCCTGGCGCGGCTGCAGGCCGACTTCGCCCATGCCGCGCGGGTGTCCATGCTTGGGGAGCTGACGGCGTCGATCTCCCACGAGGTGAACCAGCCCCTGGCCGCCATCGCCACCAACGCCGCGGCTGGCCAGCGCTGGCTGGCCCGGGAGACGCCGGATGTCGCCGAAGTCCAGGCCCTGATCGCCCGCATCCAGGCAGACGCCGAACGGGCGGCCGCGATCATCTCGCGCATCCGTGGCATGGCTGGCGGCCAGGCGCCTGAGTCCTCCCAGGTGGACCTGAACGGCGTGATCGAGGACGCCGTCGCCTTCCTGCGCCATGAGATTGAAAGCCAGCAGACTCAGCTCGTCCTGAACCTTGCGCCGCACCTTCCTCCCGTCCTTGGCGACAGGACCCAGCTTCAGCAGGTGGTCGCCAACCTTATGCTCAACGCCCTCCAGGCCATGGCCGGCCAGCCCCCGCAGAGCCGGACCTTGAGCCTCACCAGCCGCGCCGGGCCTGACGACGTCATCGCCCTTGTCTCCGACTCTGGCCCAGGCGTGCCCGACTCCCACCAGGGACGGCTGTTCGACAGCTTCTTCACCACCCGGGCGGCCGGCATGGGCATGGGCCTGGCCATCTGCCGCTCGATCCTGGACGCCCATGGGGGCGACATCGGCCTGGCGGACGAGGCGCCTGGCGCCTGCTTTCGTATCCGCCTGCCCCAAGACCTCGGAACGGGCCGCCATACCTAGGTATAGCCGCCGCAACCCCATGTAGAATTGGGCCGCCGGCGCCCGCGGCGCATCGTCGCCATGGCGGATCGATCCCGGTCTGCAGCGATGGAGGGACGACCCATGAGCAAGACCATCATTCTGATCCATGGCGCCTGGCTCAATTCCCGCAGCTGGGAAGGCTTCAAGGCCCGCTATGAAGCCCAGGGCCATACGGTGCTGGCCCCCGACTGGCCCCTGGACGACCGCATGCCCGAAGCGCTGCGCGAGGCCCCGGACCCTGCCCTGGCCAAGGTCGGCCAGAACGCCATCATCGACCACTATGGGCAGATCATCGCCAGCTTGGCCGAAGCGCCGATCCTGATCGGCCACTCCCTGGGCGGGGTGGTGGTGCAGCATCTGCTGGACCTGGGCCTGGGTTCCGTCGGCGTCGCCATCGATCCGGCGCCGACGCCCGGCGTGCCGCTCGGCCCGCACGCCATCGTCTCGGCCCTGCCCGTGCTGCTCGACCCGTTCAGCGGCGGCAAGCTGAAGACCATGTCGCGAACATTCTTCCGCACCCGCTTCGCCCAGACCCTGCCGGCCAGCCAGGCCGACGAGCACTATGACCGCTACATTGTGCCCACCCCGGCCAAGGTCTATTGGGACGGCATCTTCGGCGCGGTGAAGCCCATCGACTGGGCCAATCCCGACCGGGCGCCCCTGCTGCTCATCGGCGGCGAGAAGGACCTGATCGCCGACGCCAGCATGACCCGGGCGATCTACAACCGCCAGAAGCGCGCGCCGTCGAAGACCGAGCTGCGCATCTTTCCCGGCCGCTCGCATTGGACGGGCATTGACGCAGGCTGGGAAGAGGTGGCCGACTTCGCCCTGGAGTGGGCCCTGGCTAATCCCCGCAGCGGCGCCCGAACGGCCGGTCTGGCCGCCTGACGTCAGCACTCGAACCGAAAGACCTGAGGCATGGCAGATTCGATCGCCCACGCCGACGCCAGGGACCACCAACGGTTCCCGGTGCTGGAGGCCCGCGATATCGAGCAGGCGCGGCGGTTTTCCGAACCTCGGCGCTACGCCGCAGGCGAGGCCCTCGCCCGGGCCGGGGAGCGCGGCCACGGCCTGACCATCGTGCTCTCCGGCCAGGTGGTCATCACCCGGCGGGATGAGACCGGCCATCCGCAACTGGTAGTGCGCCAGGGGGCCGGCCAGTTCGTCGGCGAACTGGCGCAGCTCTCCGGGCGTCCGGCCCTGGTCGATGCGGTAGCCGAGGACGAGGTCGAGGCCCTGACACTCTCGCCCGAACGCCTTCGCGCCCTGCTGGTGGCCGAGGCCGATCTGGGCGAGCGGATCATGCGCGCCCTGATCCTGCGTCGGGTGGGCCTGCTCGAAAGCGGCGGCGGCGGGCCGGTGATCATCGGCGCGGCCGGCGACCCCGACGTGCTGCGCCTGGAGGGCTTTCTGGCTCGAAACGGCCATCCCAGGCAAAGCCTCGACCCGCAGACCGATGCGGGCGCCGCAGCCCTGCTCCACCGCCCCGACGCTCCGGCGGGAGGCGGCGTGCTTGTCCTCTGCCCGGATGGCGAGATTCTTCGGAATCCCACCGAGGGGGAGTTGGCCCGTTGCCTGGGGATGGTCGCACCGCTGGATCCCGACAGGATCTTTGACGTCGTGGTGGTGGGCGCAGGGCCTGCGGGGCTCGCCACGTCGGTCTATGCGGCGTCCGAAGGCCTGTCGGTGCTGGTGGTGGATTGCCGGGCCTTTGGCGGCCAGGCCGGCGCCTCGGCCCGGATCGAAAACTATCTCGGCTTCCCCACCGGGATCAGCGGCATGGCCCTGATGGCCAGGGCCTATAATCAGGCCCAGAAGTTCGGCGTCGAGATGGCCATACCAGCCGAGATCGCCAGCCTGTCGCCGCACCCCGAAGGCGGCTTCGCCCTGGCCCTGGCCAATGCCGAGCAGGCCCGGTGCAGGGCCGTCGTGATCGCGGCGGGCGCGCGCTACCGAAGGCTGGACATTCCGACCCTCGAAGCCTTCGAGGCCGCGTCGGTCCACTACTGGGCCTCGCCCCTGGAGGCCCGGCTGTGCGCCGGGCAGGAGGTGGCTCTGGTCGGCGGCGGCAACTCGGCGGGCCAGGCGGCGGTCTATCTGGCGAGCCAGGGCGCGCGGGTCTTCCTGTTCATCCGCGGCCCGGACCTGCGGGCCAGCATGTCGAGCTATCTGGTCGATCGCCTCGGCGCCCTGGACAACGTCACCCTCATGCCGCACGCCGAGATCTGCGACCTCAAGGGCCAGGCCGGCCGTCTTGAGCAGGTGATCTGGCGCGATGTGCGCACCGGCGCGGTTGCGGCCCTGGCGGTCGGCCACCTCTTTCTGTTCATCGGCGCCGAACCCAAGACCGAATGGCTGGCCGGCTCAGGCATCGAACTGGACGCCAAGGGCTTCATCCGCACGGGCGCGGATCTGGACACGCCCCGCACCCTGCTGGAGACCAGCCTGGACGGCGCCTTCGCCATCGGCGACATTCGCTGTGGCTCGGTCAAGCGGGTGGCCGCGGCCGTCGGCGAGGGCGCCCAGGTGGTGGCGACCCTTCACGTGAGACTGGCCGCCGCCCGGGTCGGCGGCTGACGTCGTGACGGTTGGCGCGCCGCGTCGTTCGGCCTATGAACCGCTCCGACCTCTGGAGCCTGACCATGACCACCGACACGCCCCCCGACCGCCTGGCCACCAATCCTGACAGTCCTCACTATGACGAGGCGGCCCTGGCCCGCGGCGTGGGCGTGCGCTTCAAGGGCGTCGAAAAGAACAATGTCGACGAGTACTGCGTCAGTGAGGGCTGGGTCCGCCTGGCGGTGGGCAAGACCCTGGACCGTAAGGGCAATCCGGTCACCGTGAAGCTGCAGGGTGAGGTCGAGCCCTATTTCCGGGACGACGGTCAGGGCTGATTTCCATGACGCGGCCTTGTGGCCCGCGCCACGGCGCCCCAGTTTCCCGCCAACGAAACAAGGGAGACGCCCATGAGCGACGCTGTGAAGACCACCGGCCTGGAACTGCGGTCACTGATCACCTCCGACGGAGAGCTTCGGCTGTCGCTGGAGCGCGTGCCGACGCCTGAGCCCGGCCCGGGACAGTTGCTCGTTCAGGTGCAGGCCTCGCCGATCAACCCCTCGGACCTCGGCCTGCTGCTCGGCCCGGCCGACATGGCCACCCTCAAGGTCAGCGGCCAGGGCGCCGACGCCACCCTCACCGCCAAGGTGCCGCCGCAACGGATGGGCGCGCTTCGTCCGCGCCTGGACCAGTCCCTGGCCGTGGGCAATGAGGGGGCGGGCCTGGTGATCAAGGCCGGCGAAGGCGCGGAGGCCTATCTGGGCAAGACCGTCGCCATGCTGGGCGGCGCCATGTACGCCGAACACCGCCTGGTGGGCGCGGCCGAGGTGATGGTGCTGCCGGAGGGCGCCACGGCGGCCGACGGCGCCTCGTGCTTCGTCAATCCGCTCACCGCACTGAGCATGGTCGAGGTCATGCGCCGCGAAGGCCATACCGCCCTGGTCCACACCGCCGCAGCCTCCAATCTCGGCCAAATGCTGAACAAGATCTGCCTCAAGGACGGCGTGCCGCTGGTCAACATCGTGCGCAGCGACGCCCAGGCGAAAATCCTGCGCGACATCGGCGCGAAGTATGTGCTCGACAGCACGTCGGAAACCTTCATGGCCGACCTGACCGACGCCATGGAAGAGACCGGCGCGACGCTCGCCTTCGACGCCATCGGCGGCGGCGATCTGGCCAACAAGATCCTAGTGGCCATGGAGACCGCGCTGAACCGTAAGGCCGAGGTCTACAACCGCTACGGCTCGCCGGTGCACAAGCAGGTCTACATCTATGGCGGTCTGGAGCTGCGCCGGACCGAGATCGATCGGAGCATCGGCATGGCCTGGGGCGTCGGCGGCTGGCTGCTGACCTACTTCCTGCAGAAGATCGGGGCGGCCGACGCCCAGAAGCTGCGCGACCGGGTGATGGCCGAGCTGACCACCACCTTCGCCAGCCACTACACCGCCGAAATCTCCCTGGCCGAGGTCATGCAGCCCGAGGTCATCGCCGCCTATACCCGCAAGGCGACGGGCGAGAAGTACCTGGTCAACCCCGCCAAGGGTTAGGCGGACCCCGACGGGCTTGGCGCTGGGGGCCGACGTGCTATCGTCGGCCCCCTACCACCCTGGAAAGAGGTGCTGATCGGGTGCTTTCGGCTTTGGCCTTTGGTCTGTTGCTGCTCGGCCAGGAAAGCCAGGCCACCCTCCAGTCCTGCGTGCTGGAGGCCGAGGGCTGGGTGTGCCGGTACCGGGTGCCCGACACCATCTATCGTCCGATGACCGATCAAGAGGCCGCCGCTTCGCCGCCTCAGAGCGCCCCTCTGCTGGCCGCCCCCGCAGAAGCGCCTCCAGCCGAGCCTGCGACCATCGCCTCGGAGCCGGCCGGCGAGCCTTCTGACCCCGAAGCCGCCCGTCAGGCCCGCCTGATCCGCCGCTGCGCCGACGCCTCCTGGATATCGCTCTGCACACCTGGCGATCGCCGCGAGGCCAAGGCTCTGCAGGACGCCGCCGAAGCCAGGGCCGCCCTGAGGCTGGAAGTCACCACCCTGGCCGCCCAGGATCAGTGCGACGACGCCGTCCGCGTCGCCCTGGAAGGCGGGGACCTGTCGCTCGCCCGCGAGATCCGGGCCTTCTGCGCCGCAGAAAAATAGGCCGCCCCCTTTTCGGAGGCGGCCCAGATTTCAGCCCCTAAGATCAGGCTTTCCGATCAGCTGCCCGCCCCGGCCGGCCCACAGACGCGGCCATCGGGGCAAGGCGCCACATGGACCTGCGGCGGCTCCACCGTGACCTGCGAGGGCTTCACGCGCACGTCGGGCGCATGGAGATAGATCTGCGCCGGCGCCACGCGGATCGGCGGCGCCTCCACATAGATCGGCGGCCCCTGGATATCGATTCGTCCCGAGGGCACGTAGACCGGCTGGGAATAGACCCGCACGGCGGGACCGCCCACATGGCGCACATTCCATCCCGGCCCGGCCGGCGGGTAATAGAAGACCTGTTCCTGGGCGCAGTAGCAGTCTGAATGGCCCGGGTGTCCCGGATGGACCGGCGGGCAGTTCTGATAGGACGGCTGCGGCGCCGTCGGATGATATTGCGCGCTGGCGGCGCTGGCGGAGGCCAGCACCGTGACAACAGCGATGGACGCGATCTTGAGCATGACACCTACCCTGGTTTGATTTCACCACAGGGCTGGCGTGAGCCATCAGCCCCTTACGCTCACGCCTTCTGTTAGGACGGAATGCCGCACCTGACAAGGTTTCGTTAACCATAGATCTTTGAATGGTTAACGCGCGCAAAAACCACGCGAAAGCACAGTTCTCCCCTCACGCGAAATCGGCGGTGATAATTCAACCCTGGACCTGACGAAGCCGGACTCTCGCTCCCCCTATCGCCCTGCGCCCTGAAGCCGCCCGAGCCTGATGCGATCAGACGGAATCGTCTGATCGCTGAATCAGGCTCTAAACTCCGAGTCTTGAGCGCGTGTCGTCCGATAACCGGTTCCCACTTATCGGAACGCGCTCTAGAAGGCCGCCATGACCGCTGCGCCCGCGAAATCCCTGGCCGACACGGCCGCCGAGTTCGGCCTCAAGGCCGAGGAATATGACCTGATCGTCCAGCGCCTGAACCGCGAGCCGAACCTCGTGGAACTGGGCGTCTTCTCGGTCATGTGGAGCGAGCACTGCTCCTACAAGTCGAGCCGAAAACACCTGGGCAAGTTCCCCACCAAGGGTCCGCGGGTGATCCAGGGCCCGGGCGAGAACGCCGGGGTGGTGGATATCGGGGATGGCCAGGCCTGCGTCTTCAAGATGGAGAGCCACAACCACCCCTCCTATATCGAGCCCTATCAGGGCGCGGCCACAGGCGTGGGCGGCATCATGCGCGACGTCTTCACCATGGGCGCGCGCCCCATCGCCCTGCTGAACGCCCTGCGGTTCGGCGATCCGTCGCACCCGAAGACCAAGCGCCTGGTCTCGGGCGTGGTGGCCGGCATCGGCGGCTATGGCAACTGCGTGGGCGTGCCCACCGTGGCTGGGGAGACCAATTTCCATCGCGGCTATGACGGCAATATCCTGGTCAACGCCATGTGTGTGGGCCTGGCCGACGCCGACAAGATCTTCTATTCCGCCGCCCCTGGCCCCGGCCTGCCGGTGGTCTATTTCGGCTCCAAGACCGGCCGTGACGGCATCCATGGCGCCACCATGGCCTCGGCCGAGTTCGACGACGCCTCGGACGAGAAGCGCCCCACCGTCCAGGTCGGCGACCCCTTCGCCGAAAAGCTGCTGATCGAGGCGACGCTTGAGCTGATGGCCTCGGGCGCCGTGGCCGCCATTCAGGACATGGGCGCGGCCGGCCTCACCTCGTCCTCGGTCGAGATGGCCGGCAAGGGTGGGGTCGGCATCGAGCTGGACCTGGACGCCGTGCCCCAGCGCGAAGAGGGCATGAGCGCCTATGAGATGATGCTGTCGGAGAGCCAGGAGCGGATGCTGGCCATCCTCAAGCCCGGCCGCGAGGCAGACGGCCAGCGCATCTTCGAGAAGTGGGGCCTGGACGCCGCCACCATCGGCCAGACCACCGACACCGGCCGCATCGTGCTGAAGCATCAGGGGCTGGTGGTCTGCGACCTGCCGCTCGCGCCCTTGTCGGACGACGCCCCCCTCTATGACCGTCCCTGGGTCGCGCCGGCCCCGCAACCGGCTCTGGTCGCCACCGACGTGCCACCCCCCGCCGACTACGCCGCCGCCGTCCGCCAGCTGATGGGCAGCCCTGACATGGCGTCCAAGCGCTGGATCTGGGAGCAGTACGACCGCCACGTCATGGCCGACACCATGGAGGACTCCGCCACGGGCGCCGACGCCGGCATCGTGCGGGTCCATGGGACCAAGAAGGCGCTCGCCGTCACCTCCGACTGCACGCCGCGCTATGTGCAGAACGATCCCTATGAAGGCGGCAAGCAGGCCGTGGCCGAGGCCTGGCGCAACCTGACCGCCGTGGGCGCGACCCCCATCGCCATCACCGACAACCTGAACTTCGGCAACCCGGAACGGCCCGAGATCATGGGCCAGATCGTCCGAGCCATCGAGGGCATGGCGCTGGCCTGCCGCGAGCTCGACTTCCCGGTCGTGAGCGGCAATGTCTCGCTCTATAACGAGACCAATGGCCAGGCCATTCCGCCGACGCCCACCGTCGGCGCCGTCGGCCTGATCGCCGACTATGGCCGGCATGCCGACTTCTCCAGCCTGCAGCCTGGCGATGTCCTCGTCCTGCTGGGCGAGACCCGCGGCGAACTGGGCGCCAGCATGTATCTGCGTGAAATCCTCGGCCGAGAAGACGGCGCCCCGCCGAAGGTCGACCTGGCCCGAGAGCGCCGCACCGGCGATTTCGTGCGCGACATGATCGAAGGCGAGCAGATCGCCGTGGTTCACGACCTCTCTGACGGCGGCCTGATCGCTGCGGTCGCCGAGATGGCGCTGGCGTCCGGCGTCGGCGTCACCCTGGAGCTGCAAGGCGTGCTGCCCCCGCAGGCCGAGCTGTTTGGCGAAGATCAGGCCCGCTATCTGGTGGCCGCCGCCGACGCCGATCCGCTGCTGGCCGCGGCCAAGGCTGCCGGCATTCCCGCCCGCCGCGTCGGCGTGGCCGGCGGCGCCTGCCTCGCCGTCGCCAACCTGTTCGAACTGCCTCTGGATCAGCTTAAGGATGCATACGAAGGGTGGATGCCGGCGTACATGGGATAGAGCGGAGCCACTGGACGGCCGCCGCGTTTAAGGTCGCCATGAAAACCTCCCTCCCCCATCTCGTCGCGCCCGCCCTTCTCCTGAGCCTCGCGGCCTGCGCCGGCGCGCCCACCCAGGGCCAGTTCCTGTCCAGCTATGAGGACCTGACCCCGCGGACCGACATGGTCCGCGCTGGCGCCCTGGACCGCGCCGACAAGGACGCCCTGAAGTCCGTGCAGGCCGTCCGCATCGAGCCGACGGTCTTCGCCCCCAGCACCAACGCCAAGGCCTGGATGACGCCCGAGGAGCAGACGATGATGCTGCGCGAGGTGGACGCGCAGCTCTGCTTCGAGCTTTCCGAACGCTTCGAGATCGCCGGGCCTGACACCACGGCCACGACCCCGCACGTACGCGCCGCCGTCACCGAGGTGATCGCGACCAGTCCGGCCGGCTCGGCGGCTTCGGCTGCGGCGGGCTTCTTCATCCCAGGGCCAGTGGGCGTTCGCGTGCCGGGTGGCCTGGGGGGGCTCGGCGCGGAAGCCGAGCTCCTGGACGTCGCCGATCAACAGATCGCCGCCATCGTCTGGCGCAGGACCGCGACGGCCATCGGGACCGACAACCCTTCGCTTAGCCGCATCGGTGACGCCCTGCAGTTCGTCGAGCCGTTCGCCGACGCCGTCGCCGCCACCATGACGCCGGAGGATCATCAACCCCGGGAGATCACCGCCGAGACCGATCCCTGCCGGGAGTATGGTTCGCGCTTCCGCGTGGAAGGCGTCGGCGCCCGTTTCGTCACCGGCCTCTATGTCCCGCAGATGAGCGCCGCCCGCGCCGCCGAGGCTGAGACCGACGGCGTGGCCCCGGCGCCCGCCCCGGAAAACTGAGCGCCCATGGCCGCCCGGTCGCGAGCGCGTTAGGCTCCCCTTCCATCACGTTCGAAAGGGAGGCGCCGGCATGGCCGGTCTAAAAGACAAACGCGGCTTTATCGACAAGGATCGCCTCGACCTATCGGAACGCAAGGCGGTCGAATACTGGATGAAGCGCTGGGGCGTCACCCGCGACCAGATCACCGCCGCCCACCGCAAGGTCGGCCGCATGACGAAG
>NZ_JBALUY010000018.1:34355-45198 GCF_036963605.1 Phenylobacterium sp. | reverse complement strand
GCGGCCATGGACGAGGTCGACCTGGTCCTGGGCAATGCGGAGAAGAGCGCGGCCGGCGCCTATCTCGACCGACCAGCCGACGGCCGCGTGCGGGTCAACGACATCATGAGCGTGCGGGAAACCGCCGGCCACCTGATCGACGGCCTGAAGGACCGGGCGCGGGCCTATGTGGAGGTCCAGAATGGCTGCGACCACCGCTGCACCTTCTGCATCATCCCGTTCGGCCGCGGCAATTCCCGCTCGGCCCCGGCCGGCGAGGTGGTGGACCAGGTCCGCCGCCTGGCGGCCGAAGGCTATGCCGAGGTGGTGCTCACCGGGGTGGACGTCACCAGCTGGGGCGCCGACCTGCCCGGTCAGCCGAGCCTTGGCCAGCTGGTCGGGCGAATCCTGAAGCTGGTTCCGCAGCTGCCGCGCCTGCGCCTGTCGTCCATCGATGCGGCCGAGATCGATGATGATCTGCTGGCCCTGTTTGCGGCTGAGCCGCGGCTGGCGCCCTATCTGCACCTGTCGCTGCAGGCCGGGGACGACATGATCCTCAAGCGCATGAAGCGCCGCCACAGCCGGGCCGACGCCCTGGCCCTGGTGGCCAAGGTCCGCGCCGTGCGCCCTGACGTGGCCTTTGGCGCCGACCTGATCGCGGGCTTCCCCACCGAAACCGACGAGATGTTCGCCAACACCCTGAAGCTGGTGGAAGAGGCCGGCCTTTCCTACCTGCACGTCTTCCCGTTCAGCCCCAGGCCCGGCACGCCGGCCGCGCGGATGCCGCAGCTGCCGCGGGCGGAGATCAAGGCCCGCGCCGCCGCCCTGCGGGCGGCCGGCGAGGCGGCGCTGACCCGCCACCTTCAGGCCCAGGTGGGCCGCACGGTGGAGGCCCTGATCGAGCGTCCCGGCTTGGCCCGGGCCCCCGACTTCACCGAGATCGTCTTCGAGGGCGAGGCAAGGGTCGGCCAGATCACGCCCTTGCGCATCACCGGCCATGCCGGGAGCAAGGCCCAGGCGGTGGTTCCCGCCCTGGCGGCCGCCTAGGAACGGCGCAGCGAGCGCAACCCTCTTGCGCCAAACCCCGTTAGGGGCGGCAGAGGCTGGAGCCTGGCGCCCGGGGGAGACCGCCCGCCGGCGGTCCTGTGGGACGCCGATCGCCGCTCCAGCGCCCGGGAGCCCGCTGATGAACGACAGCAAGAGCGATGACACAAGGAACGGGGCCGCCTCGCCGGGCCCGAACCCCAAGAGCCTGGGACTGGGCGTCGCCCTGGGCGCCGCCGGCGCCACGGCGCTGGCCGCCGTGGTCGGCCTCGGCGTCGTCTATACCGGCGCCTACAATGTCGCGGCCACCGAGGAACATACCTCGCTGGGCCACTGGGCCCTCGACACCTCTTTTCGCAACTCGGTAAAGGCGCGGGCCGACAGTCTGACGCCGCCGGAGATCACCCCGCAGATGCTCGAGGCCGGCGCAGCCTCCTACAAGGCCATGTGCGCCCACTGCCATGGTGGGCCCGGCGTCGAGCGTGCCGACTGGGCCGGCGGCATGCGCCCACGGCCGCCCCACCTGGCCGAGGCCGCCGCCCATTGGGAGACCCGCGACGTCTTCTGGATCGCCAAGCATGGGGTGAAGATGACCGGCATGCCCGCCTTCGGCGTCACCCACGACGATGAGGCGCTGTGGAGCGTGGCGGCCTTCGTCAAGGCGCTGCCGGGCATGACGCCGGACCGCTACGGCGCCCTGGGCGGCCAGGCCGGCCACCATGGCGACGGCGAAGGCCAACGCCCGTAAGGAGAGCCCATGCAGATGTCCTACTGGCGCTTCGCCGCCATGATCGCAACCTCGACCCTGGTGATGTACGGGTTGATGTACCTGAACACCTACGCGTTCGAGCACATCTTCTTCAGCGAGACTCGCGCCTGGATGGCGCTGCTGATGGGGGCGACCATGGCCGTGATCATGCTCGGCTTCATGCTGAACATGTACAAGAACCGCACCGTCAACATCGCGATCTTCGCCGGCGCGGTCCTGGTCTTCGCCGGTTCGCTCTGGCTGGTCCGCGGTCAGGCGACGGTGGACGACACCGACTACATGTCCGCCATGATCCCGCACCACTCCATCGCCATCATGACCAGCAAGCGCGCGCAGATCACCGATCCCCGGGTGCGCAAGCTGGCCGACGAGATCATCGAGGCGCAGGAGCGGGAGATCGCCGAGATGCGCTACCTGATCGAGGATCTGGAGGCTCGGGACTGATGGTGAGCACCTTTTCTTTCCGAGGCGCGGGGTTCGCCGTCATCAGCTGCCTGGCCCTGGCGGGCTGCGGCGACGCCCGCCCCGACGACAAGGTCGTGGGGAATCCGCCGCCGCCCGTGGCCGAACTGGCGCCGGCCGGGACGGCTCTGCAGGGGGCGAATGTCCCGACCCTCGACCCCGTCACCGTGGATGAGGCGGAAATCGCCAAGGTGATCGGCCCCGGGCCATGGTGCGCCTTCCACTATACCCGCAGCGGCAAGCCGGTCCTGGCCTTCCAGGCCGAGCGCGGGGCCGGCGTGGTGAAGCTCAACGGCAAGCTGATCCGCCTGGCCTCAGCGCCGGCCGCTGGCGGCGTCCAGCTTTCGGCGGAAACCCTGTCGCTGCAGATCTCCAGCGGGGAAACGGCTCCGGACGCCGACTTGGCTGAGGCCGAGATGGTGTTCAATCTACGCCAGGGCGAAGGCCTGACGGTGGGCTATGGCGGCTATTATGGTTGCGCCCCCGCTTCGGAAGGGAGCCCCTAGTCGGCCTCGTCCGTTGTCGTCCGACCGGGGAAACCGGGCAGGGACCAGCGGAAGAGGATGGCGCCGGCCCGGATGGCCAGGCCGACGGCGAAGCCGGCCAGGGCCGCCGGCATCTGGGGGACGCCCGCCACGTTCAGGACCACGAAGACCCCGGCCCCCACCAGGGCGGCCGAGACATAGATCTCGCGCTTGAGCAGCACCGAGGGCTCCTCGGCCAGCACATCGCGGAGCACGCCGCCGAAGGTGGCGGTCAGCACCCCCATCACCACCGCGGCGCCTGCCGGGACCCCGAAGGCGAGGGCCTTGGCCGCGCCGATCACGGCGTAGGCGCAGAGGCCAAGGGCGTCGAGCCAGGTGAGGATGATCAGCCGCGCCTTGCCGGCGCCGAACAACCAGACCGCCAGCGCCGCGGCCAGCGGGGCGATCAGATATTCCGGGGCGATCACCCAGAAGACCGGGGCGTCGATCAGCAGGTCCCGCAGGGTGCCGCCGCCCACGCCGGTGACCGCGGCGAAGAAGGTGAAGGTGACGATGTCGTGTTTGCGCCGGGCTGCGGCCAGGGCGCCCGAGGCGCCGAACACGAACACCGCGGCATAGTCCAGCCAGACAAGGGCCGCCCCCAGGCCTTCCTCCATGATCAGCTCCTTGGAATTCGCCCTGATGCTAGCCCGCGGGCGCCGATCCTGCGAGGGCGCGTGACGGGGGAGGCGGCCGGCGCTAGAAGCGGCCCATGACGCAGGAAAAGAAAGGCTGGCTCCAGCGGCTGACCACCGGCCTGTCGCGCTCGTCGCGGCAGATGTCGGAGACCGTGGTGGCGAGCTTCGTCAAGCAGCCCCTCGACCAGGCCAAGCTGGACGAGCTGGAGGAGATGCTGATCGAGGCCGATCTCGGCCCCCATTCGGCCGCCCGGATCACCGCCCGCTTCGCCGAGGCCCGATTTGGCAAGACCGCCGACGAGACCGAGATCAAGGAGGCCCTGGCCGAAGCGATCGGCGACGAACTCGCCGCCCGCCGGGGGACCTTCGATCCGCTGAATGGCCCCAAGCCCTATGTGGTCATGTTCATCGGGGTCAACGGCTCTGGCAAGACCACGACGCTGGGCAAGATCGCCACCGACCTCACCCGCCAGGGCGCCAAGGTGCTGGTGGTGGCCGGCGACACCTTCCGCGCCGCCGCCGTCGAGCAGCTGGCGGTGTGGGCGGAGCGGGCCGGCGCCGACTTCATGTCCAGGCCTACGGGTTCCGACGCCGCAGGCCTGGCCTATGACGCCCTGGAGCGGGCCCGGGCCGAGGCCTACGATGTCCTGCTGATCGACACCGCCGGCCGGCTGCAGAACAAGCAGGGGCTGATGGACGAGCTTCTGAAGATCAACCGGGTGCTGAAGAAGGTCGATCCCGAGGCCCCGCACGAAACCCTGTTGGTGTTGGACGCCACGGTGGGGCGCAACGCGCTCGCCCAGGAGAACATCTTCGGCAACCAGATCGGCGTCTCCGGTATTGTCATGACCAAGCTGGACGGCACCGCCCGGGGCGGGGTGCTCGTGCCCGTGGCGCAGGCGTCCGACTCGCCCATCAAGCTGATCGGGGTCGGCGAAGGGGTGGATGATCTGCAACCCTTCGAGCCCCGCGCCTTCGCCCGCTCCCTGGTGGGACTGGAGACCCAATGACCCTGTCGCCCGGCGCCCACAAGATGGTGCGCTTCGTCGTCGACTATGGCGGCCTGCTGGCCTTCCTGGCCGGCTTCTTCCTGACCGGCCGCGACCTGATCGAGGCCACCTGGTGGCTGGTGGCCGGCTCGGCCCTGGCCCTCGTGATTGGCCTGGTCTTCGAGCGGCGGATCGCGCCGATCCCGGCCATTTCCGGCGGCGCGGCGCTGTTCTTCGGCGGCTTGACCCTGATCTTCCAGGACGAGATGTTCGTGAAGATCAAGCCGACCATCATGAACCTCATCTTCGGGGCCGGCCTGCTGGGCGGCCTGGCCATGGGCAAGAGCCCCCTGAAGATGATGCTGGGCACGGCCCTGCAGCTGCCGGACGCCGCCTGGCGCAAGCTGACCTTCAATTACGGCCTCTATTTCATCGCCATCGCCGTCCTCAACGAGGTGGTCTGGCGCACCCAGAGCAATGAGGTCTGGGTGCTGTTCCGCATGCCGGGCCTGATGGTCCTGGGGCTGGTCTTCTCGTTCAGCCAGGTGCCGCTGATGATGAAGCACGCCAAGACCGAGGACCCGCCGCCGCCGCCCAGCCCAGGTTGAGCGGTCGGCCGCCGGCCTTCCGCCGCCCACGGACGTTCCGTCGTCAAAGCGACGCAGAAGGCCTATAGTCTTTGCGCAATCGGGATGATCGCAAAGGGGGCGGGCCGATGGCGAAGGACAAGACCCAGGACGGCAGCGCCCCTGAGGCCGATGGGGTTCAGGCCCTGGACCGCTCGCCCAGCCATCTCCTGCACCGCGCCTTGCAGGTCTCCCTCGACATCTATGCCGATGTGTTCGGCGACAGCGACCTGACCCAGCGCCAGTACGCCGTCCTGGCCGCCGTCGAGGCCCAGGAGGGTCTGACCCAGACCGACCTGGTGCGGGCCACGGGCATCGATCGCTCGACGCTGGCCGACATGGCCGCCCGGATGATCGCCAAGGGCCTGCTGGCCCGGGAGCGTTCCCAGGCCGACGCCCGGGCCAACGCCGTGCATCTGACGCCGGAAGGCCGGGCGGTGCTGGCTAAGGCCCAACCGTTGATGGCCCAGGCCGACGCCCGGCTGATGCGGCTGATCGGCGCCTCCAAGCGCGACACCTTCCTGGCCCAGCTCCGCCAGATGGTCGCCGCCGGCGAAGCTTCGGCCGAGGCGCCCGAGAAGCCGGCCAAGGCGCCCAAGCCCGCCAAACCGCCCAAGACCAAGAAGGACAAGGCGGCGAAGGGCGTGGGCAAGAAGAAGAAGAAGGCCAGGAAGGCCGCCTGAACAGCGCCTTCGTCGGGCGTACGTCCCAAAGAAAAAGCCCCGGCGGGTGAGCGCCGGGGCTTCGTCGTCTGAGGTGTCTGCTGGGGCTAGCGGCGGTCGCCGAAGATGGCCAGCAGGAATTGGAACAGGTTGATGAAGTTGATGTACAGGCTCAGCGCGCCATAGTTGGTCGCCACGCCCATGGCCGCCTGGTCGCCGCCCAGCTGGTAGTAGGTCATTTTCAGACGCTGGGTGTCGAAGGCGATCAGGCCCGCGAAGATCAGCACGCCCAGGATGCTGATGATGAAGCCCATCATCGAGCTCTGGATGAACATGTTCACCACCATGGCGATCACCAGGCCGATCAGGCCGACAATCAGGAAGCTGCCGAAGGCGGTCAGATCCTTCTTGGTGGTGTAGCCGAACAGCGACAGGGCGCCGAAGGCCGCGGCCGTGATCAGGAAGGTCGAGGCGATGGAAGCGCCGGTATAGACCAGGGTCAGCACGCCCATGCCCGCCCCGATCAGGGCGACGATGGTCCAGTAGAGCATCCCGGAGGATTTCGGGGTGGCGTTCTTCAGGGCGAAGGCCCCGAACAGCATCACACCCAGCGGCGCGAAGGCCACAATCATCCCAAGGACGGTCATTCCGGCCAGGCGTCCGTCCGGCGTCACCGTATACATCAGGTCGCGGACAGGCGGATATTGACCGGTCACGAAGGCCAGAACGGCCGACACGACGAGGCCAAGCGCCACCTTGTTGTAGACGCCAAGCATGAAAGCGCGAAGACCCGCATCCACCGACATGTCGGCGCGATCCGCGGGGATCGAGCGCGCGTGGGCACGGTTGAAGTCGCTCATCGAGGCAAAGCCCTTTCTTGTGCGCGTCCATGATCGGACGCTGTTCTAATATCGGGACCCGGGGGCCTCCTGACAAGGATAACCGGTAGGCGGCCAGGGGAAATCGTTGGTTCCACTGGCGAATTGGCCGGGCTCACTTCCCTCATCCGTCATGGCCCGGCTTGACCGGGCCATCCATGAACACTGGCCAGGGCCTGTGCGCATGGACCCTCGGGTCAAGCCCGAGGGAGGCGGCGTTGAGGTGGGGACCGGCTCTCCTGGCTTGGTGGCTCCCGGCCGAGTGGGCTAAAAGCCGACCATGCTCCGTCTCTTCGCCGCCCTGGCCGTGCCCGAGGATGTCGCCGACGTCCTGGGGGCCCGGCAGCACGACCTGCCCGGCGCCCGCTGGCGCCCGCCTGAGGCCCTGCACGTCACCCTTCGCTTCTTTGGCGAGATCCCGGAAAACCAGGCCGACGACCTGGACGCCGAGCTGGGCTGCGTCACGGGCCGCCCGTTGCAGCTGGAGCTCGAAGGCGTCGGCGCGTTCGGAGAGGGCCGCGAAATCCACGCCATCTGGGCGGGCGTGGCGGAGAACGCCGAGCTGAGACAACTGGCGGGGCGCTGCGAGGCGGCCGCCCGGCGTGCGGGCCTGGTCCCCGACCGGCGTGTCTATCGCCCCCACGTCACGCTGGCCTATCTGTCGCGGCCTGATCCTGCTGAGGTTGCGGCCTGGATCCAGCGCAACAACCTGCTCAAGTCGCCGCCCTTCGGCGTGGCGAGCTTTGGCCTCTATTCCAGCCGGCGAGGGGCGTCCGGGCCGGCCTATCGACTGGAGAAGGAATACCCCCTGGTCTGAGGGCGGCTCAGACCGCCGCGGCGTGGTCGCGCAGGACGCCCAGGGTCACGATGGCCAGGGTCTCCTCGTGGGTCGCCTCCAGCACCACCTGCGGGGCGCAGCCGGCGTCCAGGGCTTCCTTCCAGCGAGGCGCGCACAGGCACCAGCGGTCGCCGGGGCGAAGTCCCGGAAATCCGCTCTCGGGCACAGGGGTCGAGAGGTCGTTCCCGACGGAGCGGGAATAGGCCAGGAACTCCGCCGTCATCACCGCGCAGACCGTATGCAGCCCGAGGTCGTGGGGCCCGGTTTCGCAACAGCCGTTGCGGAAGAAACCCGTCACGGGGTCCATGGAGCAGCGTTGCAGCTCGCCTCCCAGGACGTTCAAGGCGTCGGCGTCGTATCGGATGGTCATGGCCCCATTCTAGACGCTAAGACGGAGGCTGCGCCAAGGGAGTCCCGCATCCATGAGACAGCCTTCCGCCTCTGAGCCGCAAGGGACCGCCGCCGCCTCGGCCGCCCGGCCGCGACGCAGCGCCCTCTACATGCCCGCCGCCAACGCCCGGGCCATGGACAAGGCGCGCACCCTGGCCTGCGACGTGGTGATCCTTGACCTGGAGGACGCCGTCGCCCCCGACGCCAAGGTCGAGGCCCGCGAGGCGGCCTGCGCGGCCGTGGCGGCGGGCGGCTTCGGGGCGCGGGAAGTGGTGATCCGCATCAACAGCCTGTCGACCGAATGGGGCGAGGCCGACCTCGCTGCGGCGGTTGCGGCGGCGCCTGACGCCCTCCTGGTCCCCAAGATCGACGGGCCGGAGGATCTGGCGGCCTATGCGCAAGGGCTGCCGCCGGGCGTGGCGCTGTGGGCCATGGTCGAGACCTGCGCGTCGCTGTTTCGCCTGGAGCCCCTGGCGGCCGCCGCAGCGGACCACGGGCTCACCACCCTGGTGGTCGGGACCAACGATCTGGCCAAGGAGATGCGGTGCCGTCCCGACGTGGACCGCGCGCCGCTGCTGGGGCCGCTGTCGCTGATGGTGGCGGCGGCTCGGGCGCACGGACTTGTGATCCTGGACGGGGTCTATAACGCCATCGACGACGATCCGGGCCTGGCCCGCCAGTGCGCGCAAGGCGCCGCCTTCGGCTTCGACGGCAAGACCCTTATTCACCCTCGCCAGATCGAGACCGCCAACCGGGCCTTCACCCCCGATCCGGAAGCCGTGGACTGGGCGCGAAAGGTGGCGGAGGCCTTTGATTTGCCTGAAAATACGTCTAGGGGCGTGATCCGGGTGGAGGGCCGCATGGTCGAGCGGTTGCACCTGGACGAAGCTCTGCGCCTGATCGCCGTGGCCCGCGCCATCGAGGAGGTGTCGCGCGCGCCGGGCGACACCGCCTGATCGAAGACCAGGCCAGATCCGCGGCCACACAGGGAGCCACGCCATGCGACCGATCGCCGAGACGTTTCGCCAGCCCGTCCTGGCCGGCCTGCTGGTCGCCGGCCTGATGGCGACGCCGGCCCTGGCCCAGGAGCGCGACCCGATCGGCGACCTGCTGAACGGCGATGGCCCGGTGAGCACCGCGCCGCCGTCCGCCGAAGCCGCGCCGGTGGTGACCCCGACGCCAACGCCTGCGCCAACCTCGACCCCATCGCCGCCGCCCGCCGCAACCCCCGCGCCGCGGCCCGCGCCGGCCCCGATTCCGACGGTGATCCCGAGGACGCCGCCGCCGCGGCCCAGCGACACGATCGCCTCCCAGCCGGTGTTTCTGGACGAACGGCGGGCGGTGGCCGGCGAGCTCACGCCGGAGGAGCGCAGCTATGAGGCTCGCCTGCGGGCCTCGTTCGACTCCGCCCAAGGCCTGCAGGGCCCGCTGGACGGCGGCTGGATGCTGTCCATGGCCAGCGGCGCCGAGCTTTACGCCCTGCGCTTCGTGGACCGCGGCTCCGGCGCCCTGGAAGGCGCCTGGCGCGACGCGCGACGCCCCGGCGCCCTGGACGGCTTCGGCTTCCTGGACAATATCGAGCGCAGCGGCGGCAAGGTGACCCTGCGCTTCTCGCCCCGCCCCGGCGCGCCGCCCACGGTGATCACCCTGTCGTCGGCCGGCCAGGATCAGTGGTCCGGCGAGATGATCGAGAGCGGGACCCCCCGCAGCGTCACCCTGCGCCGCCGTTAGAGGCTTCGCAGCGCGCCTGTCGCCGCCTGGGTCGCCAAGGCCAGGGCGGCCGGTTCATAGGCCAGGCCCGCACTATGGCCCCAGACCGGGCCGGGCCAGGCGGGATCGTCGGCCCGTCGCCCCACCACATGCACATGGAGCTGCGGCGTGACATTGCCGAGCGCGCCGATATTCAGCTTCTCCACCGGCCGACCCAGCGCCGCGCCGATCGCCCGTACCGCCCGGCCCGCCGCCAGGATTTCCGCCATCAGACGCCCCTGGTCGGCCGGCGACAGGTCTTCCAGCTCCCGAGCGGCGGCCACCCTGGGGATCAGCACGACCCAGCCATAGCGGGCGTCGTCCTGCAGCCGGGCCTGGCAGAGAGGAAGCTCGAGGAGCTGATGGGAAGTGGCCACAAAGGCGGGGTCGAGGGCGAACATTGCGCCAGACTGAGGCCGGAGGCCTAAGGCCACAAGCCAGCAGCCTTGCCGCCGGGGCGCCGCTTGGGTTAGGGACCGCCAACAAAGTCGGCCAAAGCCAGGAGATACCCCATGACCAGCAAGACCCCGATCCGCGTCGCGGTCACCGGCGCGGCCGGCAATATCGGTTACGCCCTGCTCTTCCGCATCGCCTCGGGCGAAATGCTCGGCAAG
Organism: Phenylobacterium sp.; assembly: GCF_036963605.1. GTDB lineage: Bacteria > Pseudomonadota > Alphaproteobacteria > Caulobacterales > Caulobacteraceae > Phenylobacterium. The sequence goes on along the minus strand of NZ_JBALUY010000018.1, from coordinate 35,036 downwards.
GACCAGCCGGTCATCCTGCAGATGCTGGAGATCCCCACCGAAGGCGCCCAGAAGGCCCTGAAGGGCGTGGCCATGGAGCTGGACGACTGCGCCTTCCCGCTGCTCGCCGACATGGTGCTGACCGACGATCCCAAGGTGGCCTTCAAGGACGCCAACTGGAGCCTGCTGGTGGGCTCCAAGCCCCGCGGCCCCGGCATGGAGCGCGCCGACCTGCTGAAGGACAACGGCAAGATCTTCATCGCCCAGGGCCAGGCCATCGACGCGGTCGCCGCCGATGACGCCCGCGTCGCGGTGGTGGGCAACCCCTGCAACACCAATGTGATGATCGCCGCCAGCCAGGCCAAGCGCCTGACGCCGGACCGCTTCACCGCCATGGTGCGCCTGGACGAAAACCGCGGCCGCGCCCAGCTGGCCAAGAAGGCCGGCGTGTCGATCAACGACGTCTCCGACCTCTACATCTACGGCAACCACAGCCCGACCATGTTCGCCGACTTCACCCACGCCAAGATCGGCGGCAAGGCCGCCGCCGAGGTGATCGGCGACGAAGCCTGGCTGAAGAACGACTACCTGCCCACCGTCGGCAAGCGCGGCGCGGCCATCATCGAGGCCCGCGGCCAGAGCTCGGCGGCCTCGGCGGCCAACGCCCTGATCGACCACGTCCGCGACCTGGTCACGCCCGGC
>NZ_JBALUY010000018.1:0-34345 GCF_036963605.1 Phenylobacterium sp. | reverse complement strand
TCGCCGTCAATTCGGAAGGCCGCTACGGCTTCGCCGAAGGCGTCTGGGCCGGCATGCCGGTGAAGACCACCGCGCCGGGCGCCTATGAGGTCGTCACCTCCTACGAGATGGACGAGTTCGCCAAGTCGAAGATCGCCATCACCAATGACGAGCTGGTCGGCGAGCGCGACACCGTGAAGGACATGCTCGGCTGATCGCCTGGTTTGTGCGGGTCGTGGCGTTCGCGCCGCGGCCCGCATGTCCGACCGGCGCCAGGGGTCTTGCGCCCCGCAGCCGCAGAGGCCACATCTGGCCCATGTTCATCCAGACCGAAACCACCCCGAACCCCGAGGTCCTGAAGTTCCTGCCCGGCCGCGACGTGGCCGGCGAGGGGAGCCACGACTTCCGCACCATGGAGGCGGCCCAGGCTTCGCCCCTGGCGGCCGATCTCTTCGATATCGAAGGGGTGGAGCGGGTCTTCTTCGGGCCGGACTTCGTCACCGTGGGCAAGGATGTCCATTCGGCCTGGCCGCACCTGAAGGCGCCGATCCTGGCGGCCATCATGGACCACTTCACCTCCGGCCGGCCCCTGTTCACTGGCGAGGCCGCCGCCCTGGACGAGGTCGAGCCCGTCTATGAGGGCGAGGTCGCCCAGATCGTCACCGAGATCAAGGAGCTGCTGGACAGCCGCATCCGCCCGGCCGTGGCCCAGGACGGCGGCGACATCGTCTTCTCCCGCTTCGAGGCCGACACCGGCGTGGTCTGGCTGCACATGAAGGGCGCCTGCGCCGGCTGCCCCTCGTCCACCGCGACGCTCAAGTCCGGGGTCGAGAACATGCTCAAGCACTACGTCCCCGAAGTGACCCGGGTCGAACAGACCCTGTAGGGCGCGGACGCCCTTCTTTTAGCCCCTGGCCAAGGCGCTGGCCGCCTTGCCGTCATACTGGCCGCCGAAGTTCGTCTTCAGGTGGGCCATGATGGTCCCGACATTGGCGTCGGGGTTTGCGGCTCGGAAGTCGTCGATGGCCTGGCGCAGTTCCGAGTCCGTCATCTGCTTCGGGCCATACGAGGACAGGATCGCCCGCTCGGTTTCAGCGGCCTTGGCGCGCTGGTCGACCTTGGACGCATCGCCACCCGCCTCGATCAGGCGCGCGCGCTCGCTCGCGAGATTCTCCAGGGTCAGTTTCGTATTCTTCAGGAACTTCGCGACGGTTGCGGCGACCTTTTCATCGGTGATTTCCGTCACACCGCGCTTGAACTCCTCGGTCGTGATCTGCGTGGCTTCGCCGATCAGCGTGGTGAGCAGGTCAGCCTTCAGACGGTCGTTCGACTTACGCGCCGCGAGTTGGTCAGCCTTGAGCTCGTCGAGCAGAGCCATGTCGCCGTCCTTTCAATTCAATCTGTTCGGCCGTTCCGGAGTGGGTGAGCGAGACCGCCGTTCAAGCGCGCGCGCGCCGTAGGGCCACCGTAGCAGGCGCAGCCATATCCATCGCCGCATTCCGTCAGCCGTGCGCCAGGCGCGGTGATTGGCTGAGAGCCGGATTCCGGACATTCCTCAGCCGGGACAAAGGTCCGGTTGCCGATCAGGTGGCCGCGGCTGAATCCGACCCTTAGCAGACGCCGAACACGTCCGCTGATGATGAAGGGCGTCGGGTTAGGGGCAGAACTCTCGACGATGATCGCGGAGGTATTGGGCATAATCGCGCTGATCACCCTGAGCCATAAATGACGAGCTGATGTCGAAGACCAGCGTCTTGGCGTTTCCATCGGCTGTAGTGATCGAGATGACGTCGGAATAAGGGTTGCCGGGTCTGAGAAGCCGCCGGTGATCAACCAGCGCCTGGCCGTGGAAAGTAAAGCCTGGATAGTGTTTCCGTGTCCAAGCCTGCTCTGTCCTGACCCCCGCGAGATCGGCATGAGCAATAACTTGAATTATATCACAATGATAACTTCTGAGAATCGTTCGGGTTGTCGTCTGCTCCAGGCCCTCAATATCGAAGCGCTCGACCACCTCCTCTTCGCTTGCCCTGGACACTCGCACCTGTTCCGGAAGGTCTATCGAAACGGCGGCGGCCAGCGCAGCCAGGAAAGCTAGCGCTACACAGGGGACGATCAGGGGCACCAGCGATCTTCTGCGGCCCGTGAGTTGGCGGAAAGCAGGCAGATTGACCGCCACGATGCACGCCGCGCAGACGCTAATCCCAATCAACGCAATGGCCCTTGGCCAGCCGCCGTCCTGGATAAAAGGTACTAACCCCAGCGCCAGGGCAAGCATGGTAAACGTGAATGTCGCACTATTTGTCGTAAGGAAGTGCGGAGGCAGCCTGATCATAAACCGGAGGTTTGCCTGATACCGCTCTGCTTACAACTTCCTCGTCTAGATGAGTGGCGGAGGGCAAGATCTGCTACCCGGCTTGCGGTCGATGTCCGTTTCCCACCCTCCTCAGCGGTTCAGGTCGTCTGCTATGCGGCCGCCCGCTCAACCATGCCGGCCCTCTGGGTCTGGCTGAACCCGACCTAGTGGGAGCTGTGGCGCAGACCTGGGGGCAAGACGCGGCTAGCGAGTCTTCTTACCAGGACGCTGAGTCAACGCCGAACCAGCGGCGCTCTTGGCCGTCTTCGAGGCGACAGGACTAGACAGAACTTTTGCGGCCTTCGAAGCTGCGGCCTTGCTCGTAACTTCCTTGGCGCTACCACGCTGAGTTAGCGCTGAGCCGGCCGCGCTTTTCGTAGCGGCGCTAGACTTAGGATTGCTCAGCACCTTCGCAGCAGCTGATGCCGCCTTCTTGCTAGTCTTCTCACTGGCCACGCTCGCCCCTCCATTAGATAGCACTACGCGAACGTGGTGAATCTTCCCAGCAGTCGCTGGGGTTTTACCACTCACCGCAAGAACGGTCGCCCGTTGTGTTAGTACGGAAGCTGCAAGCGACTTGGCTGACTTGGATGACTTCGGGCTACTCAAGACCTTGCCTGCAGCGCTTTTCAGCCCTGCCGACGGCGTCTTACTAACCTCCAGCACCGACCGCTGGTTCGACACCTCGGCCACGCGCTTCGATTGCTGCTTGAGCCAAGCGACCCTGGATGGCGGCAAGGGTCGGCTCACGACCAAGGATTTGCCCTTCGACGTCGGTGAGGCAGTCAAGGCCGTGGCCAAGCTGCTCGCGCCAGAATTTTTCGAGGGCTTCACCATGCTTGTCTCTTAACACAGCTAGGGTTTCCGGCCTGAGCGCAATTTGGTGCGCATCGCGGCTCTTCGTAAGTGTCGTCATCGCGACAACGCGTCCGCCGCGCGTTTCAACATACCCTTTGAGGTTGGCTAGTGTTCCACCGACGCCGACATGGTCGTCCACGAGCACGTAGCGCGCTCCGAACTGCACCTCTCCGTCGAACGTGGCCGGCGTCACTAGCCGGTTGAACGCCGGCGCCCGCGTGTGACCGACCGTGTTGCTCTGTACAATCTCACCGGAGCTCACAGGTAGATCCAGTTCACGCGCGAGGACCTGCGCCATCGCATCTGGGATGGCGTTGAAGCCTAATGTCTCTTCCGCCGTGATGGGCAATAGGATCGCCGGCTCTCCGGCCAAGAGCTCCCGAATCGCCTCTGATCCCGCATCCGTCAGCAGATCAATTGCGAGCACGAGCGCCGCTTCGGCGTCGCCGGACTTCGCTACCAGATACTCGGGGTGATTATCCCGCAACGCGGTTTCTGTATGGACGACCACCTGAGGAAAGCCCGCTGGCCAGGGCGTTCGCGGCGGCAAAAGGGCCGGCTCGACATCTTCCATTCGATAGCCCGCTACACCTCTTCGCAGCATGGCTGCTCAAACGCAGTGCTATCTCGTCGTGGCGTATCGTCAACTCCCCTGCGCTCTCGCCCAAGCTATGCGGATCACAGCGGCTTCCCAGCTAGCCACCCCATAACAGCTATGTGTAAGGGCCGACTGTCTCACTCCACGTCGGCTCTGCGTCCAACCCCGTCATTGGCGATTTGGCGTTGCGACGACGTCCGCCTATCGGAACGCGCTCTAGGCGCGGGCCTCCCTAGCGCTTGGCCAGGACCGCCGAGGCCAGGGGGCGCCGGCGCGCCACGCTGGTGGCGGACCAGACCAGGACCGAGGTCGAGAGCAGGATGCCTGAGACCAGGGCGCCGATGGCCAGCAGGCCGGCCGGCGTGACCTTTACCTTGGCTGTGAACCGGGCGTCGCCCATGCGGAAGCTGGCGGCGGCGGTGTTGGGGTCTAGCATGTCCATGGGGCCTCCCTTGGGTTGAGGATGAGGCCAATACCTTGGCGCACGCTCCGTTCCCCGCGCCAGCCCAGGCCGCCTGGCGCTTTCCAATTTCGATCGGGGCTGGTAGCGCCCGCCTATGATCGTGCTCGCCCTCGACACCTGCCTGGACGCCTGCTCGCTCGCCGTGCTGGGCGGCGGGACCGTGCGCGCCCAGGCGAGCCATCCCATGGGTCGGGGCCACCAGGAGGCGGTCGCGCCCCTGGCGCAGGCCGTGATGCGCGAGGCGGGCCTGGCCTTTTCCGACCTTGAGCGGATCGGCGTGACCATCGGGCCGGGGTCTTTCACCGGCCTGCGGGTGGGGCTGGCCTTCGCCAAGGGGCTGGGCGCGGCGCTGTCCATCCCGGTGGTGGGGGTCGGAACCCTGGCCGCCCTGGCCGAGCCCCTGGGTCCGGGACTGGTCTTCGCCGTCATCGACGCCCGCCGGGGCCAGGTCTATCTGCAGGCCTTTTCCGATGGCCGTCCGTTGATGGCGCCTGACGCCGTGGACGTGGCGACGGCCGCGGCCCGGGTGGCCGAGCTGTCGGGCGGTCGCGACGCCGTCCTGGCCGGCAGCGGGGCAGTCTTACTGGCCGACCTGATGCCCGACGCCCGCATCCTTGAGGCGCCCGCCTGCGATCCTGCCGCTGTGGCCCGCTTGGCCGCAACCCAGACCAACCCGGCGCCGCCGCGGCCCCTCTATCTGCGGGCGCCTGACGCCCGGCTGCCCGGCGGCGCGCCGGGACCGGACATGGCATGAGCCTCACCCTTGGCCCCGCGGGCCCTGATGCGGCCGAGACCCTGGCCGCCCTGCACGCGCAGGCCTTCGACAAGCCCTGGAGCGCCTCGGAGATCGCCGCCCTGATCGGCGGGGCCGGCGCCTATGCGGTGCTGGCCAAGGATGAGGCGCCGCTCGGCATGGTGATGTCGCGCAACCTGTTCGAGGAGGCCGAGATCCTCAGCCTGGCCGTGGCCCCGGACGCCCGGCGGCGCGGGATCGGCCTCGCCCTGGTCACCGCGGCGGCGGGCCTGGCGCGCCAGGGGGGCGCCTCAAGCCTGATCCTGGAGGTGGGCGAGGACAATCCCGGCGCTGTCGCCCTTTATGACCGGGCGGGCTTCGTCCAGGTCGGCCGCCGCCGCGACTACTACGACCGGGGGGGCAGACGTATCGACGCCTTGTTGATGAGGCTCGATCTTAACAGCGAGCGGCCTTAGACCTATTCTTTAGGTTCAGCGACCAGGAGGACCGGCGTGGATCGGATCGAAAATCTCTGCATCGAAAAAGGGATGCGCATGACCGAGCAGCGCCGGGTGATCGCCCGTGTGCTCTCGAACGCCGACGACCATCCCGATGTGGAAGAGCTGTACCGACGCGCCCACCAGGTCGATCCGCACATCTCCATCGCCACGGTCTACCGCACGGTGCGATTGTTCGAAGAGGCCGGCATCATCGCGCGGCTGGACTTCCGCGACGGCCGCTCGCGCTATGAAGAGGCCACCGACGACCACCACGATCACCTGATCGACATGAAGACCGGCAAGGTGGTGGAGTTCGTCGATCCGGAGATCGAGGCCCTGCAGGTGGCCATCGCCCGCAAGCTGGGCTACCAGCTCGTGGACCACCGGCTGGAGCTCTATGGCGTGCCCCTGGAGGACTGAGGCCGGTCAAGGGCGCGCGCAGCGCCGGTTCGCCGGTGGCGCGAACCGCTTGAACCCCTCGCCTCGCGACCCCATAAGGCCTGAATGACCCCCGCCGCGCCCCCAAAGCGCCTCTTCATCAAGACCTACGGCTGTCAGATGAATGTCTATGACAGCGAGCGCATGGCCGACGTGCTGGCGCCGCTGGGCTATGGCATGACCGACACGCCCGAGGATGCGGACCTGGTGGTGCTCAACACCTGCCACATCCGCGAAAAGGCCACCGAGAAGGTCTATTCGGAGCTCGGCCAGATCCGGCTGATGAAGCTGGCCCGCCAGGAGGCCGGCGGCGCCATGACCATCGCCGTGGCCGGCTGCGTCGCCCAGGCCGAGGGCGAGGAGATCATGCGCCGGCAGCCCGCGGTGGACCTGGTGGTCGGACCCCAGGCCTATCACCAGCTGCCCGAGCTGATCGCCCGCACCCACCGGGCCCGCGGCGAGCGCCTGGCCGCCGATTTCGCCGCCGAGGACAAGTTCGACGCCCTGCCGACCGCGCGCAACGCCAGCGGGGTCACCGCCTTCCTTACCGTGCAGGAGGGCTGCGACAAGTTCTGCACCTTCTGTGTGGTGCCCTATACCCGCGGGGCCGAATGGTCGCGGCCGGCCGCCGCCATCCTGGCCGAGGCCCGGAGCCTGGCCGACCAGGGGGTGCGCGAAGTCACCCTGCTGGGTCAGAACGTCAACGCCTACCGCGATCCGGATGCCGGCGGCGGCCTGGCGGCCCTGGCCCGCGCCCTGGCCAAGATCCCCGGCCTGGATCGCATCCGCTACACCACCAGCCATCCCCGGGACATGGATGACGAGCTGATCGCCGCCCATGGGGAGCTGGACGCCTTCATGCCGTTCCTGCACCTGCCGGTGCAGTCGGGCTCGGACCGCATCCTCAAGGCCATGAACCGCGGCCATACGGTCGAGGCCTATCTTAAGCTGATCGAGAAGATCCGGGCCGCCCGGCCCGACATCGCCATCTCGTCGGACTACATTGTCGGCTTCCCCGGCGAGCGGGACTCCGACTTTGAGGCGACCCTCGCCCTGGTGCGCCAGATGAGCCACGCCAGCGCATTCTCGTTCAAATATTCCCGCCGCCCCGGCACGCCGGCCGCGGCCCTGCCCGGCCAGGTGGCCGAAGAGGTCAAGGCCGAGCGCCTGGCCCGCCTGCAGGCGGTGCTGGACGAACAGCAGGTGGCGTTCAACGCCGCTCAGGTGGGCAAGACCCTGCCGGTATTGTTCGAGCGCCTGGGCCGCCATCCGGGCCAGCTGGTCGGCCGCAGCCCCTATCTTCAGGGCGTCCATGCGCAGGCCGATCCCTCGCTGATCGGCCAGATCGCGCCCGTGCGCATCGAGGCGGCGAGCAAGAACAGCCTTTCGGGCGTTCTGGTGGAAAGCCCCGTGCAGGCGCCAGCCCTGGAGCCCCTTTGAGCCGCGCCCCTGAATTCATCGTCCTGACCGACGCGGCCGCCCGCGCCGTCAGCGGAACCAACAGCCGCCACGCCGCTCTGCTGGAGGACGCCTTCGGAGTCCTGGTGGAGACGCCGGGCGGCGGCGTGCAGCTGAGCGGCGACGCCAAGTCCCGCGGCATGGCCAAGCGGGCCATCCAGGCCCTGGCCAGCCGCGCCGACCAGGGGCTGGAGATCAACGAGGCCGATGTCCGCGTGGCCATCGGCCAGGCCCGCATCGGCTCCGGCGCAGCGCCTGGCGGCCTGCCGGTGGGGCGCCGCGGCCAGGTGGCGCCCAAGACGCCGGCCCAGGCCCGCTATCTCAAGGCGCTCACCGATCATCCGCTGGTCTTTGGCCTGGGCCCCGCCGGCACCGGCAAGACCTTCCTGGCCGTGGCCCATGGGGCGGGCCTGCTGCTGCGCGGCGAGGTGGACCGGCTCATCGTCAGCCGCCCGGCCGTCGAGGCGGGCGAGCGCCTGGGCTTTCTGCCCGGTGACCTGTCGGAAAAGGTCGATCCCTACATGGCCCCGGTCTGGGAGGCCCTGACCGACATCATGGGGGTCGATCAGTTCCGCCGGCGCCGGGAAAAGGGCGAGATCGAACTTGCCCCCATCGCCTTCATGCGCGGCCGCACCCTGTCGCAGGCCTTCGTCATCGTCGACGAGGCCCAGAACGCCACCCGCCTGCAGATGAAGATGGTCCTGACCCGCCTGGGCGAAGGCGCGCGCATGGCGGTGACCGGCGATCCCAGCCAGGTGGATCTGGTCAACGCCCGGGACTCCGGCCTCGCCCACGCGGTCAGCCTGCTGGACGGGGTGGAAGGGGTGGGCGTCGCCCGCTTCGCGGCCGAGGACGTGGTCCGCCATCCGCTGGTGGAGCGCATCGTGCGCGCCTACGAGGCCGACGCGGCCATGAACGGACGACCCGATTGATCGATATCGAGATCGAGGACGAGGCCTGGGCCGACGCCCTGCCGGACGCCCCTGTCCTGGTGCGGGCCGCGGCGCTCGCCGCCCTGGACGGCGCAGGCAAGCGGCCGGCTGCGGCAGAGACGGACTCGGCGTCGGGCCTGGTGGCGGTGCTGCTGACCGATGACGAGGCTGTGGCCGACCTCAACGCCGAATACCGGCGCAAGGCCGGGCCGACCAATGTGCTGTCCTTCCCCGCCGCACAGAATCCTGAGGGATTTCTAGGCGATCTGGCCCTAGCCTATGGCGTCTGCGCCCGCGAGGCCGAGCAACAGAACAAGTCTCTGGCCGATCACCTGCAGCACCTTGTGGCGCACGGGGTCCTGCATCTTGTAGGCTATGACCATATGAACGAGGACGAGGCCGCCGATATGGAGGGCCTGGAACGGCGAATACTCGCCGGCCTGGGCGTTGCAGATCCCTATGCGGCCGAACAGGGAGACCATGACTAGTTCGGAAGATCGAAGTCCGCCCGAGCCCGCCCCACCCCGACAGGGCGGCGGGTTTCGGGCGATACTGAAACGTTTCAGCCGCAACGGCGCCCCCACCGAGACCGTGGAGGCGCAGGCCGAGCCGGAAAACCGCATGGTGCGGCAGGCCGTGGCCTTCCAGTCCCTGCGGGTGGACGATGTGATGACGCCGCGGGCCGACATCATCGCCGTCGAGCTCACCACCCCCTTCGGCGAGGTGGTTGACCGCTTCATCGACGCCGAACATTCCCGAATGCCGATCTATCGCGAGACCCTGGACGATCCCGTGGGCGTGGTTCACGTCAAGGACGTCTTCCGGCTGCTCTCGGCCAACGGGTCGGGTCCCAAGGCTGATGAGGCCTTTCTCCATCGGGTGCGCCGGGACGCCCTGTATGTGCCGGCCTCCATGCGCGCCGCCGACCTGCTGCTGCAGATGCAGGCCGCCCGCACCCACATGGCCCTTGTCATCGACGAGTTCGGCGGCACCGATGGCCTGGTGACGCTGGAGGACCTGATCGAGGCGGTGGTCGGCGAGATCGACGACGAGCACGATGTGGCCCAGGCCAAGTCGATCATCGCCCGGCCAGGCGGGGTCTTCGAGGCCGACGCCCGGGCCCCCCTGGAAGAGCTCGAGGCGGCGGTCGGCCTCGCCCTGGCGCCGCCGGACCTGGAAGAAGAGATCGACACGGTGGCGGGCCTGGTCACGGCGCTCGCCGGCCGCGTGCCCCAGCGGGGCGAACTGATCGAGCACCCCGCCGGGTTCGAGCTGCAGGTGATGGACGCCGATCCCCGGCGGGTGAAGCGGGTGCGCCTGCGGCCGACCCCGGCTGCAACCCCAGCTGGGGCGACCGGAGCGGCCAGCCCGGCGATGGGCGAGGCTTGAGCGCCGTCCTGAACCGGCTGGGCGGCATATTGCAGGCCCTGGAGGCCAGGGCCTGGCGCCGCGCGCTGCTGGCCCTGGTCGCCGGTCTCGCGGTGGCCCTGGCCCATCCGCCGTTCGGGATCCTGCCGGGCCTGCTGGGCCTGGCCCTGCTGCTGCGGCTGGGGGATGGCGCTGGCCCGCGCCGCCCCCTGGCCTCGGCCTTTTTCCGCGGCTGGCTGGCGGGGCTGGGCTATTTCGCGCTCAGCGTCTGGTGGGTCACCGAGGCCTTTCTGGTGGACGCCGCGGCGCACGGCTGGATGGCGCCCTTCGCGCTCATCTTCCTGGCCGGCGGCCTGGCCCTGTTCTGGGGGGCGGGCCTCCTCCTTTATCGGCTGATCGCGCCCAAGGGGCCTGGCCGGGTGCTGGTCTTCGCCGGCGCGCTGGCCCTGGTGGAATGGCTGCGCGGCAACATCCTCACAGGCTTCCCCTGGAACCTGGTGGGGGAGGCCTGGCGGGCCGGCGGCGCGCCCTCCCAGGCTGCGGCCCTGGTCGGCGCCTATGGCCTGACCTGGCTGACCCTGGCCCTGGCCGCCAGTCCCGCCGTCCTGCCCGGGCTGGAGCGACGCAGCCGGCGGATCGTCGGCGCCAGCGCGCTTGGGCTCCTGGTCCTGCTCTATGCCGGCGGCCTCTGGCGCCTGGCGGCGGCCCCGGCTGCGCGGGACTCCGCGGCCGTGGTGCGGATCGTCCAGGCCGATGTGGACCAGAAGGACAAGTGGCGTCCGGAAAATCTCGACCTGATCTTCGACGACTATCTGCGCCTCTCCACCCAGCCGGCGGCGGTGACCCCGGACGTGGTGATCTGGCCCGAGGGCGCCCTGCCGGCGGTGATCGACGACCTGCTGGCGCCCGGCCGGCCCTACGCGGCGCGCCTGTCGGCCGCCTTGCCTGAAGGTCAGGTGCTCATGCTGGGCGCAAACCGTGTGGGCTTGGGGGACGAAGCAGAGCTCGACTACTTCAACACCCTGGTCGCCTTCCGCCGGGCCGAGGCTGGCGGACTTGAGGTCCTGGGGCTCTATGACAAGCATCGCCTCGTGCCCTTCGGGGAGTATCTGCCCCTTGGCGACGCCATGACCCGCCTTGGCCTGCGCAGCCTGGTCAACATGCCCGAGGACTTCACCGCCGGGCCGCCGCCGCGGCCCCTGACCCTGCCCGGCCTGCCGCCGGTGCAGCCGCTCATCTGCTACGAGGCCCTGTTCCCCCGGTTCACCGGCCAGGCGGGCGCCCGCGGCGGGGTGCGGGCCGAATGGATCCTGAATGTGTCCAATGACGCCTGGTTCGGCGCCACGAGCGGCCCCTGGCAGCATCTGAACCTGGCCAGTTACCGGGCCATCGAAGAGGGCCTGCCCCTGGTCCGCTCCACCCCCACCGGCGTGTCCGGCGTCATCGACGCCCGGGGCCGGCTGCAGGCCGGCGCCTGGATGAGCCAGGGCCGCCAGGGCGTGATCGACTCCGCCCTGCCGCCGCCCGACGCGCCGACTCCGTTCTCGCGCTTCGGAAACCTGCCCTTCGCCCTGATGCTGCTCGTTTCAGGAGCTATGAGCGTCGCACCTTTGCTCCGTCGGCGATGAAGCGGCTTGCGGGCGGTTTGCCCTTTTGCGAGTGAAGCGCAGTTCGGTTAAGGGAGCGCCATGACCAAGGACCTCGATCTCGACCGATCCCCCAATCCGGTCGATCGGCACGTGGGCCTGCGCATCCGACTGCGCCGGAAGGAGCTGGGCGTCAGCCAGGAAAAGCTGGCCGACTCCATCGGCCTGACCTTCCAGCAGGTCCAGAAGTACGAGCGGGCGGCCAACCGGGTCAGCGCCTCGAAGCTCTGGGAGGTCGCCCGCGCCCTGAAGACCTCCATCGCCTATTTCTACGAAGGTCTCGGCGATCCCGCCCAGCAGGCCCACGGCGACGACGGCCGCGATACGGTCCATGACTTCCTGCTGACGCCGGAGGGCATGGAGCTCGCCACCCTGTTCCCCCGCATCCGCCGAACCCGGGTGCGGCGGCGTCTGCTGGACCTGGTGCGGACCATGGCCGAGGAGTCGGAAGCCGATCTCGAGGACACGGAGAGCGCCGAAGAAGTCTGACCGCACCGCTTGCGGGATATAAGGATTTCTTTATAGGGTGCCCGGCAAGTTGCCGGCCCGCCACGTGCGCGGCCGCCTTCGCCTGACCGGAGCCCCGATTTTGAGCCGTTCCTCCTATATCTTCACCAGCGAAAGCGTCTCTGAAGGCCATCCCGACAAGGTCGCCGATCGGATTTCCGACACGGTGGTCGACGCCTTCATCGCCGCCGAGCCCCAGGCCCGAGTGGCCTGCGAAACCCTGGTGACCACCAACCGCATCGTGCTCGCCGGCGAAGTGCGCGCCGGGCGCCCCGGCGCCTCGAAGGCCGAGAACAAGGCCCTGACCAAGGAAATCGTCCATAGCCTGGAGCCCAAGGTTCGCCTGGCGGTGAAGGATATCGGCTACGCCCAGAAGGGCTTCCACTGGGATAAGGCCAAGTTCGCCTGCTATCTGCACGCCCAGTCCGAGCACATCGCCCAGGGCGTCGACGCCAGCGACAAGAAGGACGAGGGCGCCGGCGACCAGGGCATCATGTTCGGCTATGCCTGCGACGAGACCGCCGAGCTGATGCCCGCGGCCCTGCAGTATTCGCACAACATTCTCAAGCGCCTGGCCGAGGTGCGCCATTCCGGGGAATGCGAGGCCCTGGAGCCCGACGCCAAGAGCCAGGTCACCCTGCGCTATGAGGACGGCAAGCCCGTCGAGGTGCTGAAGATCGTCGTCTCGACCCAGCACAAGAAGCGGATCGGCCTGCACACGGCCACGCCCAAGCGCGTGCAGGAGATGATCAAGCCCTATGTGGAAGGCGTCATCCCCGAGGGTCTGATCACCCGCAAGACCCAGTGGCTGGTCAATCCCACTGGCAAGTTCGAGATCGGCGGGCCGGACGGCGACGCCGGCCTGACCGGCCGCAAGATCATCGTCGACACCTATGGCGGCGCCGCCCCCCATGGCGGCGGCGCCTTCTCCGGCAAGGATCCCACCAAGGTGGACCGCTCGGCGGCCTATGCCTGTCGCTACCTGGCCAAGAATGTGGTCGCCGCGGGCCTTGCCCGCCGCTGCACCATCCAGATCAGCTACGCCATCGGCGTGGCCGAGCCCCTGTCCTTCTATGTGGACCTGCACGGCGAGGGCCATGTGGACCCGACCAAGCTGGAACTGGTCCTGCCCGAGCTGATCGGCGGGGCCACCCCGCGTGCCATCCGCGAGCACCTGGGCCTCAATCGGCCGATCTACGCCCGCACCGCGGCCTATGGCCATTTCGGCCGCGAGCCGGACAATGAGGGCGGCTTCTCCTGGGAGAAGACCGATCTGGTCGACCAGCTGAAGAGCCTGGCCTAAGACGAGACGACCGGCGCGCGCCGTCCACGACAGGGACGCCGCGCCGGTCTAAGGCTCTGCCCATGACGTCTGATCCCCATCCCCCGATGCGTTCCTTCGGGCGCATCAAGTCGCGGCCGATCAAGCCGCGGCAGGCCGCCCTGATGGACAGTCTGCTGCCCAAGATCCGCTGCCCGCTCGAGGACTTCGATCCCCGCGACCTTTGGCCTGAGGCCAAGACCGTCTGGCTGGAGATCGGCTTCGGCGGCGGCGAGCACATGGCCGCCCAGGCTGGCCGCGCGCCTGAGGCCCTGATCCTGGGCGCCGAGCCGTTCCAGAACGGCGTCGCCAGCGCGCTGCGCCATATCGACGAACAGGGCCTGGACAATGTCCGCCTGCACGACGGGGATGTCCGCGAGCTGATGGCCCGGCTGCCGGACGGTTGTCTGGACCGGGTGTTCATCCTGTTTCCCGACCCCTGGCCCAAGGCCCGGCACAACAAGCGCCGGCTGGTGCAGGCCGAGCTGATCGCCGAACTCGCCCGGCTGATGGCGCCTGGCGGCCGGCTGCGCTTCGCCACCGACTGGGCCGACTATGCCGACTGGACCCTGGAGCGGTTCCTGGCCTCGCCGGACTTCGCCTGGCCGGCCGAGCGGGCGCAGGACTGGCGCGAGCCGCCGGCCGACCACATCACCACCCGCTATGAGGAAAAGCGCCTGGGCGACTGCGCCCCGGTGTTCCTGGATTTCGTCCGGGTCTGAAGCCCGCCCACGAAAAAGGGGACGGTCAGCACCCTGACCGCCCCCTCTGAAACAAGACCTGTCTTCGCCGATTACTTCTTGGCGTTCAGGGCCCGCTCGATGCCGGCCCGGATCAGGGCGGCGGTCTCGTCGGGATCGGCCCAACGGACGATGTCGACGCTCTTGCCCTTCTCCAGGTCCTTGTAGTGCTTGAAGAAGTGGGCGATCTGCTCGGTCAGGATGGTGGGCAGGCCGCGCCAGGATTCGACGCCCGTATAGAAGGGGTGCAGCTGGTCCACCGGCACGGCCAGGACCTTTTCGTCGGCGCCGGCCTCGTCGGTCATCATCAGGGTGCCCACCGGGCGGCAGCGGATGATCGCGCCGGGGACCACAGGCGTCGGGCCGACCACCATCACGTCCATCGGGTCGCCGTCCTCCGACAGGGTGTGGGGGATGAAGCCGTAATTGCCCGGATAGAACATGGCCGTATGCAGGAACCGGTCGACCAAGAGCGCGCCGGAGTCCTTGTCGAGTTCGTACTTCACCGGTTCGCCGCCCTGCGGGATCTCGATGATGGCGTTCACGTCGTAGGGCGGGTTCACGCCGATGGCGATCTTGGAAAGGTCCATGTTCGAAATGACTCTTGTGATCTGTCTCGGGGAGGAGAAGGGCCTCCCATAGGGCCAAAACCGGTCTGGGGAAACGGGGTTTGGCGCCCAGACGCGGATCAGCGCCGGCGCCGGCGCCTCTTGCGCAGAGCTCCGCCCTATCGCCCAGGGGGCTGCGACTCGGCCACGGGGGTTACGGGAAGGGTGACAAGCCCGTTGCAAGGGCCTATATTTACGGCAACATCGTCCGATAGCGCTGGATAGCGCTTTCGAGCGGCGGGCTCCGGCCCAGCCGCTTTTTTCTTTGCCTGAGGACGGCTGGAGCTATGCGCGGCAAGACCGCAGAGGATTTGAGACTGCTGGAGCTGCTCGACCCCGTGGCCGAGGCGGCGGGCTATGAGATCGTGCGCCTGCGCCTGATGGGCGGCGAACAGCAGCGCCGGCTGCAGATCATGGCCGAGACGCCGGACGGCGAGATGAATGTCGATGACTGCGCCGCCCTGTCCCGGGCCGTGGCCGAGATCATGGACGCCGCCGACCCCATCTCCGGGGAATATGTGCTGGAGGTCTCCTCGCCGGGGATCGACCGGCCGCTGACCCGGCTGAAGGACTTCGACACCTACGAAGGCTATGAGGCGAGGCTCGAGCTGGACCGCATGGCCGAGGGCCGCAAGCGTTTCCGCGGCGCCCTGGCTGGAACCGAAGAGGGCCAGGTCTGCCTGGACCTGGAGGGCGAGGACGAGACCGTGCTCGTGCCCTTTGACTGGATCGTCGAGGCCAAGCTGGTCCTGACCGATGAACTGATGAAACGCGGAGCCGAGCAGCGCGCCGAGCGCATCGCCTCCGACGGCGCCGTATCCCACCAAGAGGATTAGACCCATGAGCCTGACCGGCATCTCCGCCAACCGGCTGGAGCTTCTGCAGATCGCCGAGGCGGTGGCCCGCGAGAAATCGATCGACAAGGAGATCGTCATCGAGGCGATCGAAGAGGCGATCCAGAAGGGCGCGCGCTCCCGCTACGGGGCCGAGCACGACATCCGGGTGAATATCGATCCCAAGACCGGCGAGACCGTGATCAAGCGGGTCGTCACCGTGGTGTCCGACGACGCCGCCTGGGACGAGGAGGCCGGCGAAGAGGCCCCTCCCGGCGTCCTGCGCCTGTCCGAGGCCCGCCGCGACGACCCCAAGGCGGAGATCGGCACGGTCTACGAGGAAGTGCTGCCGCCCTTCGAGTTCGGCCGGGTGCAGACCCAGATGGCCCGCCAGGTGGTGACCGGCAAGGTCCGCGAGGCCGAGCGCGAGCGTCAGCACGAGGAATTCAAGGATCGGGTCGGCGAGATCATCAGCGGCTCGGTCAAGCGGGTCGAGTACGGCAATGTCGTCGTCGATCTGGGCCGCGGCGAAGGCATCATGCGCCGGGACCAGTCGATCCCCCGCGAGAACTTCAATATCGGCGACCGGATCCGCTGCTACATCTATGACGTCCGCCGCGAGACCAAGGGTCCGCAGATCCTGCTCTCCCGCGCCCACGGCGGCTTCATGGCCAAGCTGTTCGCCCAGGAGGTGCCCGAGGTCTATGACGGCGTGATCGAGATCCGCGCCGTGGCCCGCGATCCCGGCAGCCGCGCCAAGATGGCGGTGGTCTCCAATGACAGCTCCATCGACCCCGTCGGCGCCTGCGTCGGCATGCGCGGCAGCCGCGTCCAGGCGGTGGTCGCCGAGCTGCAGGGCGAGAAGATCGACATCATCCAGTGGAGCCCGGACGAGCCCACCTTCATCGTCAATGCGCTCGCCCCGGCCGAGGTGTCGAAGGTGGTGCTGGACGAGGAGGACGAGCGCGTCGAGGTGGTGGTGCCCGATGAGCAGCTCAGCCTCGCCATCGGCCGCCGCGGCCAGAACGTCCGCCTGGCCAGCCAGCTGACCGGCTGGCAGATCGACATCATGACCGAAAGCCAGGAGAGCGAGCGCCGCCAGCGCGAGTTCGCCGAGCGCACCGCCCTGTTCCAGGAAGCCCTGGACGTGGACGAGGTCATCGCCCAGCTGCTGGTCACCGAGGGCTTCGCCACCGTCGAGGACGTGGCCTATGTGGAGACCGCCGAGGTGGCCTCCATCGAGGGCTTCGACGAGGACACGGCCGAGGAAATCCAGGCCCGCGCCCGGGACTTCCTGGACCGCGAAGCCGCCGAATACGACGCCAAGCGCAAGGCGCTCGGCGTCGAGGACGGCCTGCTGGAAATCAACGGCGTCACCCTGCCCATGGCCGTGGCCCTGGGCGAGGGCGAGGTGAAGACCGTCGAGGACCTGGCCGACCTGACCCCGGACGACCTGCGCGGCTGGTACGAGAACCGCAATGGCGAGCGGGTGCGCGAGAACGGCATCCTGGAAAGCTTTGGCCTGGAGCCGGCTGACGCCGAGGCCCTGATCGTGCGCGCCCGGGTGGCCATGGGCTGGATCGAGGCCCCGCCCGAGCCCGAGCCCGATCTGGACGAGATCGCCCCGGAGCTCACCGAGGAAGAGATGGTCTTTGGCCGGGCCGGCGCCGCCAGCGCCCCGACCGCCGAAGCCGAGCCTGAGGCCGAGGCCCCCGAGGCGGACGCCGAAGCCGAGGTTGCGGCTCCGGCCGAGGATGCGGACGAGACCTAGACCCTGTGCCCGACCCGGAACCGAACGAACAGGACCTGACCGGTCAGGACCCCGACGTGACGCCCCGGGTCGGACCCGCGACCCTCGCAGAGGCCGCCCGCGAACGCCGCGACGTGGTCTCCGGCGAGACGCGGGAGGAGTCCGCCCTGATCCGCTTCGTGCTGGCGCCGGACGGCACGGTGACGCCGGACCTGGCGCGGAAGCTTCCCGGGCGCGGCGTCTGGGTGGCCGCCGACCGGGCCTCGGTGGAGATCGCCGCGCGCAAGGGCCATTTCGCCCGCTCGGCCAAGACCAAGGCCAAGG
This sequence comes from Phenylobacterium sp., assembly GCF_036963605.1. Taxonomy (GTDB): domain Bacteria; phylum Pseudomonadota; class Alphaproteobacteria; order Caulobacterales; family Caulobacteraceae; genus Phenylobacterium. Next base: position 16,936 of record NZ_JBALUY010000018.1, on the reverse strand, counting down.
CGCCGCCGGATCTCGCCGATCAGGTGGAGATGCTCCTGCAGCGGCGGGTTCTTGACGGCCTGGGGCTTGCGCGGCGCGCCGGACAGCTTATCTCGGGGTTCGAGAAAGTCTCCGCGGCCCTGACATCGGGCCAGGCGGCCTGGCTGATCGAGGCCGCAGACGGCGCCCCGGACGGCCGACGCAAGATTTTCGCCGCCCTCCGGCGTTCCCCACGTCCCGTCGGACAGGTCGGCCTCTTCTCCTCGGCTGAATTGGGTTTGGCCTTGGGGCTGGAGAATGTGATACACACCGCCTTCCTTGCGGGGCGTACCGCCGATCGTTGGGCGCTGGAAGTCCGGCGCCTGGCGGGGTTTCGCCCGCTCCTTCCAGAGAGTTGGCGCGAGGAGCCGTGACGAGGCGGGCGGAACTTTGCGGTTCCGCGCGTCATACCTGTTTGGACGATTAGAAGACGGCCGGCTCATCCGGTCGGTAAGTAAAGCGAGCGCATGAGCGACGACAAAGACAACGGCCGAACCCCAGGCGGACGCCCGCCTCTGACCCTTAAGCCCCGCGGCGCGGGCTCGGTCAGCGCAGGGACGGTGAAGCAGAGCTTCAGCCATGGCCGCTCCAAGACAGTGGTCGTGGAGACCAAGCGTCCGCGCACGCACGCGCCGGCGCCGAGCAATCTGGCCGGCCCGTCGTCCTCCGAGCGGCGGGGATCGGACTCCCGTCCCGCGCCCCGGGGTTCGGGCGACGCGTCTGGCTTGTCGAGCGAAGAGCTTCGCGCGCGCCAGAACGCCATCGAGCGCGCCCGCGAGGCCGCCCTGGCCGCGGCCGAAGCCAAGGCCCGTGAGGAACGCGCCCGCGTCGAACGCGAGGCGGCCGCCAAGGCCGCCGCCGCCCAGGAACAGGCGGCCGCCAAGGCCGCCGAGCCCACGCCTGCCGCTGAAGCGCCGCCGGCCGCTCCGGCGCCCGCGGCGCCTGCAGCCGCGCCGGCCGAAGCCAAGAGCGAGCCCGTCAAGGGCGCGCCGGCTCCAGCCCGGACGCCCGCCCAGGCCGCCCCCCAGGCGCCGGCCGAGCGGCCTCGCGCCGCAAGCCCCCGCACCGAGGGGCCGCGCAACGCCGGCGGCCCCGCCGCGGGCGGCGGTCAGACCCGCTCCTACACCCCCTCGCCCGATCGCCGGGACGACCGGGCCAGCACCACCACCTATCGGCCGCCGCGGCCGCGCTTTGACGCCACCAGCTTCAATCAGCGCGCGCCCCGCCCGGATCGCGAAGGCGCCCGCGCCGAGGCCTCGCCGCCGGCTGATCAGCCGCGCGAGGACCGCTCCACCCCGCGGGGTGAGCGTTCGACGCCGTCGGGCGGCGATACGGTTCGCTATTCGGCCCTGACGCCGCGGCCTGCGCCGCCCCGCGACGGCGCCCGTGGGGCCGGTCGCCCGGTCGCCCCTGGCGCCCCGCCGGCCACCCCCGAAGTCCAACGCGCCGCCCGTCAGGCGCCGCGTCCCGGCGCAGCCAGTCTCGACCGTCGTCCGGAAGAGGAAGACGATCGTCGCGGCAAGCCCCCGGCGCCCGGCAAGGCCATCAGCCGCGGCAAGGGCGCGCCCCAGCGCCGCGAAGGCCGCCTGACCATCCAGGCCCTGGCGGCCGGTGATGAAGGCGCGGTCGAGCGCATGCGGTCCCTGGCCTCGGTTCGCCGGGCCCGTGAGCGCGAGCGTGAAAAGCGCAAGGGCGGCGGCCAGGAAGCGGCCCGTGTCGCCCGCGAAGTCATCATTCCCGACGTCATCACGGTGGGCGAGCTCGCCAACCGCATGACCACCCGCGGGGTCGAGGTCATCAAGTTCCTGATGCGTCAGGGCGTGATGATGAAGATCAACGACGTCATCGATTCCGACACCGCCGAACTGGTGGCCACCGAGTTTGGCCACACCGTCAAGCGCGTCTCGGAGTCCGACGTCGAGACCGGCTTCCTGTCCACCGACAGCGACGACGGCGATGCGCCTCTGCGCTCGCCGGTCGTGGCGGTCATGGGCCACGTCGACCACGGCAAGACCTCGCTGCTGGACGCCCTGCGTTCGGCCGACGTCGCCTCGGGCGAGCACGGCGGCATCACCCAGCACATCGGCGCCTATCAGGTGCGGCTGGAGGACGGCAACCGGGTGACCTTCCTGGACACCCCTGGCCATGCCGCCTTCTCGGCCATGCGCGCCCGCGGCGCCAATGTCACCGACATCGTCATCCTGGTGGTGGCCGCCGACGACGGCGTCATGCCCCAGACGATCGAGGCCATCCAGCACGCCAAGGCGTCCGGCGCCCCGATCATCGTGGCGATCAACAAGATCGACAAACCCGACGCCGATCCGACCCGGGTGATCAACGAGCTGCTGCAGCACGAGATCGTCGTCGAGCGTCTGGGTGGTGAAACCCAGGTGGTCGAAGTCTCGGCCCTGGAAAAGCTCGGCCTGGACGACCTCCTGGAAGCCATCCTGATCCAGGCCGAGGTCATGGAGCTGCGCGCCGATCCGGATCGCACCGCCGAAGGCGTGGTCATCGAGGCCAAGCTCGACCGCGGCCGCGGCGCGGTGTCCACCGTGCTGGTCAAGCGCGGCAGCCTGAAGCGCGGCGACATCGTCGTGGCCGGCGCCAACTGGGGCCGGGTCCGCGCCCTGTTCAACGAGCGTGACGAGCAGCTTGATGCGGCGGGTCCCTCCACGCCGGTCGAGGTCCTTGGCCTCGACGGCACGCCTGAGCCGGGCGAACCCCTGGCCGTGGTGGAGAACGAGGCCCGCGCCCGGGAAATCACCGAATACCGTCAGCGGGTGAAGCGCGAAAAGTCCGGTTCGCCGGTGGCGGGCGCCTCGCTGGCCGACATGATGGCCAAGCTGGCCGACAAGAAGGTCTCCGAGCTGCCGGTCATCGTGAAGGCCGACGTGCAGGGTTCGGCCGAGGCCATTGTCGGCTCGCTCGACAAGATCTCCACCGACGAGGTGCGTGCGCGCATCATCCTGTCGGGGGCCGGCGCGATCAGCGAGAGCGACGTCATGCTGGCCAAGGGCGCCGGTTCGCCGATCCTCGGCTTCAACGTCCGGGCCTCCAAGCAGGCCCGCGACCTGGCCGAGCGCGAGGGCGTGGAGATCCGCTACTATGCGATCATCTACGACCTGATCGACGACATTAAAGGCGTGCTCTCGGGCATGCTGGCGCCGATCCAGCGGGAAACCTTCCTGGGCAACGCCGAGGTGCTCCAGGCCTTCGACATCTCCAAGGTGGGCCGCGTGGCCGGTTGCCGCGTCACCGAGGGCGTGGTCCGCAAGGGCGCCCGCGTCCGGATCATCCGCGACGACGTGGTGGTCCTGGAACTGGGCGTCCTGCAGACGCTCAAGCGCTTCAAGGACGAGGTCAACGAGGTCCCCAACGGTCAGGAATGCGGTATGGCGTTCCAGGGCTTCCAGGACATCAAGGCCGGCGACACCATCGAGTGCTTCAATCTCGAAGAGGTCAAACGCTACCTGTAAAGGCGGCTTAAAGACCGAGGACAGGATTGGGCCGGAGGCGAATATCGTCTCCGGCCTTTCTTCTGGGCGGCCGGCGCGCCTGGGCTTGGGGCGGTCGGCGGCGGCTATTCCGGCGAAGCCTCAGTTCTCCTCGTCGGCGGCCCGACGCAGGGCGCTCATGAGGGCCTGCAGATCGTGGGGCTCCAGCCGCGCGGCGGCCCCGAGCAGCTCCTCCAGCTCGTGTGGTCGGACGTCGCCCTCGACATCCACCCCCGGCAGCCGCAGCCGGCGCGCGCGCGCCATTCCCAGCTTCTCACGCAGGACCTCGATGGCATGCAGGCTGGTGTCGACCTCGAAGCCGAACGCCAGGCTGGCGCCGAAGGGTAGGGTCTGGCCCAGCTTGTCGATCACCAGGCCGGAGCGCAAAAGGATCGTCTCCATCAGCCCCTCGGCCAGCCCGACCAACCGTGAGATTCCGCGCTCGCAGGCCTCCTCCAGCAAGGCGAGGCGCAACTCGCCCGGAGAAATACGGCCCAGCGGCCGCAGGCTCGGCAGGCCTAGCAGGAGGCGGCTGAGCTCCCAGACCTCCTCCGGGCCGCTCAGGCTCGCCCCGGGCGCCAGATGGGCGGCCGGCCCTCGCAGCAGGCTCCAGTCAGCGGTCGGACGAATCCGGCAGCTGGCGGCCAGTTCGCCCCCCGCCTCCAGCACCAGGAAGTAGACCGCCTCGTCGTCATCCCCAGCGTCGACCTCGCCGCCGGCGGCGTCCCGCTGCAGGGGCCAGCCGAGCTGGTCGATGAACATCGCGGCGCGCTGCGCATGCATCATCGCCAGTTCGCGGCGGTACAGGTTGCGATTGCCCGCGGTGACGACATGGATCATTCGCCGTCAGCCCCCAGGTCCCAAGAACCGGGATCGATGTTTCGGAAAAGCCCCACGGCTAGATCGTTAAGGTTGTAGGGCTCGCCTGTCCATAGCGGGTCGATGCGGCCCTAGTCGCCCGGCAGCCCGGCCTTGAGCTCGGCCACCCAAAGCCGCGCATTGCCATCGGACGGCGCGCGCCAGTCGCCCCGGGGCGAGAGATTGCCGCCGGACACCACCTTGGGCCCGTTGGGCATGGCCGAGCGCTTGAACTGGCTGAAGCCGAAGAACCGCTGCAGGAAGACCTCCAGCCAGCGGCCGACCGTCGCCAGATCGTACTGATTGCGGGCCTCCGGCGGGAAGTGCGGCGGCCAGGCGCCAGCGGCGGCGTCCCGCCAGGCGTGCCAGGCCATGAAGGCGACCTTGGAGGGCCGCAGGCCAAATCGGGTGATGTAATAGAGGTGGAAGTCCTGCAGCTCGTAGGGGCCGACAATGGCCTGGGTCGACTGGATGGCCCCCGCCGCATCGGCCGGCACCAGCTCCGGCGAGATCTCGGTGTCGAGCACCGCCAGCAGGATCTGGTTGGTCTCCGCCTCGAACTGGCCGTGGGCCGCGACCCAGCGGATCAGGTGCTGGATCAGGGTCTTGGCCACCGATCCGTTGACATTGTAGTGGCTCATCTGGTCGCCGACCCCATAGGTGCACCAGCCCAGCGCCAGCTCCGACAGGTCGCCGGTGCCCAGCACCAGGGCGCCGCGCTGGTTGGCCGCCCGGAACAGATAGTCGGTGCGCAGGCCCGCCTGCACATTCTCGAAGGTCACGTCATAGACCGGCTCGCCGCCGGCGAAGGGGTGGTTCAGGTCGGCCAGCATCTGGCGGGCCGCAGGCGTGATGTCGATCTCCTCGGCCGTAGCGCCGATGGCCCGCATCAGCGCCCAGGCGTTGGACTTGGTGGAGTCGGAGGTCGCAAAACCCGGCAGGGTGAAGGCCAGGATATTGGCCCGCGGCAGGCCAAGCTGGTCGCAGGCCTTGGCCGCCACGATCAGGGCGTGGGTGGAGTCCAGCCCGCCGGACACGCCGATGACGATCTTCTCGGTGCGGCTGGCCTTCAGGCGCTGGGCCAGGCCCTCGACCTGGATGTTGAAGGCCTCATAGCAGTCCTCGTCCAGGCGCACCGGATCGTCGGGGACGAAGGGGAAGCGGTCCAGGCGGCGCATCAGGCCGCGGTCGGCGAAGTCCGGCTGGTGGGCGAAGCCGATGCGACGGAACTCATATTCAGGATGGCCCTCGCTGACGGCGGCGTCGTTGAAGGTCGGGGTGCGCATCCGCTCCAGCCGCAGGCGCTCGACGTCCACATCGGCGAGCGTCAGGCCGCCGTCGGTGGGGAAGCGCTCGCTCTGCGCCAGCAGGGCGCCGAGCTCATAGATATCGCCCTGGCCGTCCCAGGCCAGGTCGGTGGTGCTCTCGCCAGGACCTGCCGCCGAATAGAGATAGGCCGCCTGGCATCGCACCGACTGGGAGGCGCACAGCATGGCCCGGTCGCGGGCCTTGCCCACCACCACATTGGAGGCCGACAGATTGGCCAGGATAAGAGCGCCGGCCAGGGCGCCGCGGGTGGACGGCGGATTGGCCGCCCAGAAGTCCTCGCAGACCTCCAGATGGAAGACGAAGTCGGCCAGGTCCTCGGCCGCGAAGACGAGATCGACGCCGAACGGGACGGTCTGGCCCGCCAGGGTCACCTCCAGGTCGGTGAGGCCGGCGCCCGGGGCGAACCAGCGCTTCTCGTAATATTCCCGGTAGTTGGGCAGGAAGGACTTGGGAACGACCCCCAGGATCTGCCCGCGGGAAATGGCCACGGCGCAGTTGTAGAGCCGGCCGTTGCGGCGCACCGGCGCGCCGATGGCCAGCACCGGGCTCAGGGTCTCGCTGGCCGCGCAAATCTCCGCCACGGCCGCCTCGACGGCGTCCAGAAGGGCGTCCTGCAGGTGCAGGTCGTCGATGGCGTAGGCCGAGACGCACAGCTCGGGGAAGACGATCAGGTCGGCGCCGGCCTCGTGGCCCTTGCGCGCCTGCGCCAGGATCGCCTGGGCGTTGGCGGCCGGATCGCCCACGGCGACCCTGGGCGTGGCCACCCCGCAGCGGACAAACCCCTGGGCCTGACTGGAATAGAACCGATGCGCCATGCCGCTCCTCGAACCCTCACTCCGCCGTCCGGCGCGTCAGGTTTGCTTGCCACAGATCGGGCTCTGGCGCGAGACGGAGGGCTTCAAGCCTGGCGACGAACCCGTCCCATGGCCGAGCGATGCAGGCCATAGAGCTGCAGGAAGGCTGCGACGGGGATGGTCCGTCCCGCCGCCGGGGTGTTGGGCGCCGCGGGCACGTTGAGCGGCGCGATCAGCCAGCGGTCGGGAAACCGCTTAAGCCGCTGGTCCACGGCGGCTCCGAGGTGCGGGCAATGGCTCAGAGCCAGTTTGGCGCAGGCCAGGTGGCACGGGGCGATGGCGCCGCCGTCAAACACCCGAGCGCCGTCCGGCAACTCGGCGACGCCAGGAAGCAGGTGGGCAAGGCCCGCCCGGCGCAGCGCCAAGGCGTCGGTCCAGCGGCCTGTCTGGCTCCACCGATCATCGGAGGAGGTTGGCTCACCGCACATGGGACAGAGCATGCGCCAGACGCTCTCGCGCTGCCGATTCATGTGGTTCTGCGAATAGTTGGGGCGTCCGACGCCGGGATTCTGCGCCTGATGCACCGCCGGCGCGCCCGCGACCGTCGGGCACGGACCAACCCCGAGCATCGGCTCCGCCGTCCAGCTGGTCACCCACGGGACATCGACGCCGACCTTAAGCCGGGATTCATGCGCCATGGCCTGGTCTTTCGCTGTCATGCGGACAGGCTGCGCGCCTTAGGTCCGAATATCACTCCCGAAATGTGCCACGGTTGGAGCGCCAGAGCGAGTTTGACCAAGCTTCGCCGGATACGAAGTCGTGGCGAGGCGTTGCATGATCCCCGTTAAGGACACGCCGTGACCCCAGATCCCTATCTGCTCTTCCTGTTCGGGCTGGGCGCCGTGATTCTACTGGTGGCCTGGCTGCCCCTGGGGCTGAAGCGCCTGCCGCTCAGCCTGGCCATCGTCTGCGTCGCCATCGGGGTGGCGGTGTTCAGCCTGGGCGGCCTGAACTTCAATCCCGACCCGCGAACCTATGACACCCTGACCGAGCGCCTGACCGAACTGGTGGTCATCATCGCCCTGATGGGGGCCGGCGTGAAGATCGACCGGCGCATGGGCTGGCGCAGCTGGGGCTCGGCCTGGCGGCTGCTGGGCATCGCCATGCCGCTGACCATCCTGGCCATCGCCATCCTCGGCGTGCAGGCGCTCGGCCTGTCGCTCGCCATGTCGGTCTTGCTGGCCGCGGCCCTGGCGCCCACCGACCCGGTCCTGGCCGCCGATGTCCAGGTGGGGCCGCCAGACTCGGGGGAGGAGACCGAGGTACGCTTCGCCCTGACCTCCGAGGCCGGCTTCAATGACGGCCTGGCCTTTCCCTTCGTCCACCTCGCCCTGGTCTTCGCCGCCGTGGCGGTCAGCGCCGGCGATCCCATGGCCTGGCCTAGCCCGCAGGACTGGCTGCACTGGGCGGCCATGGATGTGGTCTGGCGGATCGGCGCTGGCCTGGCCATGGGCTGGCTGCTGGGCCGGGCCATGGGCTGGATCGCCTTCGACATTCCCCATGTGCGCCTGTCAGCCACCGGCGATGGCCTGGTCGCCCTGGGCGCGACCTTCGTGGTCTATACGGCGACGGAGTTCGTCAACGGCTATGGCTTCCTGGCCGTCTTCATCGCCGCCCTGACCCTGCGCTCCCGCGAGCGCAACCACGCCTATCACCGCGCCCTGCACGACTTCGCCGAGCAGGTGGAGCGGCTGCTGATCATGCTGGTCCTGGTGCTGTTCGGCGGCGCCCTGGCCGCGGGCCTGCTGTCCAGCCTGACCTGGACCGACCTGGCGGCCTGCGCCGTCATCCTGCTGGTCATCCGGCCGCTGGCGGGCTGGATCTCCATGTGGGGCTCCAAGCTCACCCGCCGCGAGCAATGGCTCTCAGCCATACTGGGCGTCCGTGGCATCGGCTCGTTCTTCTACATCGCCTACGGGATCAACCATGGGGATTTCGGCTCGTCCGAGCGCCTGTGGGCGATCACCGGCGTCGTCGTGCTGATGTCGGTGATCCTGCACGGCATAGCGGCCACCCCCCTCATGGCCTGGATCGAACGCCCCGACAAAGGCGACCGGGGGGAGGGCGAGGAGGACGTGGTGGAGTGAGGGGGTGGCCGAGATGGCCCATCTGCCACCTCGCTTGGCTCGGCCAGCCGGTCAGTAGCATCTCGAAGATCGCTTACGGACCTTCCGGAACTCAAAGCGCGGCGCCGCAAGGCTGCTTCACCGGGCATACTTCTGGGATATAGCGGCCGATCAGGCTTTAGCGGCACCAGGCTGCGGCTCGTCGATAAGCGAGTCCGTCAGAAGCCGTTCAGTCAATGCAATTAGTAGATGTTTTTCGGCTTCGATATAGGCGGGAATAGGCGTGCGGCGAATGAACGACGCACCCTTCTTGTTGAATGGCGGAACAATGCCATCTTTCCCCTTCCATTTTTGCTTAGAAAAAATCCTTTCAAATATCGGTCCACAAATGCCGATAAATTGCTTCAGCACGAGTTTATCGTCTACGCCGCTCGGTGGATCGATCACGATGCTATCTCTGAACAACTGTCTAGCGTAACTTTTTGGATACGGCCTCAGATAGTGGACAACTTTAATCCCGCTCGCAACGATATGCTTAGCGCAGTTGTGGCAAGGAAAGGTGTTTACGTACATATCGCAGCCTCGGATCGCATGTCCATTTCGCGCTGCATCAGTGATGGCATTCATTTCAGCGTGAACAGTGCGCCCATACTCAAGTGAATCCATTAACTGAGAATTCTTAATCTTATCGTCTTCTCGATCCAGCAGCGCCTTGCGAAGCGCATTTGCGTCATTCTTATACTGATCAGAAATTAAGCCAGCATCAGCCATCCTGGCGGCTATATCGAGTAGCAGCTCCCGTTTACGCTCATCGTTACTATCGCGTTCAAGCTGAAATTCACGACCATCATTATCATCGCCAGTCCAATACGTACCACCCCCTGCCTTTGGAACCTCATTACATCCTAAGGCTTGGATTTCTGCTGAGCGGTTTATGATCGCCGCCCCGACCTGGCGGGATAGGTCACTTGAGCGAAGCGCGGCAGTGTTTGCGAGCTGCATACCGTATTCTTCGAGTGTCGGTGTAACACGGAAGTCTCCAAAAAGAGCTCTAAAGAATCGGTTGAGACCGTCTTTGAGACTGATAGGAGATGTGGCATCTACCACGACGTCCGAGGTTGGAAAGACATCTCGTACGCTCTGCCCGTACTCCTCGTCTTCCTGAGCTTCATCCTTGTCCATTAGCCGGCGAGCATTCGTTATCCAGTTCTCCCCTCGAGGCTGTTCAGCATGATCGTCTGCAATCCGATCCGATAGCTGTCGCTCCCGTTGCTCAAAGCCGGTGTGGATCGAAATCTGAATATAGTGCTCCCCGTATATGGAGCGCAGCAGCTCAGACTCTTCGTGGCGTTTGAGCTGATTAATAATATAGGCGCGCCGTCGGAGCGCTCCTTCTTCCCCCCTTGCGGTGGAAATCTGAGAGACGGCCAATCGAGCCATTATATCATTCATGCGCGTAGTTTTTCGTAAACCATTGCAGGCTTGGATATACGTCGCATACTTCTCTTCGGCCGTTTTATCGGATATGGGTCCGACGTCTTTTAGCTCCAAAAGGGCCGCGGTTGTTTTAATTTCAAACACCTCGTAGCCGTAATCATCAAGTGCATTCAGGATGAACTGCGATGCCTTCTTGAGATCAACGCCAACGCGGGCGACGATACCTATAAATAGTTCGGCATCTTTTGGCTGTGGAAGCATGCTATCTTCTTGCCCCTCGGGGATTCATGTTCGCTTCGAATGATGCTACAATGATTCCCTACGGGGAGATCGACCATGGCAAGCATGCTTCGCAAGGTACAACCAGGCTGGTTGGCGCAATCCATTAAGGATGCAAAGCAGTATGAGTCCAATAATGGTGATCGGGTCGCAGAAGTGCGCGGCAATTGGCGTCGGGACGACGATCAGAAAATGCCCGCCGGACGTGTTAAAAGCAAACCGTAAAACAGGCTCTTCGGTTGCGCGGTAATTAAACTGCGTGGCCGACAGCGGGTATCGACTGCGTTCCCGAGAGACCCTCTAGAATGTCTCTGAAGTCACCAAGATGTTTCATGGCGGCTTCAACGACATTGTCGTGCTCGGCAAGCTCCTCAGGGGCGAGCATCCGCGCATTGCCAGTTTCTTTCTCAAGCACAGCAATTCGGATGGGGTAGCCAATCCCCCCGGCGTTCAGTTTGCAAACATGCTTAAGAGCCCAAAGCGCGGTGAAAATTCCCCCACGGAGGCTTGGTGGGCCATCTTGCCAGAAGACCTCCCGCATAAGAGCTAAGAACGGGTCAGTGATTGTCTGCCCGATTCCAGCAGACACGTACCAAAGGTCTGACGCCTCTTTCATCTCAGGCTGGAAGCCGGAGTCGCCGTCCAACTCGCATAGGAAGGGCTGACCGGACGCAGACCCAGCAACAAAGGCGGAGAAGTTGACCCTATCGATATAGGTCTGTCGGAAATCTCTGATGCCAATCTCAGCCAATCGCTTCCCGTATTCGATTGGCGACTCCGGTTCGGCAAAATCTCCCGCCAGGACGCTCTTTTCCAAGACAGAATGGAAGCGCTGCATCAGGCCCACCTGCCCAGTCCCAGCCAGGATGAAACGATCGCCAACGAGGCGAAGTTTCTGTGTGGTGTTCTGCTCGATAGTCGAAACCTGACCGCCAGCGGAACCAAATGTCACCGCGCTATCGGCGCCAAGCACCACGCCGTCTATGCAATGAAGTCCTACAATGGATGTCATTCAACGAATATACTGCGTGCCCTCATCTGGGGATACGCCCTATAAATTGAACCAACGAGTTGGGCAAAGTTTAGGCTTCTGACCCATGCACTGACTTCGTGAATATAAGCTACAACATTGCGAGGTAGCGTCCCGACAACATCGGTACCGATCTGTTGCCCAAGCGGCGTTGTGGAATAGCGCCTTCCGCCAGGGCCGGGCGCCACTAACTCCAGATCGACTAGCCCAATTTGCCTTAGTGCCTCAAGCTCTTGATAGACGGACTTGTCGAAGGGGCCGTAATCGTAGGGCTCGAACTCAAATTGTTTTCCTCCGATGTGCGGAGCAATGTTCTCATCAATGAGGAAGAACATCTTTTGCACCTGGACGGGTGCAAATTGGGCGTGCGGCACCGTAGCCAGAGCAGCCAAGACGACCCTCTGCCGTGAGGTGAGCCCGGGGGCCATTAAAATCTCCTGCCCGAATCGTCGTCACTATCAGTGGGAGGCGTTAACCTCGTGTAAAGAGAACATAACAAGAACTAATGGTGGTGTGAAGGCTGCTGTCGCGCGCAGCTTCCGATTAACTCTCGAATGAGGTGATCCGTTCACACGCAGTGGGCTGTACCGCAGCTATGAAAATGGGGCTGCGCCACAAACGATGGTGAAGGTTTTTCATCTCTCCCTTACGCCCCAGACGAGAGGAAGGCCGCTCCAGGGCCGCGCTCTGCGCGCTCGCCCGGTCTCGCTATCCGGGCGGATTGCTTATGTAGATGACGTAGCACTACTCCGGGGGTGCCGGTCCGAGCCCTGATCTCGACAAGCAGCCTCGCTCCGCCGATCAGGACATCCGTTCTAACACGGGAGCCCGGGCGCTAGCCGCGTGAAGCTTGTGTATAACTCTCCCGGTAGCGTTGCTTCCAATATGCTTCCACGCAGGACGCGAACGAGTGCGCCCCGGCAAGGCCGGGGTAAGTTATACATATTTTTCAGAGAGATAGTGGTGCCGCCTAGGTGACTCGAACACCTGACCTACGCATTACGAATGCGCCGCTCTACCGGCTGAGCTAAGGCGGCCCGTGGCGACGCGGGGCCTTATGAGGGGCGCTGCGTCCGGGGGCGACTATTTAGCGGCTGTCGGGCCGCTCGCCAAGCGACTCTGTTGCGGTGGGGTGATCTGTCGCCGGCGCCAGCCAGACGGGGCCGAACCTGGCGATGATCAGGCCGCCCAGGATGCAGAGCACGGCGAAGGCGATGGCGGTCCAGTAGACGGGGCCGAACATCCGCGGCGGGGGGCCGGGCTCGGGCTCGTCCGGCGGAGGGGGCTCGGCGCTCAAGGGGAAACTGACGCAGCCGCCGCCGGCGCCGTGCGCTCGATCAGGTTCAGCAGGGCGGCCTCCATGGGCAGGGGGGCGAAGGCGCGCTCGCCGATCCTGGCGCGGGCCAGCGGCCTGGCCACCGCGCGCGAGAGGCAGAGCGCGCGCAGGTGGCGCGCCTCGCGGCCGCGCAGCAACAGGGCCAGCTGGCGAGCCGCCCGGGGGGAGTGGAGCAGGACCGCCTCGGCCTTCAGCGCCCGCTCGATCTCGTCCCGCGGCGGGGTGAGGGGTTGGGTCTCATAGATCGCCTGGCGTCGCGCCGAGACGCCGGCGGCGGCCAGGGCGCCTGTCAGATCGCCGGCCGGTTCGGCGGCGGACAGGTGCAGGACCGACCCCCGGAACTCGCCGGCCCGCCCCGCCAGGCCGCGGGCCAGGGCGTCCACGTCCCCGTCGGCCGAATAGACCTGGCGAAAGCCGGCGGCCCGGGCGGCCTGGGCGGTGGCCTGGCCGACCACGAAGACCGGCAGGCTCCGGTCAGGGTTGAGGTCGGCGAACACCCGAACCCCGTTGGCGCTGGTGAAGGCCAGGGCGCCGACGCCGGTCAGGTCGGGGACGACGCCGGCCAGGGGCGCGACCTCCAGCAGCGGCAGGACCAGGGGCCGGCAGCCCATGGCGCGCAGGCGCTCGGCCGTGGCCGCGGCGCCCGGCTCGGCGCGGGTGATCCAGATCAGGCGCCGGTCTTGGGACGTCATCGCCGCAGAAAAGCTTGAGCGGCCGCCCCTATGCAAGCCCGTAGACGCCGCCGGGGCGCTTTAGGGCGCGGGCTCTTCCGGCAGGATGATGGCGTCGCCGGCCTCGTCGCGCAGCTCGGCGCCCAGCTTCAGGCCCAGTTCGCGGGCCGCCACCATGGCGTCGGCGGCGCTGGTGAGATCCAACCCCTCTTCGCGGCGGAAGCGCAGGCGGCCGTCCGGGGACAGGGCCTCGACGATCAGGAAGAGCTGGCCGGCCTTCAGGGTCGCATAGGCGCCGATGGGCGTGCGGCAGGAGCTTTCCAGGGCCGCCATGGCGCCGCGCTCGGCGGCCACGGTGGTGGTGGTGTCCAGGTCGCGCAGGGCCGCCAGCCAGGGCTGGCCCTGATCGGCCTCGCGGGTCTCGATGGCCAGAGCCCCCTGGCCCGGGGCCGGCGGGCGCTCCACGGGATCGATGAAGCTCTTGGCCGAGCCGTCCAGGCCCAGGCGCTTTAGACCCGACAGGGCCAGGATGATGGCGTCGTACTCGCCGGCCTCCAGCTTGGCCATGCGGGTGCCGACATTGCCCCGCAGCAGCTGGACGTCCAGGTCGGGGCGGGCATACAGGCTCTGGGCCTGGCGGCGCAGGCTGGCGGTGCCGAGCCGGGCGCCCTTGGGCAGGTCTTCCAGGGTGCGGGCCTCGCGGCTGAGGAAGGCGTCCCGGGGATCCTCCCGCTCGGGGATGGCGGCGATGACCAGGCCCGGCGGCAGGACCGCGGGCATGTCCTTCATGGAATGAACGGCGCAGTCGATGCGGCCGTCCAGCATCGCCTCCTCGATCTCCTTGGTGAACAGGGCCTTGCCGCCGACCTCCAGCAGGCGCCGATCCTGGATTTGGTCGCCGGAGGTGCGGATGATCACCAGGGGGGCCACGCGCTCGGCGTCTTCGGGCGCAGCGCCCAGGGCCGCGGCGATGCGGCGCTGCATCTGGCCGGCCTGGGCCAGGGAGAGCTGGGAGCCTCGGGCCCCGATGCGGACGACGGGCGGTTGCGAAGACACGGTGGGCGGTCTACCTGCGATGCGATGACTGACAGCCCGCTGCTACAGGACAGGCGCCTTGGCCGCAACCGGATGACCGATCCCACGGCGCCGGGCCTCACGGTCCTGGGTCTCGAGACCAGCTGCGACGAAACCGCCGCGGCCGTGGTGCGGCGGAGCGCCGAGGGCGAGGTGCGCGTGCTCTCCTCGGTGATCGCCAGCCAGATCGCCCAGCACGCCCCCTATGGCGGGGTGGTGCCCGAGATCGCCGCCCGCTCGCACGTGGAAGCCATCGACGCCATCGCCGCCCAGGCCATGAGCGAGGCCGGCCTCTCCTATGACGATCTGGACGGGGTGGCGGCCACCGCCGGGCCGGGCCTGGTGGGCGGGGTGATGGTAGGGCTGGCCTTTGGCAAGGCCGTGGCGCTGGCGAGGTCCCTGCCCCTGGTGGCCGTGAACCATCTGGAGGGCCATGCGGTGTCGGCCAGGCTGGGGGCGGCCGTGGCCTATCCCTTCCTGCTGCTGCTGGTGTCCGGCGGCCATTGCCAGCTGCTGGAGGTGGCCGGGGTGGGCGCCTGTCGTCGGCTGGGCACGACCATGGACGACGCGGCCGGGGAAGCCTTCGACAAGATCGCCAAGACGCTCGGCCTGCCCTATCCCGGCGGTCCCGCCCTGGAGAAGCTCGCGGTCGGCGGCGATCCTGAGCGGTATGTCCTGCCGCGGGCGCGCCTGGGCCACAAGGACTGCGACTTCTCCTTTTCGGGCCTGAAGACCGCCGCGGCGCGGATCGCCGAGGGCCTGACCACCGAGCCTGAGCGCCGGGACCTGGCCGCCGCGGTCCAGACCGCCATCGCCCGCCAGCTGCGCGAACGCACCGAGCGGGCCATGGACCTCTATGCGCAAGATCATGGGGGCGAGGCGCTGCGTTTCGTCGTCGCCGGGGGCGTGGCCGCCAACGGGACCGTGCGTGCGGTGCTGGAAGAGACTGCGGCGGGCCGGGGCTTTTCCTTCACCGCCCCGCCGCTGGCCTACTGCACCGACAATGGCGCCATGATCGCCCTGGCCGGCGCCGAGCGGCTGGCCCTGGGGATCAGCGATCCCCTGGACGCCCCGGCGCGGCCCCGCTGGCCCCTCGACGCCGCGGCCGCCGCGGCCCATCCCAGCCACCTCGCCGGCCGAAAGGGCGCCAAGTCATGAGCCAGCCGATGAAACGCGCCGGGGTCATCGGGGCCGGCGCCTGGGGCACGGCCCTGGCCCAGGTCTGCCTGCGGGCCGGGCTCGCCACCACGCTCTGGGCCCGCGAGCCCGAAGTGGTCGCCTCCATCGCAGAGACCGGCGAGAACCGCCTGTTCCTCCCCGGCGTGGCCCTGGACTCAGGCCTCGTCTGCACCGGCGATCTGGCCGACCTGAAGGACGCCGACCTTATCCTGATGGTGGCGCCGGCCCAGCACCTGCGCGCCGCGCTCACGGCCTTTTCCCCCCACGCCCGGCCGGGCCTGCCCATCCTGCTCTGCGCCAAGGGGGTGGAGCAGGGCTCGCTGAAGCTGATGACGCAGGTCCTGGCCGAAACCCTGCCGGATGCGGCGCCCGCCGTGCTGTCAGGCCCCAGCTTCGCCGGAGAAGTGGCCCGCGGCCTGCCCACCGCCGTGACGCTCGCCTGTCCGGACGAGGCGCTGGGCCGGGCCCTGGCCGAGGCCATCGCCGGCCCGGCCTTCCGCCCCTACTACGCCGCCGACATGGTCGGCGCGGAGGTCGGGGGCGCGATCAAGAACGTGCTGGCCATCGCCTGCGGCATCGTCGAGGGCCGGGGCCTGGGCCGCAGCGCGCATGCGGCCCTGATCACCCGCGGCTTTGCGGAGATGACCCGCGTGGCCGTGGCCTTGGGCGGCGAGCCCGAGACTGTCGCCGGGCTCTGCGGCCTGGGCGACCTGGTCCTGACCTGCTCCAGCCCGCAGTCGCGCAATATGAGCGTCGGCCTGGCGCTGGGCGCCGGCCAGACCCTGGAGGCGGCCCTAGCCGGCAAGCTCTCGGTGGCCGAAGGGGTGGCCTCGGCGCCCGCCGTGCGCCAGCTGGCGGCGAAGCTCGGCGTCGAGACCCCCATCTGCGAGGCGGTGGCCGCCATCCTGGCCGGCGAGGTCGCCGTGGATGTCGCCATCGAAAACCTGCTGTCCCGTCCCTTGAGGGACGAACGCTAAGGATCCGCCATGAGCCTTTTTGTCCTGATGTGCTTCGACAAGGCCGACGCCCTGCCGCGCCGCGCCGCCGCCCGGGCCGACCACTTGGCCTATATCGAACAGCGCCTGGAAAAGGTGAAGCTGGCCGGCCCCCTGCTGACCGGGGCCGGCGACATGGCCGGCTCGCTGATCATCTATGAGGCCGATGACCGCGCAGAGGTCGAGGCCTTCGCGGCCGGCGATCCCTACAAGGCCGCCGACGTCTTCGAGCGGGTGGAGATCTCCGCCTTCAAGGTCACCCGCGGGGCCCTGGCTTGAGCACAAACCCCGCCCGTCCGCCCGCCGGGACCGACCT
>NZ_JBALUY010000017.1:0-45564 GCF_036963605.1 Phenylobacterium sp. | reverse complement strand
GGCGGCCTCGTCGGCGGGCGACCAGCCGGCGCCGCTCCTGGCCAGCCAAAGGGCGGCGGCGGCGTTGACGGCGTCCTCGGCCGAGCCGATATCGCGAAAGACCGGGTGCGGGAGGCTCATCGCAAGCGCCGCGCCAGGTGCGCCGCGGCGCGGATGACATGCTTTTCGACTGCGCTCACCGAGACGCCCAGCCGTTTCGCAATCTCCGCCTGCCGCATTTTCTCAACCCGAAATAGAATGAAGATGTCCCGCGTGCGCTCGGGCAACTCTCCGAGCGCGGCCAGCGCCTGACGCAGACGCTCCCGTTCTATCAGGACGGTTTCGGCCGACGAATCCTCAGAGGCCAGATCGAAAGGGGCCTCGCCGGCCACCAGGAGATCGAGGCTGACGTGCCGTCCGGCATGCCGCGCCGCCCGGGCGCGCGCCCGGTCGCGGGCCAGATTGGCCGCGATGGTGAACACATAGGCCTCGGCTGAACGCACGTCGGTCTCGCCCCCGCGGCGCATGGCGCGGACGAAGACTTCCTGGGTCATGTCCTCGGCTTCTGCGGGGTCGGCCGAGCGCCGGCGGAAGTAGGCCATGAGGGGTTTGCGCAGCCGTTCGCTGAGCTCGGCGAGGCCGTCGCCGACGATCGTGGGCGGGTGGAGATCGCTTTTCAAGGTCACCGAAACGCAGGCCCCAGCGTCGTGCGGCCGAGGGTGCGGAAGAGGTCACGGCCACCGCGGCGCGCCCCGCTCATTCCATTTCTGTGTGACAGTTTTCGCAGCGGACGGCGGAAAAAAACCGGTGAGGATTCCCTGAACCGCCTCGTCCTGCCCAGTGACGCCCCAAGCTGGAATTGGGGCCAAACGGGGGATTATCTGGATGAAATTCTGCAAAGCGCCGCTGCTGTGCGCAGCCTCGACCCTGGCCGTCAGCTGGGCCGCCGCCGCCGAGGCCCAGGACCTGGAGACCGCCGCCGCGCCGATCGAAATCGGCGAGGTGATCGTCACCGGCTCCCGCATCGTGCGGAAGGACTATGTGGCCGAAAGCCCCATCGTGACCCTGGAGCGCGGCGTTCTGGACGCGGCGGGGCCGGTTTCGCTGGACATGACGCTGAACCAGCTGCCGCAGTTCGCGGCCAATGCCGGCGCCAACTCCACCAGCCAGGCCCGCGGCGGCCGCGCCAACGCCAACCTGCGCGGGCTGGGCGCCGTGCGAACCCTGGTCCTGCAGGACGGGCGTCGCATGCAGCCCTCCGATCCCCTGGGCGGGATCGACCTCAACACCATCTCCGGCGCGCTCCTGCAGAATGTGGAGGTCATCACCGGCGGCGCCTCGGCGGTCTATGGATCGGACGCCATCGCCGGCGTCGTCAACTTCCGCCTGAACGACCGCTTCACCGGCCTGGTGGCGGACGCCCAGTATGGCGCCACCGAGCGGGAGGACGGCGAGACCCTCGATGTCAGCCTCGCCGCCGGCGGTCCGATCGCCGACGGGCGCGGCCACGCCATGTTCTCGGCCTCCTACATGGATCGGCAGCGGGTGAACCGGGGCAGCCGCGACTTCTTCGCCGACGGCGGCATCACCTCGGTCCTCCCAAGCGGCCTGATCTATCCCGACGCCGCCAATCTGCCGACCCAGGCGGCGGTCAGTGGGGTGTTCGCGTCCTACGGCGTGACGGGCTCGGTGCTGCGCAGCGCCGCCTTCAGCCGCAACACCGACGGCACCCTGTTCACCATCACCAACCCGATCCAGAACTTCCGCTTCCCGGAGGACGGCCTCTACACGATCACCGCCAACAATCAGGTGGCGCTGCCGATCGGCGAGTTCGCCCCGCTGCTCCAGCCGCTGGAGCGCCAGACCCTGTTTGGGCGGGTGAGCTATGATCTGACCGAGGACGTGGAGGCCTACGGCCAGTTCAACTACACCCACTATACCGCCGACCAGACCTGGTATGGCCGCAACCAGGCCATCACCCGCGACGTCTATGTGCCGGTCACCAATCCCTTCCTGCCCCAGGGACTGAAGACCATCGCCGCCTCGCGGCCCAACCCGAACGCGCCGCTACTGCTGTATTTCAACACGGGCCGCTATTCGCCGGACGTCGTCGAGAACACCTACAATGTCAGTCAGGTGCTCGGCGGCCTGCGCGGCGACCTGGACATCATCGACGGCGGCTGGGACGTCTATGCCAGCTTCGGCCGCACCGAGCAGAACACCCGCATGGGCGGCTACATCGACCGCGCGGCCTTTCTCTCCCTGGTGGAGGCGCCGGACGGTGGCGTGAGCCTCTGTCAGGGCGGCCTTGACCCGCTGGCCTTCGACCGCCCCTCGCAGGACTGCCTCGACTACCTGCTGCGGGAGATGCACGAGTCGACCGAGCTGCAGCAGACCGTCGCTGAAGGCAGCCTGCAGGGCCGGGTTTTCGATCTCCCGGCCGGCGAGGTCCGCTTCGCCAGTGGTCTCAGCTACCGCAAGAACACCTACGAATTCTCGCCGGACGCTCAGCGGCGGACGGGGGCGGTCCTGGCGACCAGCCTGTCCAGCCCGACCCTCGGAAAGACCTCATCGACGGAGTTCTTCCTTGAGATCCTGGTGCCCATCGCCCGCGACCTGCCGCTGATCCGCAGCCTCGACCTCGACCTGGCCTACCGCTACTCCGACTACGACTCCGTCGGCGGCGTGCACACCTACAAGGGGGGCGCCAACTGGGAGCTGACCGACAGCTTCAGCGTCCGCGGCGGCTATCAGCGCGCCATCCGGGCGCCCTCCGTCGGCGAGTTGTTCCAGCCTTCGGAACAAAGCGGGACGACCGTCGGCCGGATCTCGGCCGGCCTGGGCGATCCCTGCGATGTCGCCAGCGCCTATCGCACCGGTCCGCAGGCCGCCCAGGTCAAGGCGCTGTGCCTGGCCACCGGGGTGCCCCAGACGATCATCGACACCCACCGCTTCGCCGGCACGTCGGTGCAGTCGGAGGTGTCAGGCAACCGCAACCTGATCGAGGAGACGGCCGACTCCTACACCGCTGGTCTCGTCTGGCGTTCGCGCTTCGACAATCCGCTGCTCAGCGGCCTGACCGCGTCGCTGGACTATTACGAGATCAAGATCACCGATGCGATCGGTCTCATCACCGGCGACGTCATCGCCCAGCGCTGCTTCAACGGCGATAACGCTTCGAACCCCACCTACGACCCGCAGAACTACTATTGCCAGCTGATCAACCGCGGGGCCTCGGGCGGCTTTTCGACCATCACCACGCCGCTCCTGAATCTGGCCGGCTACGAGATCGCCGGCGCCGATCTGCAGGTGGACTGGAGAGCTGAACTCAGAGACTTCGGCTGGGCCGACGCGCCTGGCGAACTCGGCCTGAACCTCATTGTCTCCTACACCGACAAGTACGCCATCCAGACCCTCGCCGGCGGCGCCTTCGTCGACTATGCCGGCACGATCGGCAACGCCCAGATCAGCGCCGACGCCATCTCCCATCCCGCCTGGAAGGTGAACACCAGCGTCGACTACAAGATCGGCCAGGCCCGGCTCAATCTGCGCTGGCGCTGGATCGACAGCATGGACAACTCGGCCAATGTCGGCGCCGCCGTCGCCAGCGCGCCTGGCGTCAAGGCCATGGACTATTTCGACCTCAGCGGAACCTACCGGCTGAACGAGCGGGTCGAGGTCAGGGGCGGCGTTCTGAACATCGCCGACCGCCAGCCGCCGGCCTGGACCGGGGAGGGCGCCACCGACGCGGCCCTCTACGACGTGCTCGGCCGCCGCTTTTACGCAGGCGTCAAGCTCAGCTTCTAGCCTCCCTCGAACGCCCCAAGGAGAATGACCATGACTCAGACGAAGCGAGCCGCCGCCCTGGTCGGCGCGGCCCTGATCGCCCTGGCCGGCGCCGCCCAGGCCGCCCCCGCCAGCCCCGCCAAGACGCCGACGGCGGCCGGCATTCTGAAGGCGGCCGAAGGGCGGCTGCCGCAACTGCTGGCCTGCCTGCGCGACCAGAAGGTCGCCCTGGTGGGCGCCCACCGTGGCGGGCCGCTGGCCGAGCACCCTGAGAACGCCCTTGTCACCATGGACTACACCACGTCCCTCGCGCCGGTCTTCATCGAGACCGACGTGCAGCAGACCTTCGACGAGGTCCTCTTCATGAACCACGACGCCGTGCTGGACCGGAACACCACCGGCCACGGCGTCATCGCCGAGCAGCGGTGGACCCAGATCTCCACCCTCAAGCAGCGCGATCCCACCGGACAGCCGACCGCCTCTTCCCCGCCCAGGCTGGCGGACCTGCTCAAATGGGCCGATGGTCGGGTTCTGCTGCTTCTCGACGTCAAGCCACAGACCGACGCCGACCTGCTGATGGCCGAGGTGAGCAAGGCCGGCGCCGATGGCCGGGTGATGTTCCTCGCCTATACTGTTCGCCAGGCCAAGGCGATGAAGGCGCTGCGTCCCAACGCCGTGCTGGCCATTCCCATGTTTGATCGGGACATGCTCCAGGAGGCCAAGGCCGCCGGGCTGATCGGACCGAGCACCATCGCCATGGTTCGGCCGGCCAATGTCGACGCCAGGTTCATCCCGGAGCTTGAGGCGCTGGGGATGACGGTGATGTCGGGAACCTACGGTGGGCCGCAGACGCCTGACGCCGTCTACCGGACGCCCGGCGACGCGGGCGCCTACCAGGCCCTGGCGGCGTCCGGTCCGCGGCTCATCGTTTCCAATCGCCCGCTGGCGGCTGCGGAGGCCATGCTCGCCGATCCCACCTATGCCCAGCGGCTGGCCGTTTGCGGGGTGACGGGCTGATCCGCACGACGGCCAGGCGTCCTCTCGTCTGGCCGTCGATGACTTGGTGTTGAGGGGCCCTGCCTTTGGAACTCGCAGCTTGAGGTGGCTATCGATGGCGGGATCGCCGGGGGACAGGCGCCGCCTGCAGGTTGCCCTGGCCAGAGCAATGGCGCTCCTTTTCGGGTATTTCTAGCCGTCGGAGAACTGCTGGTAGGCGCACGGGTATGTCTAGAACCGGATGGTCATAAGATCTTATAATATATCCACAATTGCCAGATGTTTCGAGTCCCGCCGGGCCTGCTAGCGGAGCGGGGCCGTCACGGCCAGGCCAATGCGGGCTCATCCGCCGCCACACTTTTCTTATCGATCGCCAGAGAAGCGGTGACGGTTTTCCCTACGCTGCGTCTTCCCTTGGGAGGCCTGGAGCCTCATCGGGATTCAGGATCGTCTCATGCGTCAGCAGCACTTCGTCGCCACGGCCATTGGCCTGTCGCTTCTCGCCCAGGGCATGGCCTTCCCGGCGCTGGGCCAGACGTCGGGCGCCGTCGCGGCGACGCCTGCACGGCTGCCGGTCACCACGCCCAAGGCCGCCTACGGTTTCGGTATTGGCGATAACTATCACCTGGCCAACTACAGCCAGATGGCCAGCTACTGGCGCACCCTCGAGAGCCAGTCCGATCGCATGCGCGTAGTCTCCATGGGCAAGACGACCGAGGGCCGCGACCAGCTGATGGCCATCGTCTCGTCGCCGGACAATCTGGCGAACCTGGACCGCTATCAGGAGATCGCCCGCCAGCTCAGCCAGGTCGAGGGGCTGACCGACGCCCAGGCCCGGGAACTGGCCGCCGAGGGCAAGGCGGTGGTCTGGATCGACGGCGGCCTGCATTCCACCGAACAGGTCTCGACCCAGCAGCTGACCCAGACCCTCTACGAGATGGTCAGCGGGCAGGACCCCGAGACGCTGAAGATCCTGGACGACTGCATCATCCTCTTCGTGCACGCCAATCCGGACGGCAACGAGCTGGTCGCCGATTGGTACATGCGCAACCAGAAGCCCGAGGATCGCGAGTACGAAAGCCTGCCCCGGCTCTACAACTGGTATGTCGGTCACGACAATAACCGCGACTTCTTCATGTCGAACATGAAGGAGACGGTGAACATCAACCGGGTTCTCTATCGCGAGTGGTTCCCGCAGATCGTCTACAATCACCACCAGTCCGGCCCGGCCGGGACGGTGGTGTTCATCCCGCCGCACCGAAACCCCTACAACTACAACCTCAATCCCCTGGTTCTGACCGGCCTGGATTCGGTGGGCGCCCGGATGCTCGACAGGCTGATCGCTGAAGGGAAGCCCGGCGGCGTGCGGCGGGAATATGCGCCCTACACCAACTGGGCCGGCACGACGCTGCGCTCCAACGCCCTGTTCCACAATTCGATCGGGGTGATCACCGAGATCATCGGGGCGCCCAGTCCCGCTCAGCTTGAACTGGTGCCACGCCAGCAGTTGCCGACCAACGACAACCTGACGCCCATCCCGCCGCAGACCTTCACCTTCCAGGACGGCATTGACTATTCCGTCGCCCTGAACCGCGGGATGCTCAACTACGCGGCCAGCAACCGCGAGCACCTGCTGTATTCCATCTATCTGATGGGCAAGCAGAACATCGCCCTGGGCCAGAAGGACCACTGGACGATCAATCCGCGCAGCATCGCGGCTCTCGAGGCCGCCGCCGAGGGCGGGACCTACCGCCAGGGCGTGCCGCGCTGGGGCATGGGCTTCGCCGCCGACGCCATCGACCCGTCCCTGTACGACCAGGTGATCCGCGAGCCCGAGACGCGCGATCCACGGGGCTACATCCTCAGCGCCGACCAGCCGGATTTCCCCTCGGTGGTCATCTTCATGAACGCCCTGATCAAGAGCGGCCTGCAGGTCGATCGCGCGACCGAGGCCTTCACCGTGGGGGGCAAGACCTATCCCGCCGGCTCCTTCGTGGTGAAGACCGCCCAGCCCTATCGCGCCCAGGTCATGGATATGTTCGAGGCGCAGTTTCACCCCGACAACATTCCCTATCCCGGCGCCGATCCGATCCCGCCCCACAATGTCACCGGTTACACCCTGGCCTATCAGATGGGGGTCGAGTTTGACCGCGTCCTCGACGGCTTCGAGGCGCCGACCGCGCGCGTGCCGGACGTCCTGGCCCCGCCGCCGGGCCGCATCGTCGGCGTCGGCGCCGCCGGCTATGTGGTCAGCCACGAGGCCAACAACGCCTTCCTGGTCCAGAACCGCCTGCTGAAGGCCGGCCTCTCGGTCGAGTGGCTCACCGAGGCGGTGGAGGCGGGCGGCGAGTCGTTCGCGCCCGGCGCACTGTGGATCCCCGAGGCTCCCGGGGTTCGCGCAACCCTGGAAGGCGCCCTGCGCGATGCGGGCCTTGACGCCTATGCGGTGGCCCGGAAGCCGGATGCGCCGGCCCTGCCGATGAAGCCGATCCGCATCGGCCTGGTCGACCTGTATGGCGGGGTGATGCAGTCGGGTTGGAATCGCTGGCTCTTCGAATCCTACGAGTTCCCCTTCGAGGTGATCTTCCCGCAGCAGCTCGACGCCGGTGGGCTGAAGGACAGGTACGACGTCCTGGTCTTCTCCGACGAAACCGTGCTGGAGCCGCCGGCTCCCGACCGTCCGCGCCGGGGCCAGCCGACGCCGGCCGCTATCCCGGCCGAATGGCGCGACAAGCTCGGCCATGTGACCGAGGAGAAGACCGTCCCGCGCCTGGCCGAGTTCGTGAAGGCCGGCGGCGCCATCGTCGCCATCGGCAGCGCCACGCAGCTTGCCGAAGACCTGGGCGTGCCCGTCACCGACGCCCTGGTGGACGCGAACGGCAAGCATCTGCCGCGTTCGGAGTTCTTCGTGCCGGGCTCGGTGATGGCCAACAAGGTCGACAACACCCAGCCCCTGGCCTTCGGCCTGCCCGAGGAGGTCAGCGTCTACTACTACAATAGCCCGGCCCTGAAGGCGGGGGAGGGGGCTAAGCCCATCGCCTGGTTCGACAGCGCCGAGAGCCTCCGCAGCGGCTGGGCCTGGGGGCAACAGCGCCTCGAAGGGGCCGCGTCCATCGTGGAGGCGCCGCTTGGCGCCGGGAAACTCTTCCTGATGGGGCCGGAAGTCACCCAGTTGGGCCAATCCCAGGGCACCTACAAGTTCCTCTTCAACGGCCTCTACTACGGGCCGGCGAGCGCGGGCCGCTAGTCGGTACGGGCAATTCCCTGGCGGGGGCGACGTCCCACGCCAGGGCGCAGCCCCGGCCCCTTTCACGCCTTTCCGAACAGTGGAGCGTACGTCTTTGAGTCCCTCGTCCCTTCGCGTGGCCACGCGCCTGAAGAGCATCAAGGTTTCCCCGATCCTGACGTTGTCGCAGCGGGCCCGCGACCTACGCGCGGCCGGCCGCGACATCATCGACCTGACCGTCGGCGAACCCGACTTCGACACGCCCGAGGAGATCAAGGCGGCGGCCAAGGCCGCGATCGACCGCGGCCAGACCAAGTACACGGCCCTCAACGGCGCGCCGGAGCTCCTGGCCGCCATCGCTGATCGGATGATCGATCGGGGGATGAATCTCGCCGACCAGTCGATCATCGCCTGCGCCGGCGCCAAGCAGGTGATCAGCCACGCCCTGGAGGCGACCCTGGAGGATGGGGACGAGGTCATCCTGCCGGCGCCCTACTGGACCTCCTATCTCGACATGGTGCGTCTGAAGGGCGGCGAGCCGGTGGCGGCGTCCGGTCGCCACGATCCCCGCAGCGGCTGGCGCCTGGACGCCCGGTCGATCGAGGCGGCGATCACGCCTCGGACCCGGTGGCTGATCCTCAATACGCCGAACAATCCCACAGGCGTGGCGGCTACCGACGAGGAGCTGGCCGACGTCGCCGACGTCCTGCGCCGTCATCCTCAGGTCTGGCTGATGTGCGACGACATCTATGAGGACCTGGTCTATGGCCGCCGCGCCCGGCCGCTGCTGGTCAGCCATCCCGACCTCGCCGAGCGGGCCCTGGCGGTCAACGGGGCCTCCAAGGCCTACGCCATGACCGGTTGGCGGATCGGCTGGGGGGCGGGGCCCTCGGATCTGATCGCCGCCATGAGCGTCGTGCAGAGCCAGACGACCTCGGCGCCGTCATCGATCAGCCAGGCCGCCGCCCTGGCGGCCCTGACCGGCTCCCGGGCCTCGGTGGAGTCGATGCGTTCGGCTTTCCGCAGCCGGCGGGACCTGCTGGTCTCGCTGCTCAATGAGGTGTCGGGCATGAGCTGCCCGCTGCCGGATGGCGCCTTCTACGCCTTCCCCTCCGTCCGCGGCCTGATCGGCGCGCGCACGATGAAGGGCGAGATGCTGGCTTCGGATATCGATATCTCGACCTACCTGCTGGAGAGCGCGGGGGTGGCGACGGTGCCGGGCACCGTCTTCGGCGTTTCGGGCTATCTGCGGCTGTCCTTCGCCGCCAAGGCCGAGACCCTGGTCGAGGCGTGCGCCCGCATCGGCGCGGCCTGTGTCGCCGTAACGTCGGTGACGGCGACACAGGCCTGAGGGCTTGCCTGGCCAGGGGGTGAACCCGGCCAGGGCCCTGCATCAGAAGGCTATCTGCAGGCGGGCCAGGACCGCGTCGCCGGCGTCGCGCCGGAGGCCGGCGACTGTGCGGTTCTCCACCTGCCAATGGCTGGCGTTGAGCATCAGTCGCGCCCAGGATTCCAGCCGCCAGTTCAGGCCCACGGTCACGTCGTCGCCGGCGCCGCCCAGGGGCGCGTCGCGGTTGTCCAGCCTCTGCACCCGGCCGGTGAGCTCCAGGCTGCCCAGGCCGCCGCGGGACAGGGGGGCTGTGGGCGCGCGGCGCACGAAGGTTCCGCTGCGGGCGCCGTAGGGCGCCGGGTCGCCGGTCAGCATCCAGCCGGCCGAGAGGGTCCAGGCCCGGACCTCGGCGCTCAGACTGGCGGTCTCGATCCGGCGTTGGCCAAACTCCAGGAAGGCCCAGGTCGGTCCGCGCACGGCGCCGATCTCGCCGCCGAGGCCATCGGCCCGCCTGGGATCGACTAGGCTTCCCAGGGCGACCTGGACGTGGTCATTGACCGGGCTCACCCAGTTGGTGTTGCGCGACAGCCGCTTCAGATCCGGGGTGAAATCCTCATGGAACCCCCAGGCGCCAAGGTGGATGAGCCCTTCGCCGGAGCGGACAGGGTTCCAGTGACCTCGCACGGTGGTGGTCACCGCGCCTTCGGTGAGTTCCGGGCGGTTGACGTCGTCGCCGGCCACCTGGCCCGCCAGGTGCCAGTTGTCGGCGAACAGCTTGGCTGACAGGCCCATGCCATAGAGCCCCTTCTGGGGCGCCAGGGCGCCGGCCACGGCGTTGCGCTCGATGAAGGGAAGGCCCTCCGATGAGCTCGATCCCTCCAGACCGCGCTCGGTGAGGCGATTGCCCAGGGTGATCTCAAGATCTCCGGCCGGGGTGGGCTCGCTCCAGGCCAGGTAGGCGCTGCGCAGGGCCGGCTCGTCGCCGGCGAAGTCGGCCACCAGGGTGAAGGTCACCCTGTCAACGGCGCCTTCCACGCCGAAATAGAGGGTGCGGATGTCGTGCGCGCCGGCGTTGCGGGCTGGGTCGTCGGAACCGGAGATGCTCGCGCCGTCCAGGAAGATGCGGGCCTTGGGCCTGATCTGAACACGGCCGCCGGCGGACTCGTACTTCAGGGCGTCCAGGCTGATCGTCTGAGACGCCGCAACGGCCGGGACCGCCAGAAGGCAGGCCCCGGCCGCAAGAACAAGGCGCAGGCGAGGACGAGCCTCGCCTCGCCTCACCGACCGGCCCCGGCGGGGCTCGCGCCGCTCTGGGCCGCCGCGGCCGGTCCGTAGAACAGGCCGTTGAACAGGAACTTGTAGGTTCCGTGGGACTGGCCCCGCTGGGTCACTTCCGGGCCCATCAGGAACACCTTGCCGCGGCCAAGGTCGGCTTCGACGATGGAGCTGGCGCCGTCGAGCTTGGCCTGGCCCAGGGCCCAGCCGCTGATCATCGTGTCAGGACCAGGGAAGCTGGCCACGGTCCGGACGCCGTCGGCGCCCGGGGCGACCTTGAAGGCCGGGCTGTTGTAATAATAGACCTTTACCTCCTCGGTCATGCCGTAGGCCAGGGGATCGCTGACATCGACCACATTGGTCATGATGGCCCCGGGGACGAAGAACTCGGTCCGTGGCAGATGCTCGCCCTGGGCGTTGACCAGCGCGTCCTGCACCGGGAGGCCGAGGTCCTGGGCCAGGCGGGTTGAGCTGCCGATCGCGATCAACGCGCCCCCCTGCCGAACGAAGCGATCCAGCTGCGGCACGGTGGTTTCAGGCGTGATCTTGCCGAGCCAGCCGCGGAATTCGGCCGGGATCGAGGCCGCATCCGGCTGGCCCCGTTCGCGGCGTGGATCGGACGGGATGACGTCGTTGGCGAAGACGATGACGTCATACTTGGCGTTGAGGTTTCCGGCGTCCAGGCCTTGAGGATAGACCACCTCATAGGGGAACTCGAACTGCTCGAAGATCCAGCGGATCCAGCCCGACGGCATGACGCCGCCATAGGTGTCCACAAGGGCGATGCGCACCGGCTTGATCGGCAAGGTGGGGGACGCCGGCTGGGCGGCGGCGGCATAAGCATTAACCCCCGTGTCGCGGACCGCGTCTTCCAGCAGTTCGCGAACGCCGTCGCCGGCCGGGACCCAGAAGGCGCCCGGGGCGAAGGTCTCGCCGCCGTGGACGACTTCCGAAGTCAGCCAGAAGACCGGCTTGCCGGCCGCCAGCAGGCGGTTCTGGATGATGAAGGCGTTGTTGGTCTCGTGGCTGATCAGATAGCCGCCGGCGCCCTGGCCGAGGATGCGGCCCGGGGGCGGGGCGATCACGTCGGCGACCGGTTCCACTGGGGCCTCGAACCCGTCGAGGATGCGGTCGAAGTCCACGCCCATCTGGTAGGCCAGGGTGTAGCCGGCGACGTCATAGGGCGGGATCGGCGGGCCGCCCGGATAGGGGAAGTCGTCGGGATGGTTTTGCGGCTCGAAGATGTCGAGCACGGTGGAGCGGTAGGCCTGGCCGGTCTTCACCACATAGGAGCCGGCGGGATAGGTCTTGCCGCCGACGGTGAACGACCGGGTGGCCCGGTCCACGTCAACCCCGCCCTTGATCAGCACATTGACCAGGGCCACAGCCGTCGGAAGGTCGGCTTGGTCGGCAGGGATGATGTAGCCGCGGGGATCGCGGTCCGCGGGCGCGCGCAGCGTAGAGAACAGGGCCGGATCGACCGCCTCTGACCGCCGCCAGGTGTCCCCGGTGGGCTTGAAGGGCGGCGCAGCCTCAACGGCGGCCTCGAGCTTGGCGATGTCCGTGGGCGTGATGGTCCAGGAGTCCCGCTGGCCCTTCTCGATGCCGTTCCGCCCCATGCGGTACATGCCGAACAGCAGGTTTTCACGATTGCGGGACGCGAAGTCGAGCACCGCGCGGTTCATGCTGACCGAATAGGCGATGGGCTGGTGAAAGCGCCATTCCTGCGGTGCGATGGGCATGGGCAGGTCGTTGCGGGCGATCTGGTTCTTGGGCAGCAGGTCGATGGTCATCGGCGTCGGGGAGCCGGTGATCTCCGTCAGGATGCCGATGGCGTTGTGGAAGAGGGCCGTCGATCTCAGGGTGGCGTTGGTCCAGTTGGAATAGGTGGCGACGCTGCGGCGGCCAGATCCCGGCTTGCCCTCGCGGATCAGCCGGTCGGTCATGGCCGCGCCGACCCCGTCCAGCCCGGTGATGACCATGGGCTCGAGGTTGTAGTTGTAGGGGTCTCGGAAGGGCGGGATGAACACGACCATGCCGGGAGGCCCCGCCTGGTGGTGATTATAGACGATCTGGGGAAACCACTCCCGATAGAGCACCCGGTTGATATTGATGTTCTCGGGTTGGTTCGACATCAGGAAGTCGCGGTTGTTGTCGTGGCCGACATACTTTTGATAGAGCCGCGGAATGTCGCCGAAGCTGCGCTCGGCGGGATCGGACTTGCGCATGTACCAGTCTGAAACCAGCTCCATGCCGTCGGGATTGGCCGGCACGAACAGGATGATGTTGTCCTGCAGGAAGCGCTTGGTCTCGGCGTCCTGTCCGCTGACCATCTCATAGAGCGTCTGGGTCAGCTGCTGCGCGCCGACGGTCTCGGTGGCGTGGAGGCCGCCGTCGATCCACACCACCGTCTTGCCCTCGGCGGCAAGGGCCTTGGCCTGGGCCTCGGTCAGATCCTTGGCCTTGGCCAGGCGGCGGGAAATGCCCTTGTAATGGTCGAGCTGGGCGAGGTTTTCCGGGGCCGAGACGATGGCCATCAGCTGGTCGCGCCCCTCGGCGCTCTTGCCGATGGTGGTCAGCAGCATCCGGTCGGACTCACCGGCCAGCCGCTTCCAGTAGGTTTCGAGCTGGGTGTAGTCGGCGAGCTTGTAGTCGTCGCCGATATCGAATCCGAACACCGTGCGGGGCGGCGACACCGTCCCAGCGGTCTGCGCCTCCGCCCCTACGCCCGAAAGAAAGAGGGCCGTCCCAAGGACGGCCACAGCAAGTTTCCCACGCATCTCCACAACCCCAGTTCCATCGCCTGCGCGCCGTGCGCAGCCCATACAGGGGTAGACGCAGCCCGCCGGGACTTCGCCACCTGGGCGGCAGGATCGGGGGCCGCCGCCGTCCTTGGCGTCGGGCGCTCAACGGATCGGCGCCGGGACGTCGGGGGCGCCTGAGTTCAGGGCGTCTGTTTGCGCCGGCCTTCGACGGCGGCGCGGGCGCGCGCCCTCATGGCGCGGGCCAGTGGGTCCTCGGCGGCGTCGCCGAGATGAGTCCACAGCGCATTGACCTCATCCCAGGCCCACGCGTTTTCCGGCGATGCGCCGATCCACTGCTCGGCGGCGCCGCGGGTCTCAGGTGTGACGTCAGTTGACTGCAGACGCGCAAGCCATTCGGCGGCGGCGGCCAAGCACGCCGCGCTCGCAGGACTCGATGTCGGCTTGCGGTTCATGCCTCTCCAGGACCCGGGCCATCAGGTGGCGCATCGAACGCGTGACGTGCTTCTGAACGGCGCTGACGGAGATGTCGAGAAGCTCGGCCACTTCACTGTAGGACATGCCCTCCCATCGCAGAAGGATCAAGATGGTGCGGCTGCGCTCGGGCAGCTCCTCCATGGCCTGGAGCGTGGTCTTGAGCTGTTCCCGCGCCCGGAGAATCCGTTCGGGCGACATGTCGTCGGGCGGGTGATCATGTTCAAGCAGCTCGCAGTGGTCCTGGCGACGGCGGACCTGGTCGCGGCGGTAACGGTCGCGCAGGACGTTGCGGGCGACGCGGATCACGTAGTGCTCCAGATTGTCGATGCCGCTGGCGTCGCGGCCATGCATGCGGATCAACACCTCCTGGATGAGGTCGTCGACCTCGTCTTCCGGCGCCTTGTTTCGAAAAAAGGCGCGAAGGGAAGGGCGGAACGACAGCACCTCCCAAGCAGCGATATGATCTGAAGTCTGAATGCTGGTCTGTAAAGCGGACATCTCGCCCCCCGCAGAAGAAGTCACCTATTACCTAATGATGACTGTAATCCCGCGGTGACCCTAAGATAATGGCGACCACAATACGAAAATTCGTTATCTGCTTAGTTTTCTAACATCAGATGACGCCTTGGTGACGCCAGTTGATGATCGATTTTCATCGCCTCATGTCTTATGATCAACGTGTATTGATTTGAATTTCGCTCGTTCAAGTTGTGGGCTTGGCGAGGTAGATGTCGCGGTCGAGCTCGCCTTCCCATTTTGCGACGGTGACCGCCACGGCCAGGTCTGAGGTGCAGTTCGGCACGGTCCGCATCATGTCGAGGATCCGGTCGAACGGCAGGATGAAGCCGACCACCATGGCGGTCTGCTCGGGGCCGAGGCCCAGGGTCTGCAGCACTCCGGCCAGCAGGAACAATGAGGCTGATGGCACCGGCGCCGAGCCCACCGCGATGACGGCGATGGAGATGACCACCAGCAGGCCCTGCAACAGCGTCACCTCCACGCCGAAGGCCTGGGCGGCGAACATGGCCAGCAGGCCGACATACATGGCCGTTCCGTCCATGCTGATGGTCACGCCGATCGGCAGGCTGGTGGAGGCGACCACGCGGCTGACCCCCAGGTTTTCCTCGGCGACACGCATGACCACGGGCAGGGTCGCGGCGCTGGAGGAGGTCGAGAAGGCGACGACCACCGCGTCAGCGATGTCCCGCAGAAACGGCGTCACCGGCAGGCCGGCCGCCAGACGGATCAGCCCTCCATGGACCACCAGGACCTGCAGGGCGCACCCGGCGAGCACACAAATCGCCAGCAGGAAGACATGGATGAAGGCCGCCGGCCCGACCACGCCGGTCACCCAGGCGATCAGGGCGAAGACCCCGAAGGGCGCGACCTCCATCACCCCGCGGGTCATCTTCTGCATCACGTCGGCGAGCGCGGCGAAAGCCCTGGCCACCGGGCGGCCTGCTTCGCCGGCGGTGAGCACCGCCACGCCGAAGATGATGGCGAAGAAGATGACCGCCAGGATGTCGCCCTCGGCCAGGGCGGCCACAGGGTTCATCGGCACGATGGCCATGAACTGGTCGGTGAGGGAGAGGGGGGCGGTTACAGCCTGCGCCTCTGCCGGCTCGCCCAGCACCACGCCCACGCCCGGCTGCGCCAGCGCGCCCAGGCCAAGGCCAAGGGCCGCGCCGATCAGGGTGGTGACGAAGTAGAGGAACAGGGTCTTGGCCCCGATGCCGCCCAGGCGGCGGATGTCTCCCATGGAGACCACGCCAGCGACGATGGTGGCGAAGACTAGTGGCGTGACCAGCATCCGGATCAGCCGGATGAAGAGGTCGCCGATCCAGCGGATCTGTTCGGCCTGCTCCCCCAGCAGCAGGCCCGCGCCCACGCCGAGCGCCATGCCCAGAAAGATCCGCTTCCAGAGGGTCACCCCGAACCAGTAGGTTCCGAGGAAGGTCGACAGTCGGCCCCGCGGTCGCTCGTCTTCGACGGCCGCAGTCGGCAGGTCCAGCCTGGTCATCGCCGGACCATGGGGACGCTGGATGGATGGGACGTGACGAGAAGGCGGGCCGCAAAGCCCCGTTTAGTCTCGGACACGATCACCCCCGAACGAAAAACCCCTTGTTCGGATGGGAAGGTTTCACCCGATCGGCCATCCCCGAAAGCGATTTATTCTGTCCGCCTCATGACAAAACCGCATGGCGCCGGGCTCTTCGCGCGCGCGATTCCTAACCCCCGCATTGATCGCCGCGGCGCAAGTCCAGCGGCTCGGCCGTTGCGCGATCTTCGGATGTGTCGGTTTGTGCTGAGCCCGCGTCTTCCCTGCAGAGGCCCCACGAGCGGAGCCCTACGGCAGGACAAGGGGATAAGTTCATGCGCGGAATATCATCAGGACTTGGCGTCAAGCTCGGCCTCGTGGCCGGCGCGGCGATCGCGGCGCTTTCGGTGGGCGCGGCGTCAGCCCAGGAGGCCACCACCCAGGTCGACGAACTCATCGTCACGGCGACCCGGCGCGACACCACGGTGCAGACCACGCCGCTGGCCATCACCGCCCTGGGCGAAACCGCCCTGGAGAATATGGGCGCCACCGGACTGCAGGACATCACCTCCATGGTGCCCAGCCTGAAGATCGGCGGGGGATCGGACGGCGGCGGCCGCATCACCCTGCGGGGCATCCAGGCCTCCGGCGAAGCGACGGTCGGCCTCTATTACGACGAGACGCCGCTCACCGGCCCGTCCGACACCAGCCAGAATTCCGGCGGCCGCTCCCAGGACGGCAACCTGTTCGACGTCGAGCGGATCGAGGTCCTGCGCGGGCCCCAGGGCACCCTCTACGGCTCCGGCTCCATGGGCGGCACCGTGCGGGTCATCTTCAACAAGGCCGACACCCGGGAATATTCCGGCTCCGTGGACGTCATGGGCGCGGCCATGGAGGAGGGCGAGGCCAGTTACTACGCCAAGGGCGTGGTCAATGTGCCTCTGATCGAAGACAAGCTCGGCGCCCGCCTGGTCCTCTATGAAGAACAGCGCGGCGGCTTCATCGACAACATCCGTTACGGCGCCGAGGACATCAACGATCGCATCACTACCGGCGGTCGCGTCATGGTTACCGCCCTGCCGCTGGATAATGTCTCCTGGCACGGCATGTTCATGCGCCAGAAGACGGACTCGCCCGGCGGCGGCTCCACCTGGTATCCGTTGCTCGGCGAGAAGGAATACAGCACCGACCGCTATGTCATTCCGATCAACCGGGACGAGCTGACCCTCTATTCCAGCGACCTTGAATGGGATGTCGGGTTCGCCGACATCACCTGGGCGGCGGCCTATTACGAGTGGGATCAGGTCAACGCCAGCGACTACACCTATACGATGCTACGCAACTCGACGAGCGTGGCCAACTGCACAAACTGGTTCAACCTGTCGCTGGGCGTGCCGACCTCGTCGTGCAACAGCCAGCAACTCGCCCAGTTCACGGCCTTCGCCATCTCGCAGACGCCCACCACGCTTTACAAGCCGGCCTGGCTGCACACCTTCAACAGCGAACTGCGCATCAGCTCCAAGGGGGACTCGAAGCTTAACTGGACCTTCGGCGCCTTCATCGAGAAGCGCGAGGACTATGTGGACAGCACGCTGGCGGTGGTCGACTCCAGCACCGGGGTGATCGGCGTTCCGCCGACGATCTTCTTCCACCGCGACATCACCACCGAGACGGACCAGACGGCCCTGTTCGGCGACATCTCCTACGAGCTGATCGACGGCCTGACCTTCAATGTCGGTCTGCGGCAGTTCAAGTACGACAAGACCACGTTCGGCGAGACCGATATGCCCAACTGGGTGTCCGGCTCGCTGGTCGAGCCCTGGCGGAGCTCCAGCGCCGACGCCGAAGGTTGGCTGGAGAAGTACAGCGTCAACTACCAGCTCAATCCCGATCTGATGGTGTACGCCACTGCAGCCGAAGGCTTCCGTCCCGGCGGCGCGAACAACACGCCCAACCTGGAGCCCGAACTGGTGCCGTACGGGCCAGATGCGGTGTGGAACTACGAACTGGGCATAAAGACGTCCTGGTTCGATCGTCGGCTCACCCTCAATGCGGCCCTCTATCAGATCGACTGGAAAGATATCCAGACCTCGGCCCAGACGCTCAGCGGCTGCTGCAGCTTCATCGTCAACGCCGGCAAGGCGCGCATCCGCGGGGTCGAGTTCGAGTACATGGCGCGCCCGATGGCTGGCCTGTCGATCTCCGGCGGGCTCACCTTCTCCGAACCGGAACTCCTGGAAGACCAGCTGAACCCCAATATCCGCGACTCCACCTCGCTGGGGGACAAGGGCGACCAGATCCCGGACATCAGCAAGTTCTCGGCCTCGACCAGCGTCGACTATGTGTGGCCGGTTAACGACGCCTTCGATGGGATGCTGCGGCTGGACTACAGCTATATCGGCAAGTCCTATTCCCACTTCCGGCCGACCAATACCTACTATGAGAAGCAGGGCGACTTCGGTGTCGTGAACCTGCGGACGGGCCTGGAGGGATCGGACTGGGGCGCCTACGTCTTCGTCCGCAACGTCTTCGACATCTACGGGGCCTACTCGGTCAGCTCCGGCGCCGGGTCGGAGCAACTCGTCAACTCGACCCAGCCTCGGACCGTGGGCGTCAACCTTCGCAAGTCGTTCTAGCCCCCTCACGAACGACAGGCGCGGCCGCCGCCAATCCGACTGGCGGCGGCCTTGCGCTGTTCGTGTCTCAAGGCGCGCCTTGTTACACCCGTGGCGCCTGCAACGGCGGCACATGAGCACGGCTTCTGAACTTCTCACCCGGGCGCTGGGCGAAAGGGGGTCAATCTGCTGGCTTCCACCCCGGACGTGACGTCACGTGAGTTCTACGCATGACCTGTCAGTATCCATGTCCCGCCATTTTCTGCTTCCCTCCATCGGCGACCTGACGGCCTTCGAGGCCGCCGCTCGCCATGGCAGCTTCACCCGGGCGGCGGTGGAGCTGAACCTCACCCAGAGCGCCATCAGCCGCGCCGTGCGGATGCTGGAGGACCGGATCGACGTCGTCCTGTTCGAGCGGGTGCGCCAGAGAGTGGTGCTGACGGCGGCTGGGGTCGCCTATCTCAAAGAGGTGCAGCGCATCCTCACCGAGTTGCGCCAGGCGACCCACAAGGTGATGGCGTTCACCGAAGCCACCACAACGCTGAATATTGCGGTGCTGCCGACCTTTGCGACCCGCTGGCTCGTGCCGCGGCTGCCGACCTTCGTCGAGTCCCATCCCGACGTGACGCTCAACTTTTCGGGCCGGCTCGAGCCCTTCGATTTCGAGACGGAGATGTTTGACGCCGCCATCCACTACGGCGCGCCGACCTGGGCCTCGGCCCACTGCCACCACCTGATGAACGAGGTGACGGTGGTGGTGACCAGCCCGGAGTACCGGGCCGCCAGGCGCCTGCGTCAGCCCGAGGATCTTGAGCGGGCCACCCTCCTGCATCAGACGACGCGCGCCACGGCCTGGGCCGACTGGTGCGATGTGGCCGGCGTGGACCTCCCCGGGGTGAACCGCGGGCCGCGCTATGAGCAGTTCGCCATGATCGCCCAGGCCGCCGCGGCGGGTCTCGGCGCGGCGATCCTGCCGAAGGTGCTGATCGAGGACGAGCTGACCTCGGGGCGTCTCGTGACCCTGTTCGAAGACCAGCCGCTGAGCCTCAAGGCCTATTACTGGGTGGTGCCGGAGAATAGGGGCGCCTCCGAAGGCCTGCGAGCCTTCACCAACTGGATCATCGTCCAGGCCCATAGCTGATCGGGCCGCTCTAGCCGTCCAGTATGGAACGACGAACCCGCATGGGCTGATGAGAAACTATCGCTTGGTCAGTCTGCGCCGTGGGCGGAAAATTCCATCTCAATGTTCAGTCGAGGTGGGGGTCTTCCATGTGGCGGGGCGTACTGCTTGCTCTTGCGATAAGTCTTGGCGCGCCAAGTATCGCTTCGGCCCATCACGGCTGGGGATCCTATGCGGCCAACCGTAGCATCACCCTCGATGGCGCGGTTCAGTCGACGCGGTGGCGCAACCCCCATGCGGAGATGGCGATCACGGTGGGCGACGAGGTCTGGACCGTCGTTCTGGGCCCTGTGGCCCGGGTCGCGGCGCGAGGCCTGAGCGCCAAGGATCTTCCGGCCGGCGCCAAGGTCAAGATCGTGGGCTACCCCCGGACCGACGGAACCCTCGAGGTTCGCGCCGAGCGCATCATCGTGGCTGGCAAGACCGTCGAGATGCGCTGAGATGGTGCTGATCGAGGCGTTTCAGGCCTTCGCGGTCGCGTTTGAGCAATCGCCCCTGGGTGACGCGGCGCGCAGCGGCGGCGGGCTCTACCCGATCGCCAACCTCGCCCATCTTCTGGGCCTGATCCTGCTGATCGGCGGGATCGGCACGGTCGACCTGAGGTTGCTGGGCTTCGCGCGCGCCCTGCCGCTGGAGCCCTTGTCCCGATTCATGACCCCGCTGGCGGTCGTCGGGCTCGGACTCTTCGTGATCAGTGGCCTTGTGGTGTTTTCAGCCGACGCCGGTCCCCTGGCGCAGAACAATATCTTCCTCTGGAAGATGGCTGGACTCGCCCTTGGCCTCGTCAACGCCCTGGCGTTCAACCTGATGTACAAGAGCCGCCTGGCCGGTTGGGACGCGGCTCCGCCCCTGGCCGGACGCCTCATGGCCGCCTCTTCCCTGCTCATCTGGCTAACGGTGGGCGGGCTCGGCCGCTTCATCGCCTATAGCGCCTAGGTCGAACGCTCATGCTCGCACCACCTTTCGCCCTTGCCTCGGCCTTGACTGGCGTCGGGCTCGCCCTGGTCCTGGCGTCGTCGGCGGCCGCTCAGGAGGATGAGATCACCTTCTTCAGCGCCCCGGACTTTGCGGGCCAGAGTTTCACGACCCGGGAGGATCTCGCCGACACCAGGGCGGCCATCCCGTTTCAACCCCTGAGCGCCAAGGTGACCGGCTATTGGGACATCTGCGGCGCGCCTGAATTCACCAACCCGTGCACGGTGCTAAGACGCGACACGCCGAACTTCGACTATGTGCCCGCGCGCGTTGGGGCGGAGAGCTTCGAGGTCCGCTCGATCTTCGCGACCTATCGCGGGGTCGAGGGCGACGCCGCCGCCGCCGAGCCGCTGCTCGAACTCTACGCCCGCCGCGAATTCATGGGGCTGCGGCTCTCGGTGTCGGAGGCCGCCCCCGAACTCGAAGCGCCGGGCGAAGGCGGCGCGCCCCTGAGCGCCCATGTGACCGGCGCCTGGCAATTGTGCGAAGGCGTCGCCTTCACGGGCCGCTGCGTGGTTCTTGAGGCCGACAGGATCGGGTTTGAGCCCGCCGAGTTGCCGCCGGTCATCCGCTCGGCGCGTCCGGCGCCCTGAGATAAGGCCCTCTCAGCCGAGGGCGGCGAAATCCACGGCGCCGAGCGCACGGTGGGCGAAGGCCTCCTGGACGCGGGCGGCCAGGCCTCGCACGGGCGCTGGCGTGAGGGCCCGATACTGGGCGAGGTTCGCTCGGCCCAGGCCGTGCTCGCCGCTGAAGCTGCCGCCGAACTGCAGGCAGGCGATCTCATAGACCGCCTCGCGAAGCTGGGAGAGCCGGTCGGCGGTGGGCGGCGCTTCGGGATCACAGACCAGGTTGAAGTGAACGCCGCCATCCCCGATGTGGCCAAAGTCGCAGATCTCGAACTCAGGGAAGGCGACAGCCAGGCGGGTGACAGCCGTCCGCCGGAAGGCCGCCAGATCCGAGCGCCGGAAGGCCAGGTCGAAGCCGATGACCGGGCCCTTGGCCCGAAGGCCTTCGGAAATAGCGTGGCGGATCGCCCAGAGCGGTTCAGGCGCGCCGGTCAGGATATCGATCGCGCCGCCGCCATCGTCGGTCTCCAGCCAATCAGCCAGCACTTCCTCCAGATGATTGGTCAGGCTGGCGTCTCCGGGCTTCAGCGATCGGGTCGTGCTCAGCTCCACCAGCACGGCATAGGGGGGCAGGGGACCGGAAAACGGACTGCGCAGGCCCGGGCCATGGGCCAGCGCCGCGCTCAAGGCGGCCCGGGACATGCCCTCAAAGGCCGACAGGAGTTCGCCGCCCTCCCGCTCCATGTGCGACAGAAGGGGAAGGGCCGCCTCCAGATCCTCCAGCAGGACCAGGGCCGCTGCGGTCTGGGCGGGACGGGGATGAACCTCGAACTCCACGGCGGTGATGACGCCGAGCGCGGCGCCGGCCCCGATCACCACCTGGCGCAGGTCGAGCCCGGTATTGTCCTTTCGCAGCCCGCGGCGCAGTTGCACGATGGTCCCGGCCGCGTCGGCCAGGACCATCTCCAGGCCCAGCACCTGCCGGCGCATGTCGCCATAGCGGATGAAGCGGGCGCCGCCGGTGTTGGTCGCCGCCATGCCGCCGACGGTGGGATCGGCGCCCAGGTCAATGGGCAGGAAAAGGCGGTGCGTCTCCAGGACGGCGTTGACGGCCGAGAGCCGGACCCCGGCTCCGGCGCGGACGCTGCGGTTGACGGGATCGACCTCCAGCGGCGACTGCAGCCGTTCCAGGCTGAGCAGCACCTGGCGGCCGCTGGCATCCGCCGTCGAGGCGCCGACCAGCCCCGTATTGGCGCCCTGGACCGCCAAGTCCACCTGGTGGCCCACACACCAGGCGACGATCGCCGCGACACTGGCCGGGGTGCGGGGCCGAACCACCAGTGCGGCGCGGCCGCCCTCATAGCGCGCCGCCTGGTCATAGGCCGCCAAGTCCTCCGGCGCCTCCACCAGGGCGTCGTCGCCCACCAGTCCCGCGAGGTCGGCGGCCAGCTGGACGTTCATGCCTCAGCGATCAGCGCCGGCCGCGGCGGTCATCTTGAAGATGCCCTGGGCGTTGGAACTGTCGAAGGCGAGGTCCAGGCGAGGACGACCTGTCTTCTCGTCGGTCATCTGCATGCGGGTGATGAACTCGTAGAAGGAGCCGGGCGCTGGCCGCGTGACCGTGGTCCCATCGGCGTCCACGAAGTTCCGCATCACCTGGGCGGCGCGGAAGGCGGTCTGCCGCACGCGGCCTGAACCGGAGACTTCGACCGTGTCCTTCATCGGTCGGCCCAGGCCCTTCTGGGTCTCTGCCACGGCCTCGACGTCGTCCACCCGGTCGGTGGCGTGATTGAAGGCGTTCCCTTCGGTGGCGATCCAGGCCATCTCCGCCGACTCCGCCAGCAGGGCCTCGTAGTCAGCCTGGGTCGGGGCGTCGTGCTGACGATCAAAGCAGGCGGCCAGGACGGGCAGCACGGCGGCCGCAGCGGCGAGATCGATCTCGCCCTCGGCCTGGAATGTCGCCAGCACGGCCTTGGCCTCGTCCGAAAGCGGGTCGCGGGACGTGGCCGTGATGGCGCGGGCGGCTTTCACGAAGTCCGGCGAGAACCGGTCGGTGTGCAGTTCACTGACGAAGAACTGGGCGATGTCCTCGGGATAGTCGAGCTGGGCGTAGGAGCGTCCTGTCATCTTCAGGCGCTCGAGGGGATAGAGTCCGTTCTGCTGGTACCCCAGAGGCTTGAGCACCCGCACGATGGCGCCCTCACCGGAGGGGAGCGCGCCCATGCCGCTCATCACGACGGTGCGCACCGCGCCATGGTCATGGAAGATGGTCCGACCGTCCCGCAGGCAGTCCGCTGCATATTCCGCCGCGGCCGGCACCCGAAGCAGCAGGTCGCTGAACAGGACCATGTTGAGAGCCTGGGCCATGACTGCGCGGCTGACCCGCTCGGCAGGCGCCGTCAGGTCCCGATGGACCACCAGAAGCCTGAACATCTCATCGGAGCGGTCGGCGCCCAGCACCGTCTCGACCAGATCTTTCAGCGGCGATGCGCTCATCGGTTCTCTCCCTCATCGTTCAGCGGGAGGCTTGAAGCCGGGGGGGCCAACTGAAAAGCGATATGTTCTCAGGACTCCATGAGGCCCAAGAATGAGCTGCGTCGCAGCCCTGCGGTTCAGGGTCGCCGCCGGCCTTGGACCTGGAAGGCTTTATTCTCCCATCCACCGATAGCCGACGCCGGGCTCGGTCAGGATCAGGCTCGGGGTTGTGGGATCGGGTTCGATCTTCTGGCGCAGCTGGCCGATGAAGACGCGCAGGTACTGGACGTCGGTCTCATGCGCGGGACCCCAGACGGCGGTCAGCAGCTGGCGGTGGGTGACCACCTTGCCGGCGCCTTGAACCAACTGGGCCAGCAGGTCGTATTCCCGGGGCGACAGGCGAACAGCCTCGCCAGCCCGGGTGACCAGACGCTTGACCAGATCGATGGTCAGGTCGCCCGCGACGACCACCGGCTTGGCCCCTTCGCGGGTGGCGGCGTGGCGCAGGGCGACCCGGAGACGGGCCAGCAGTTCGCCCACGCCGAACGGTTTTTCCACATAGTCGTCGGCGCCCAGGTCGAGGGCGTCGATCTTCTCGGTCTCCCGGTCCCGCGCCGACAGGATCAGGATCGGCCCGCTATAGAAGGCCCGCGCCTTGGCCAGCACCTCCTTGCCGTCCAGGTCGGGCAGTCCCAGGTCGAGCACCACGGCGTCGGGCGCCCGCCGCGCCAGTTCACGCAGGCCTGCTTCGGCGGTGTCGGCGCGGACCGGCTCATAGCCGGCCGCATCAAGGGCGGGGCCCAGGAACCGGTGAATCTGCGGCTCGTCGTCGATGACGAGGATGCGGGGACGGGAGCCGCTCACAGGAGTCCTTCCGGCGTGGCCCGCGACTTGGGCAGGCTGATCAGGATACGTGTGCCGCGGCCCTCATCGATCGGCGAGGCCGCGGCGATGCGGCCATCCATCACCTCGATGAAGCCCTTTGAAATGGCCAGGCCCAGGCCCGATCCCTTGCCGCGGTCGCTGGCCTCGTCCAGTCGGCGGAACTTCTCGAACACCCGTTCCAGGTCTGGGGTCGGGATGCCGCGGCCCTCGTCCTCGATGCTGATGACCACATTGCGATGGTCCTCATAGCAGGCGACCTCGATCGTGCTGTCGTCGGGGCTGTAGGCGATGGCGTTCTCCAGGATGTTGACCAGGGCCTGCTCCAGTAGGGTGGGGTCAGCCATGACCAGGGTGACCTTGTCGGGAAAGTCCCACTCGACCTTGCGGCCACCCATCCGGCGCCTCACCCGCTCGACGGCGGCGCGCAGCACGTCGCGGGCGTCGAGCCAGTCGCGCCGGGCCACCAGGGCGCCGCCCTCCAGCCGGGTCATGTCCAGCAGGTCGCCCACATAGCGGCTCAGCCGTTCGGCCTCCTCGCGGATGGACTGCAGGAGATCGTCCCGCACCGCCGCCGACAGGCCCCCGCCGTAGTCGATCAACGTTGTGACGGAGCCTAGAACCGTTGAAAGCGGCGTGCGCAGGTCGTGGCTGACGGAGTTTAGCAGGGCCGCGCGCAGGCGATCGGTGCGGCGCAGGGCCTCGGCGTCGGCGGCCGTGGCGGCGAACTCGGCCCGCTCCAGGGCTACGGCGCCCTGGTCGAGCAGCGCAGCCACGAACCGCTCGCCATCCTCCGTCGCCACGGCGGAAGCGCTGACCGCGGCCACGCCGGCGCGCGCCTTCACCCCCTGGAGGGGCCGGAAGACCCAGGCGAGGTTCGGCATGGTGCCGGTGCCGGCGCCGGCCGGCTCGCCGCGTTCCCAGGCCCAGCGCGCAGCGGCCATGTCGCCGGGG
This sequence comes from Phenylobacterium sp., assembly GCF_036963605.1. Classification (GTDB taxonomy): domain Bacteria; phylum Pseudomonadota; class Alphaproteobacteria; order Caulobacterales; family Caulobacteraceae; genus Phenylobacterium. Next base: position 20,048 of record NZ_JBALUY010000017.1, on the reverse strand, counting down.
CTCAGGGGCGGCGCGCCGGGGGAGGCGGCGCTGAGTTGAAGGTCATCATCGGTCGGGGTCAGGACCACGGCCTCGCCGCTGGTGGCCGCCGCCAGCTGTTCGGCCAGGGCGGTCGCCGCGCCCTGGGCGTCCGGCGCCGACGACAAGCGGCGGGTGGAGGCCAGCACCGCCGAGATGGCCGAGGCGCGGCGTGACACGAGCCGCGCCTGATCCCGCACGCGGCCGGTCAGCCAGCCGGTCGTCAAGGCGACGGCGAAGAAGACCGCAAAAGTCAGCACGTCGGCGGGATGGCCGATCCAGACCGTCAGCCGCGGCTGGAGGAAGAAGAAGTTGTAGAGAAAGGCCGAGGCCGCCGCCGCGGCGATCGCCGGCCAGAGGCCGTAGGCTAACCCTGCGACCAGGACGCTGAGCATGAACACCATGGCGAGGTTCACGCTCTCCACGTATCGGTCCAGGCCATGGGCGATGGCGAAGCCGATGGCCACCAGGGCCAGGGCGCCGGCCTGCGGCCGCCAGGCGAAGCCAGCCGGTTGGGCCGGGGCGGGGGCCTTGGGGGCAGGCGGTTCGGAACCCTCGGTCACCACGTGCAGGGCCGCGCCCTGGGTGCGGGCCAGCAGCGCCTCGGCCAAGCCTGGCCTGAAGGGGCGCCTCACTTGGCTCTTGCCGATGACGATCTGGGTGACGTTGTTGCGCCGGGCGTAGTCGAGGACGGAGCCCACGATGTCGTCGCCGGTCAGGGTGACGGTGGAGGCGCCCAGCTGTTCAGCCAGCTTGACCGCCTCGCGAAGCCGCTGAGCGGCCTCGGCCGAGATCCCGGCGCGATTGGGCCGCTCCACATGGGCCACGCTCCAGGGCGCGTCCATCATCATGTCGGCCAGCCGCCGGCCGGCGCGGACCAGGGAGCCGGCCATGGGGTTCGGGCCGATCAGCACCAGGATGCGCTCTCCCGCCGCCCAGGGGCCTTCCACGCCCGCCCGCCTCATGGCGCCCATCAGCTGGTCGTCCACCGTCTGGGCTGCCCGGCGCAGGGAGAGCTCCCGAAGGGCGGTCAGGTTCTCGATCTTGAAGAAGCGCTCCGCCGCCAGGCGGGCGGTCTCGGGCACATAGACCTTTCCCTCGCCCATTCGCTCCCGCAGCTCGGCCGGCGTGATGTCGACCAGCTCGATCTCGTCGGCGCGGTCGAGCGCCATGTCCGGAACGGTCTCGCGCTGGCGCACGCCGGTGATCTTCCAGACCACATCCACCAGGCTTTCCAGGTGCTGGATGTTCAGCGTCGTCCAGACGTCGATCCCTGCGGCCAGCAGTTCGTCCACATCCTGCCACCGCTTGGCGTGCCGCGACCCGGGGGCGTTGGAGTGGGCGTACTCATCGACCAGCAGCAGGGCGGGCCGTCGCGCCAGGGCGCCGTCGAGGTCGAACTCCAGAAGCGTCGCCCCGCGGTGTTCCAGGGGCGCCCTGGACAGAACCTCCATGCCTCGCAGCAGGGCCTGGGTCTCCTTGCGCCCGTGGGTATCGACCAGGCCGACCACCACGTCCTGACCTTCGGCCTTCCGGCGGCGTGCGGCGCGCAGCATCTCGTAGGTCTTGCCCACACCCGGCGACATGCCCAGGAACACCTTCAGCAGACCACGCCCCGCCCGCGTGGCCGCGAGCAGGGCGTCAGGATCGGGCCGGCGGGGCGTGTCGGGGGTCATTGCGGCGCAGGTTGCTCCGGCGCGATGGCGGCGTCGAGGGCGAGGTTGGTCCGCAACACATTGACCCTTGGTTGCCCCAGAACGCCGAAGGTGCGGCCTTCGACATGATCGGCGATGACCGCGCGGACCTGTTCGATGTCGGCCCCACGAGCCGCCGCGATGCGCCGCGCCTGCGCCAGGGCGTTGGCCGGTGAGATGTGGGGATCCAGGCCTGAGGCTGAGGCGGTGACCGCGTCGCCGGGGACCTCGGCGCTTCCGGTCGCGGCCCGCCATGCCGCCGCGCGGTCAGAGGTCTCGGCGATCAGCTCGGCGTTCAGCGGTCCCAGGTTCGAGGCGCCGGAGCCTGCGGCGTCATAGCCGACCACCGAGGGCCGGCCCTGCAGGTAGCGGGCCGAGGTGAAGGCCTGACCGACCAGGGCCGAGCCGATCACGCGCCCATCCCTGGTGACAAGGCTGCCGTCAGCCCGGGCCGGAAAGGCGGCCTGGGCGGCGCCGGTGATCGCCAGGGGGTAGGCGAGGCCGAGCAGGAGGGTGAACAGGCCCACCGAAGCGAGGGCCGGGCGGAGCAGGGAGGGCATGGGGTCACTCATGTTCAAGGCTGAGGGAGTCGCGGCAGGAAGGGAGGGCGGAACGCGCGGGCGGTCCATCAGGCGAGCCCCAGGGCCGACAGGGCCACGTCGATCAGCTTGATGCCCACGAAGGGCGCGACGAGCCCGCCCAGGCCGTAAACGGCGAGGTTGCGCGACAGGAGCTTGGCGGCCCCCAGCGCCCGGTAGCGGACGCCGCGGAGGGCCAGCGGGATCAGCAGCACGATGATCAGGGCGTTGAAGATCACCGCCGAGAGGATCGCGCTCTGCGGGCTCGATAGGTCCATGATGTTCAGCGCGCCCAGGGCGGGCAGGGCGGTGACGAACATGGCTGGGATGATGGCGAAATACTTGGCCACGTCGTTGGCGATCGAGAAGGTGGTGAGCGCGCCGCGGGTGATCAGCATCTGTTTGCCGACCTCGACGATCTCGATGACCTTGGTCGGGTCGGAGTCGAGATCGACCATGTTGCCGGCCTCGCGGGCGGCCTGGGCGCCGGTCTGCATCGCGACCCCCACATCGGCCTGGGCCAGGGCCGGGGCGTCATTGGCCCCGTCGCCGCACATGGCCACCAGACGACCCTTAGCCTGTTCGGCGCGGATCAGGCGCAGCTTGTCCTCCGGGGTCGCCTCGGCGAGAAAGTCGTCGACGCCGGCCTCGGAGGCGATGGCCGCGGCGGTGACGGGGTTGTCGCCGGTGATCATCACCGTGCGCAGGCCCATGCGGCGCAGGTCGGCGAACCGGGCCTTCACGCCGGGCTTGACCACATCCTTCAGGTGGATGACGCCGACCAAGACCCCGTCCTCGCTCACCGCCAGGGGCGTGCCGCCGGAGCGGGCGATACGGTCCACCGCAGCGGCGACCTCTGGCGGCATGGCGTCGGCCGACAGGCCCACCGTGCACAGCACCGCATCGACCGCGCCCTTGCGCCAGGCGCGCGCGCCAGCGTTCAGGCCCGACAGGCGGGTGACGGCGGAAAAGGCGATGGGCTCGGCTCCTCGCGGCGCTTCGGCGACCTCGCCCTGGGCGCGGGCCAGTTCGACGATGGAGCGGCCTTCCGGCGTTTCGTCGGCCAGAGAGGCCATCAGCGCCGCCCGCAACGCCTGTTCGGGCCGCACGCCTGGCGCCGGGATCACCTCCGTGGCCATGCGGTTGCCGAAGGTGATGGTGCCGGTCTTGTCCAGCAGCAGGGTGTCGACGTCGCCCACGGCCTCCACCGCCCGGCCTGAGGTGGCCAGCACATTGACCTTCAGCAAACGGTCCATGCCGGCGATGCCCACCGCCGACAGCAGGCCACCGATGGTGGTCGGAATGAGCGTGACGAACAGCGCGCCGAGCACCAGGGGCGAGAGGGCTATGCCCGAATAGGCGCCCAGCCCGACCAGGGTCAGCACGGCGATCAGGAAGACCAGCGTGAGGCCCGCCAGCAGGACGGCCAGGGCGACCTCGTTGGGTGTCTTGCGACGGTCGGCGCCCTCGACCATGGCGATCATCCGGTCGAGGAAGGTCCCGCCGGGCTCCGAGGTGATCCTCACCTTGATCCAGTCAGACACGACAGTGGTGCCGCCGGTGACGGCCGAGCGGTCGCCGCCGCTTTCCCGGATGACCGGCGCGCTTTCGCCGGTGATCGCCGCCTCGTTGACCGAGGCCACGCCCTCGATGATCTCGCCATCGGCGGGGATGACGTCGCCCGCCTCCACCAGCACCACCTGGCCGGCGCCCAGCTCGTGGGCCGGGGTAGGCAGGATGGTCCCGGTCGTCTCGTCGATGATCAGCTTGGCCCGGGTGGTGACCCGGCTGGCCCGCAGGCTGTCGGCGGCGGCCTTGCCGCGGCCCTCGGCGATGCTTTCGGCCAGGTTGGCGAACAGCACGGTGGCCCAGAGCCAGCCCGCCAGCTGGACGGCGAAGGCGCCGGTCTCTCCGCGCCCGATGATCAGGGCGGCCGAGATCGTGGTCAGTCCAGCCACCAGCCAGGTGGCGAAGATGACCGGATTGCCGGTCAGCCGGCGGGGGTCGAGCTTGACGAATGCGTCCTTGGCCGCTCGCCCCAGGACTGGGCCATCGAGGCCCGCGGCGAGGCTGGAGGCCCGGCGGCGATTGTCGCCCAGGGAGGTGTCGGTTGTGCTCATGGGACTGTGCTCCGCGAGACTTAGAGGCCGGCCAGGGCGTCGAGCGCCTGGAAGTGCTCGACGACCGGGCCGAGCGCGAGGGCCGGGAAGAACTGCAGGCCGCCGAGGATCAGGATCACCCCGGTCAGGAGGCCGATGAAAAGGCCGTTGTCGGTGGGCAGGGCGCCGGCCGAGGGGGCGAGCTTGGGCTTGGCCGCCAAGGCGCCGGCGATGGCCAGCATGATGACGATGCCGGGGAAGCGACCCATCAACATGGCCAGGCCGAGCGTCGTGTTCCACCAGGGCGTGTCGGCGGCTAAGCCCGCAAAGGCCGAGCCGTTGTTGGCGCTGGCTGAGGTGTAGGCGTAGAGGATTTCCGACAGACCGTGCGGGCCGGGATTGGCCAGGCTCTCCAGGGCTACGGGCAGGACGGCCGCCGCCGCCGAAAATCCGAGAATGGTGAGCGGCAGGACCAGCACGGCCAGCATGGCGTACTGGACCTCACGAGCCTCGATCTTCTTGCCCATGTATTCGGGCGTGCGGCCGACCATCAGGCCGGCCACGAAGACCGCCAGCAGGGCCATCATCAGCATGAAGCCGACGCCCGTGCCGACCCCGCCAGGCAGGATCTCGCCCAGCTGCATCAGGAACATCTGCACCCCGCCGCCCAGCGGCATGTAGCTCGCATGCATGGAATTGACCGAGCCGTTGGAGGCGCCGGTGGTCATGGCGGCCCAGACGGCCGAGGCCGGGGCGCCGAAGCGCACCTCCTTGCCCTCCATGTTCACCGAGGCCTCGACTCCAGCCGCGATCAGGGCCGGAGGGGCCTGGGTTTCGGTCCAGTACAAGGCGGCCGCGCCCGCTGACAGCAGGACAAGCGCGGCGATGGCGATGGCCCGCAGGTTGCGCCCCGCCAGGGCGGTGCGCCCAAAGGCGAAGAAGGCCGCCCAGCCCAGGACGTTGATCGAGATGGCGGCGATGAAGTTGGCCAGCGGCGTGGGACCTTCCAGCGGATGGGCCGAGTTCACGCCGAACACCCCGCCGCCATTGATGCCGAGCTGCTTGATCGCCAACTGGCTGGCCGTGGCGAACAGCGGAATAGTCTGCTCGCCGCCATCAATCGTGGCCGCGGTGGCCGAGGCCGAAAGCGTCTGCGGCACGCCGAGCGCAGCCAGGAGCAGCGCCACCACAATCGAGATGGGCAGCAACACCCACAGCGTGGTGCGCACCAGATCGGCCCAGAAGTTGCCAAGCCCCGTCTGCCGGTCGGCGGCGAAGGCGCGGGCGAGCGCTGCGGCCACTGTCGCGCCGGTGGCGGCCGACAGGAAGTTCTGCACCGTCAGGCCGGCCATCTGGCTGAGGTGGGTCAGCGTCGTCTCGCCGCTATAGGCCTGCCAGTTGGTGTTGGTGACGAAGCTGACGGCCGTATTGAAGGCGAGCGGTTCGGACAGCGCGCCGAACCCTTGCGGGTTCAGAGGCAGCAGGCCCTGCAGCCGCAGAATGGCGTAGAGCAGGACAAAGCCCGCCGCATTGAAGGCGAGCAGGGCGGCGGCGTAGCCGGTCCAGGTCTGAGATTGGTCGGGGCGCACGCCGAGGGCGGCGTAAAAGCCGCGCTCGACGGGTTGCAGCACCGGATCGAGCCAGGTGCGCTCCCGGTTCCAGACCCTTGAGATGAAGATCCCTACGGGCCAGCCGAGGAGGAACGGCAGCCCCAGAGTCAGGGCGATTTCCGCCCAGCCTTGCCAGTTCATGATGTGGGTTCCGTCAGAAGCGGTCGGGCCGCAGCAGGGCGGCCAGCATGTAGCCGCCGATCACGAGGGCGCCGGCGCCCCAGAGCACGAGCTCGGCCATGTCAGAGCCGCCGAAGCCCGGCGACCAGCGCGCCGAGCAGGCCAAAGGCGCCGAGCGCCAGAGCCAGATAGAGGATGTCGAGCATGTCCCACCGCCATCAGTCTGCGATGGGGCACTTTCGGTCCGAGCCGCATAAGGGCGCGAGACGGCGTTGCGCGCCGCCCCATAAGGGACACGTAAGGGCTGCCGTCGTGGCCTGAGCGGCGGCTGAGGCCGCGGGTAGGGGCCGGCCCGTGGGCGGGCGAAGGCGGCAGGCTCAGAGCCTGCCGGACGGCTTTGACCCCGCCGAGGAGAGATTCTGTTTGCGGGTCCGCTCAGGCGGGCGTGCTGACACCCACGGTCATCTTTGAGTTGCGTAGGTGCGCAACCCGACAGACAGGCGAGCGTTGGTAATTCAAACGCAATCCTCTCGCCCCGCCAGCGAACGGGCAGGTGTCGCCATCCGCGTGGTGGAAATGCGGAAAATCATGGGACAGGGCGTGGCTTTCGACTCCAATGAATTCTTAGGAAGACTTTCAGCGGAGACGCTTGGTCTCCTCACGCCATACCTGATGGAAGTCTCGCTGCATCGTGGGGCTCAGGTCGCCGGGCCTGGCGAGGAATTGGTGTGTGCCTGGTTTCCCACCTCGTCAGTTCTTTCGGTCGTGACAACGATGGAGAGCGGACACGATGTGGAGGCCTGCACAATCGGGCGCGAGAGCGCCTACGGCATCCTGAACGCCCTCGGCTCCTCCATCTCCACCGATCGGGTCGTCGCTCAAATCGCGGGACGCGCGTTCAAGATTCCGGCGTCGCGCCTACGCGCGGCGGCGGCGCTTAGCTTGGGCCTCACCGACCTCATCATCCGCCATGCCCAGGCCAATGCGGCGCAGATTCAGCAGACGGCGGCCTGCAACGCGCTTCACAGCGTCGATGAGCGCCTATGTCGCTGGCTGCTCATGACGCAGGATCGGGTCGGCGGCGACCAACTCCCGCTCACACAGGAATTTCTGGCCCTGATGCTCGGTGTCCAGCGCACGACCGTCAGCCGGGTCGCCAGCGGTCTGCAGGACGCGGGTCTGGTGCGGTATTCTCGGGGGCAAATCCAGGTCATCGATCGCCCCGGTCTCGAAGCTCATGCCTGCGAATGCTACGAATCAGTCCGCCAGAAGTACGACGAATTGCTCAGCGTTCATCCAAAAGGGCGCGGGTGATCCGGGATCGAAGCGCCGAGAAGACGGTTCTTCCCTAAGCTGAAGTCCAGGGTCGGACGAGAAGGAGCGCCAGACCCCCGGCCTGCCTGCCCAGCGCCTGCCGTTTCAGGGCGTTCAAAGTCTTCCTGCCTGTTGTCACTAGGATGGCCCGTGCCAGACCAAAGATCGAAGTTTCTTATTGTCGGCGTCGGCGCTTCGGCAGGCGGAATCGAGGCTCTAGAGGGATTCTTTCAAGGGCTCCCACCGCATCCTGGACTGGCCTTTATCGTAGTCACCCACCTCAGCCCTGACCGCGAGAGTCTGCTTCACGAGATTATCGCGCGCTACACCGATCTCGGCGTCGTGGTGGCCGAGCACGATGTCGAGGTGCAGCCGAACTGCGTCTACGTCCTCCCCGCCGACGCGATCATCACCCTCAAGGATGGCCGGCTTCAGCTGAGCCGCTCGAGCAGCACGCGCCGCGAGCGCAAGCCGATCGACATATTATTCAGCTCGCTGGCGCTGGATCAGGAGGAGTACGCCGCCTCGGTGGTGCTCTCCGGCGGCGACGGCGACGGCACCCTGGGGACCAAGGTCATCAAGGAGCGTGGCGGGCTGACTCTGGCTCAGGTCGCCGACGGTCATGGACCGGCTCACCCTTCCATGCCAGCGAGCGCCATCTCGACAGGCCATGTCGATCTGGCGCTGCCCGCCCTGGAGATGGGCGCCAAGCTCGTCGAATTCGCCCGCCGGCTTGACGGGGGGTTGGGCCGCTGGCGCGATCGCGACGACGGCGACACCCAATCGGCGATTTCGTCCATCATCCGTAACCAGATCGGACATGACTTCGCCGGCTACAAGTCGAAGACCTTCCTCCGCCGGGTGCAACGGCGGATGCACGTGGTGCAGGCCCAGGATCAGAACGCCTATGTCGCGCATCTGAAGAGCGACCCCAAGGAGGTCGCGGCGCTGTTCCGCGACCTCCTGATCAACGTGACGGATTTCTTCCGCGACAAGGAAGCCTTCGACAACCTCAACCGGCTGGTCATTCCGAAGCTGTTCGAAGAGCGCAACCCAGACGAGGCGATTCGGGTCTGGGTGCCGGGCTGTGCGACGGGAGAAGAGGTCTATTCGATCGCCATCCTGCTTCGCGAACACATGGATCGCCTCGGCGTCACGCCCCGGGTCCAGGTGTTCGCCACAGATATCGACGAGTTGGCGCTGGGCGTCGCCCGAGCTGGCCGCTACCCCGAGGCCCTGTTGCAGAGCGTGTCGCCCGAGCGGCGGGAGAGGTTCTTTGTCCAGGAAGGCGGAAGCTATGTCCTGAGCAAGGACATCCGCGACCTGTGTATCTTCTCGCCCCACAGCGTCATTCGCGATCCGCCCTTCTCGCGGGTCCAACTGGTGTCATGCCGAAACCTGCTGATCTATTTCGGACCCGAGATCCAGGACCAGGTTCTGCCGACCTTCAGCTACGCCCTCCGTGGCGGCGGTTATCTCTTCCTGGGCCTTTCGGAGAGCGTGGGGAGGTTTGGCGACCTTTTCGAGCCCGTCGACAAGAAGAGCCGGATTTTCCGCAGTCGGGACGATGTCAGCGTGGCGATCCCGTCCCCGGCGCCGGTCCGCCGACATGCCGAGGGTGGTCTCCCCGAGCATCCACGCCGACACCCGATGGATGCGACGCCTGGTCTGGCCCTGCGGCAGGCGCTCGAATTCCAGATCCTGGAGCGGTTCGCGCCCGCCCACGCGCTGGTGAATCGCGATGGCGACATCGTCCACCTTTCAGCCCGCACAAACCGTTACCTGGAGCTCGCGCCCGGGGCGCCGACTCGACAGCTGCTCACCCTGGCCCGCAAGGGGCTGAGGCTGGAACTGCGGGCCGCATTCCGTGAGGCCGTAGAAACCGATGGCCTGGTTACGCGCAACCCGGTTCCGGTCACGTCGGCCGAGGGACGGGTCCAGATGGTGGCGATCACTGTCGAACCCCTCGTTCAGCGTCGCCATGGATCGCCGCTCTATGTGGTGGTCTTTACCGATGCAGGACCCTCCCTCGACGCCGAGGAGGCGGAGGGACGTACCCCGCCGGGCGAAACCGGGGCGCAGGCCCTGCTTGAGCGAGAATTGCGTGACACCAAGGAGCGCCTGCAATCGTTGATCGAGGAGTATGAGACCGCCCTGGAGGAGCTCCGCTCCTCCAATGAGGAAATGCTGTCGGTCAATGAAGAGCTTCAGTCGAGCAATGAGGAGCTGGAGGCGTCCAAGGAGGAGCAGCAGTCCCTCAACGAGGAGCTGAACACCGTAAATTCAGAGCTCCTGACGAAGATCGAGGCGCTCGATCGCGCCAACGGCGATCTGCAGAATCTGTTCGAGAGCACACAGATTCCCACGGTGTTCCTGGACCGAGATCTTAAAATCCGCAGCTACACGCCTGCGGTCAAGGATCTCTTCAATATCCTTCCGAGTGATCGTGGTCGCCCCCTGACGGATCTCAACAGCCGGCTGTCGCTGCATGGATTTGTCGAAGAAATACGGGCGGTCTTCAACGGCGGGCCGCCTCGGGAGCGAGAGGTGTTTCACCCAGACCTCCACAAGAACTATACGCTGCGCATCGCGCCGTACCGCTCGCTCGAAGGGGTCACTGAGGGAGTCGTCGTGACGTTCATTGACGTCACGCGGCTGACCGAGGCGCAATCTCACCAGCAGACCCTGATCGCCGAGCTCAACCATCGGGTGAAGAACATGCTGATGGTGGCGATCGGGATCGCTCAGCAGACCCATCGCTCGTCGGCGACACCCGAAGCCTTTCTCGAAGCCTTCATCGGCCGTCTCCAGGCGATGTCCCGATCCTACGAGCTGTTGTCGCGGGAAAACTGGACCGAGAGCTCCCTGCAAGATCTCATCTTCACGGAGTTGTCGCCCTTCGGCATGGACCGGGTGCAGCTCGCCGGGCCAGCCGTAAGCCTGAAGCCCAGGCACGCGCTGTCGCTGGGGATGATCCTGCACGAACTGGCCACCAATGCGGCCAAGTATGGCGCGCTCTCAACGCCGGCCGGCAAGCTTGCGATTGAGTGGACCCGATCGGCGGCCGCCGATGGCGATCATCTCACCCTCTGCTGGCGTGAAATCGGAGGCCCGCCAGCCGTCCAGATGAACCGCCAGGGCTTTGGTCTGAAGCTCATCGAACGGGAAACCTCATACAATCTGGGCGGGGAGGCCTCGGTGGACTTCGGCGCCACGGGCGTCAGCGTTCAACTCAGTATCCCCTTGGCCGACAGGTGACCACGATGGGCAGGCGCGCCAAGGTTCTTGTTCTGGAAGATGAGTGGCTGATCGCCGAGCAGATCGGAACCGCCATCACCGGGGCCGGGTACGAGATCGTCGGCCCGGTGGGGCGCGTGCGCCAGGCGATGGATCTGCTGGAGCGAGAGGCCGTGGACCTGGCTGTCCTCGACATCAATGTGCACGAGGATCGGAGCTTCGAGGTCGCGGGCAGGCTCGCGGCGAAGGCGACGCCCTTCGTGTTTCTCAGCGGCTATTCCGACCTTGAGATTCCCTGCGGTTTCAGCGACCGGCCGCTTTTGCAGAAGCCGGTCGATCCGGACAATCTCTGCCGGTTGTTGGGTCGCCTGCTGGGGCGATGACGGGCGCCAAGCCCCGAGGCGCTTCCGGTCTGCAGTCTGGCTCCGATCTCTAGGTATTGATTGCGTTTCGCCCGATCACCGGGCGTTCACCTGGTAGATCTGGCGCTCTGGGCGCTCGCTTCGGCGCGCCCCGGGGGATGTTCCCGGCCCGCGCAAATGCGATCTCTGAGGTCCAGGCCCGTGGCGGCATGTCGCAAGGCCCCGTTCCTTAAGGAGCCATTTACCTCATCGCCCGACTTTCGGCATGGTTGTGCTCGCGCCGGAAAACCACGGGTCCGCGAGTTTGGGAGACCGTGCACAATGTTCAATCGCAAGGCGGAAGCGGCGGCGGCCGCTCATTCGGCTGAGATGGCGGCGGTCCTGGGCGCCATCTCGCGCTCCCAGGCCGTCATCGAGTTCACGCTCGATGGGACGGTTATCAAGGCAAACGACAATTTCACCCAGTTCACCGGCTACGGGCTCGACGAAATCGTCGGGCGTCACCACTCAATGTTTTTGGATCCGGCAGAGCGCGATAGTCCGCAGTATCCTCTGTTCTGGAAACGGTTGAACGCGGGCGAGTTCGTCGCGGCGAAGTTTCGGCGCCTGGTGAAGGGCGGCCGTGAAGTGTTCATCCAGGCCTCCTACAACCCGGTCATCAACGCCGACGGTTCGGTGGTGAAGGTTATCAAGATCGCCACCGACATCACGGCCGAAGAGCAGGCCGCGCACGCTGCGGAGAAGGCGCGCCGTCAGGCTGAAGCTCAGCGGCAACTGGTGGTGAGTGTTCTGGGCTCGGCTCTGGAACGTCTACGCGCGGGGGACCTCACCGGCCGCGTGGATGAAGCCTTCCCGGCCGAATACGAGAAGCTGCGAACGGACTTCAACGCGACGGCCGCGGAGTTGCAGGAAACCCTGGCCCAGGTCAGCGCCGCCGTGGGCGTCATGCGCAGTGGCAGTGACGAGATCAGCCGGGCGGCCGATGACCTCTCGCGGCGCACTGAGCAACAGGCCGCAACCCTGGAGGAGACGGCCGCCGCCCTCGAAGAAATCACGGTCACTGTGCGGCGGACCGCCGAAGGTGCGGGGCAGGCGCGCGAGGTTGTGTCGCAGGCCAAGGCGGATGCGCAGCAGTCGAGCGGGATCGTGCACGACGCCGTCACCGCCATGGGCGGGATCGAGCAGTCTTCCCGCGCGATCGGCCAGATCATCGGGGTGATCGACGAGATCGCCTTCCAGACAAACCTCCTCGCCCTCAATGCCGGCGTTGAAGCCGCCCGCGCCGGCGATGCAGGCAGGGGATTTGCGGTTGTCGCTTCCGAGGTGCGGGCCCTAGCCCAGCGGTCGGCCGGGGCGGCCAAGGAAATCAAGGGGTTGATCTCGGAATCGGAAGCGCAGGTGTCCAAAGGAGTCGCGCTCGTCGGCGCGACCGGCGAGGCGCTGAACCGCATCGCAGGCCAGGTCGCGGCCATCAATGGCGTGGTCAGCGACATCGCCGCGAGCGCGCACGAGCAGGCGACGGGGCTGCATCAGGTCAATACGGCCGTCGGTCAGATGGACCACGTCACACAGCAGAACGCAGCGATGGTCGAGCAGTCGACCGCCGCTAGCCACGGCCTCACTCAGGAGAGCCTGGAGTTGGCCCGGCTGATCGCGCGCTTCCGGCTTGTCGAGTCTTCGGCCCGGCCGCGGAACTTGAAGGCCGTGGCCTGACGCGCGGGAGCCGATCAGTGTCCGCCAACTAGCGGCGGGGGGCGTCTGTTGGGGAGCGGCTGGGGAGCGGCGCCGATGAGTTTGCCGCCGTCGCCGCAGCCTGGGACCAGAAAGCCTCGGCAGCGGGGCTTTGCCGCGCGCGGGGGCGGTACAGGCGGATGCTCATGGGGATGTCCCAGTCGCCGCAGGGCGCGCTGCGCACCAGGCGCCCGGTGTCCAGGTCTTGGCCGGTCAGGCTGAGCGGCAGCCAGGCCATGCCCCGTCCCTCCCGCGCCATGATCAGCAACACCATGGCGAGGTGAGCGGTGAAGACGGGGTTGAGCCACGTCGCCGGCGCCCCGGCGCCCCGCGTGGCCGAGACGATGCGCCCCATGCCGGAGGCGGCGCTGAAGGCCAGGTGCGCGGTGGGCGCCTCAGGCGATCCAGGCAGGGGATGCAGGGGCGCGGCCGGCTCCAGCCCGGCGGGCGCGCTCACGGGCGTCAGCAGATCGGAACCGATGTCCAGGGCGAGGAAGGCGGCCGAGTCCAGTTCCGTCGTCGCCGCCGGGTGATGATGACAGAGGATGAACTGCGCCTTGCCATCGATCATCAGCCGCTCGCAGTCGGCCATGCTGTCGGTGACGAGACTGATGTTCGAGGGCGTGGCCGCCCGCTCCAGCACCTGCAGCCAGGCGGGGAAGAAGGTCAGGGACAGGACGTTCGTGCAGGCGATGCGCAGGCTGCTGGCCGACAGGTCGGCGACCTCACGGACTCGGTCTCGGCCGAAACCGACGCGGCGCACGATCTCCTCGGCGATCGGCAGGAATTCCGCGCCGGCCGCCGTCAGCTCTACGCGGTGGGTGTCGCGGTCGAAGAGCGGCGCCTGCAGCCAGTCCTCCAGCATCCGCACGCGGCGGCTGAAGGCGGGCTGCGAGATGTGGCGGGTCTCGGCGGCGCGCGAGAAGTTCCGCTCACGGGCGAGCGCCAGAAAGTCTTCCAGCCAGGCCAGTTCCATCCGCCGTCTCCTTCGCCGCGCCTGCCGGCTGAGGCCTGTAAGCCTATCACCGACCTCGACACCAGGGTCAGCAGGCGCTGCAATCTCCCTCTAGTGGTGTATCTGGGGCGCTTTCCCCGCCGGGGGAACGGACGAGAGGAAGGCTGGAATGACAGGTGACGGATGGCTGGCGTCGTTCGGAGCGGCGAGTTCCGAACCCTATACCGAGCCTGCGACCTATACCGTCCTGACGCACCTGCGCGAACAGATCGTCCTGGGCCGCCTGCCGCCGGGTAGCAAGCTGCGCGCCGAGGCCCTGGCCACGGAGATGAACGTCTCGCGCACGCCGGTGCGCAGCGCCCTGGCCGTTCTCTCCGCCGAGGGTCTGGTCAGCTATGGGGTCAACCGCGGCTACACCGTCCAGAGCATGAGGCTCAGCGACATCCTCGACGCCATCGAGGTGCGCGCCGGGCTCGAGGGGCTGGGGGCGCGGCTGTCGGTGGAGATGGGCTGGACGCCCGAGGCCCTGGCGGAGATCGAACGGATGGTCGAGCGTGGCCGCGCCATCCTGGTCGAGGGTCGCTGGTCGGAGGCGATCGAGCGGGACTGGTACGCCATCAACCGCCTGTTCCACCGGGCGATCCAGCTGGCGCCGCAGAACGCCGTCCTGCGCAACGCCATCCGCATGACCCTCCTCTATCCGCTGTTCGGGGACCCCGCCCGGCTCTGCCCGACGGTGGCCGACCATGTGCCGCTGCGCCTGCGCGAAGTGCCCGATACCCCGCCGGACTTCATCCTGGATTCGCAGAGCGACCACGAAGCCATCCTCGAAGCCATCAGGCGCGCTGACAGCGCCGCCGCCGGCGCCCTGATGAGCGAGCACGTCCTGCGCACCAAGCGGCGCCTGCACAGCATCGCCACACGCTGACCCCTCGCGGTCGCGCATAAGCTTATGCGCAAGCGGCCTTGGCCTGCGAGGCTTGGCCTGCGGTACCGCACCCTCGGTTCACGGGAGGTGCAGAATGACGCTCAGCAAGCGGCGGGTCGTGGTGACCCAGCGGTTTTTCGACGAGGCCGCTCTCGCCTATCTGGAGCAGGCCGGCTGCGAGGTGGTGATCGCCGACTTGCCTCAGGGCCAGGCCGATGGCGGTCTCGACCACGACAGTCTGGCGGCGCTGCTGACCGGCGCTCAGGGCTGGATCGTCGGCCATGCCAAGGTCACGCGCTTCCTGCTCATGGCCCTGCCGCACCTGGCGGTGATCGCGCGCCGGGGAGTCGGTTATGAGCGGGTGGACCTCGAGGCGGCCAACGAGCTGGGGCGGGTGGTGACCATTGCGGCCGGCGGCAATGACGCATCGGTCGCCGACCAGGCTATCGGCATGATGATCGCTCTGGGGCGCCGCTTTCGGGAGGCCCAGGCGCAGATGAACGCCGGCTCGTGGTCGATCCTGATGGGGACAGACCTCTATCGAAAGACCGTCGGCGTTATCGGCCTGGGTCGGATCGGGCGCAGCGTGGTTCAGCGTCTCAGCGGCTTCGAGGCCGAAGTTCTCGTGGCCACATCGCGGCCCGATCCCGAGTACGCCGCCCGGACGGGCGTTCGCTACGTGGATGTCGAGACCCTGCTGGCGCAGAGCGACTATGTCACCCTTCACGCACCGCTCAGTCCGGCGACCCGGCACACGATCGACGCAACGGCCATCGATCGGATGCGGCCCGGCGCCTTCCTGATCAACACGGCCCGCGGCGGCCTCGTCTCGGATCGTGATCTGCTGGCCGCCCTTGAGGCGGGACGTCTGGGCGGCGCCGGCCTCGACGTGTTCGAGAGCGAGAGCGACCCGGCTCTTCAGCCCGTCACCGACGCCCTGATCGCCCGGGCCGATGTCATCGCAGCGCCCCACGCCGGCGCCTCCACCCGCGAAGGCCTGGGCCGCACCAACATGGTCGCCGCCCGCTGCGTGGTCGCCGTGCTCGATGGTCAGGATCCGCCGGCCCAATGCGTCGTCGCCGACGGGCGCAGGCCCGCGGGTGGGCGCGCATGAGCCCGCCGCGCAGCCTCTATGACAAGCTGGTGGACGACCACACGGTGGCTCGCCTGGACGAGGACGGCGCCACGGTGCTGCTCTATGTCGATCGCAGCGTCCTCAACGAATATACCAGCCCTCAGGCCTTCACCGGACTTCGCGACGCCGAGCGGAAGGTGTGGCGGCCCGAACGTCTGCTGGGGGTGGTCGATCACGTCAACGGCACGGCCCCCGTCCGCACCGACCGGATGCCAGATGCCGGCGGAGCAGGGCAGGTGGCCTATTTCGGCCGCAACTGCCGCGACTTCGGCATCGAGCTGTTCGACATCCTGCACCCCAATCAGGGGATCGAGCACGTGGTCGCTCCCGAGCTCGGCCTGATCCTGCCGGGCATGGTGGTGGCCGCCGGCGACAGTCACACCACCACCTATGGCGCTTTCGGCGCCCTCGGCTTCGGCATCGGCACGTCTGACATCGAGCACATGCTGGCCACCGCCACCGTGGTCTATCGCCGGCTCAAGCCCATGAAGGTGGAGGTCACCGGCCGCCTCCCGGTGGGCGTCACCGCCAAGGACGTGGTGATGGCCCTGATCAGCCGCATCGGGGCCGACGGCGCCACCGGCTGCGCCATCGAATTCTGTGGCGACACCATAGAGGCGCTCAGCGTCGAGGGCCGCATGACCCTTTGCAACATGGCTGTGGAATGCGGCGCCCGCGGCGCCCTTGTGGCGCCGGACGACAAGGTGATCGCCTACCTTTCCGGGCTGCCGAGGGCGCCAAAGGGGGCGATGTGGGACGCCGCCGTGGCCTCGTGGAGGGGACTGAAGGCCGATCCAGGCGCCGTCTATGTCCGCCACGGGGTGCTGCGGGCCGAAGAGATCGAGCCCATGGTCACCTGGGGCACCAGCCCCGACCAGGCCGCCTCGGTCCTGGGGCGCATTCCCGATCCTGCGGCCGAGGCCACCCCGTCGCGACGGCGCGATGCGGCCCGTGCGCTGGACTATATGGGCCTTCAGCCCGGCGCGGCCTTGGAGAGCGTGCGAATTGACCGGGCCTTCATAGGCTCGTGCACCAATGCGCGGATCGAAGATCTGCGCGACGCCGCAGCCGTGCTGCGAGGAAGGCGGGTGGCGCCGGGCGTGCGGGCCATGGTGGTGCCCGGCTCCACGAGCGTCCGCCGTCAGGCGGAGGCCGAGGGCCTCGACCTGATCTTTCAGGCGGCTGGCTTCGAGTGGCGGCAGTCGGGCTGCTCCATGTGCCTGGCCATGAACGACGATGTGCTGGCGCCGGGCGAGCGGTGCGCCTCGAGCACCAATCGCAATTTCGAGGGCCGACAGGGCGTCGGCGGACGCACCCATCTGATGAGTCCGGCCATGGTGGCCGCCGCAGCCGTCTGCGGCCGCCTGGCCGACGTGCGCCGACTGGGGAGCTAGGGCATGGAGCCGTTCAAGCGGGTCGAGGGGGTCGCCGCCCCCCTGCCGGCCGCCAATATCGATACCGACGTCATCATGCCTAAGCAGTTCCTCAAGGGCATAGATCGCGCAGGCCTGGCCCGGGGCGCCTTCCACGACCTCCGTTTCGATGAGGCGGGCGCGCCGCGACAGGACTTCATCCTCAACCAGGCGGCTTGGCGTGAGACCCGCTTCCTGGTCACCGGTCCGAACTTCGGATGCGGCTCCAGCCGCGAGCACGCGGTCTGGGGGCTTTCGCAGCTCGGAATCCGCGCGCTGATCGGGACCAGTTTCGCAGGCATCCTCTTCGACAACTGCGCCCGCAACGGCCTGCTGGCCATCACCCTGCCGCCCGAGGAGGTCGAGGCTCTGCTGGCCTTGGTGTCGCAGCCGAAGACCAACCGGCTCACTGTCGACCTGGAGACGCAGACCATCGAAGGCGCGGCCGGCGTCTGGGGGTTCGAGATAGATCCGTCGCGCCGACACGCCCTGTTGAATGGCCTCGATGCTGTGGGCGTGGCCCTGGCCCGCGCAGACGAGATCAAGGCCTTCGAAACCGCGCATCTGAAGCGCCATCCCTGGCTGGCCTGAGACGCCGGCGGGCGGCGGAAGGCGACTTCCGGCCTTCAGGGCCGGGGTGAGAAAAGAAGACGGCGGCTGACGCGTGCGTCTGGCCGCCGTCTCAAGCCGTCGGGGGGAAGGACGCCGCTCCCGACGGCGAGGGCCGCGCATCCCAGGAAAGACGCGCGGCCTCCGTCGCTCCGATCAGTCGAGCTCCACTTCCAGCAGGCGGACATATTGCTGGCCCCGGTGCATGTCGCGCTCGACCATGCCGCCCTGGGGCTCTGTCCGGGCGTAGGAGATCTTGACCATGTTCAGGCTCGCCACCGGATAGCGCTGAACGAAGGCTGGATCGGCCCCGAACAGGCGCTCGAACAGCTGCGGACCCAGGGCCGGAGCCTCGCCATATTTCGCGAAGCTTTCCGGTCCGTCGAAGAACAGGTCGAAGGTCACCCAGAAGGGGCCCGCATTCTTGGAGCGGACATGGTGGCAGACGTCCCTAACGGTCGACATAGGTGGTCCTTTCGTCAGCCAGGTCGATCCATTGTGTGCGGACGAGCTCCAGCGGGTCATCGGTCTCCACGACGTGGTTGAGCTTGAACTCGTAGATCGGTCCGCGCTCGACCTCGGCCGGCGTGAAGGCGAAGCCGTAGCTGGGCAGTTCCTTGTCGCGCAGCAGGGGGAAGTGGAAGAAGTAGGCGTTGCAGGTGTTGGCGATCTGGGTCGCCATGGCCTGGGTTTCGGCGGTGGCGATGAACAGTACGCCCACCTCCCGCGGCGCCGGCGTGCCCGGTGGCGGCTTGTCGCCCGAGACGGCGTTCCAGCCGTAGAGTCGCAGCGAGATGTGGAAGTCGCCGGCGGCCTCGCCGATCGTGCGGTGCGTGCGCTGATAGAGGGCGTGCAGAAGCTTGTCGTGGAATTCGTCCAGGCGCGACAGCACCTCGGGGTCCTGGATGCCGATCAGCATGATGGTCTGGAACCGCCCGGCGGCGGCGCCTTCCAGCTTCATGGTGTAGGGCTGAGGCTCCCAGCGGGACCCGGTCACGCGCACGGTGCGATCGTTCACCGGCGTATAGGTCGAGTCCGTGACGTCGAGGACGCCTCCAGGTTCGGTAAGCCGGAAGGGGTTGCTGTTCTCATAGAGCATGTGAGCCGAGACGCTGTGGGGGCTGCACCGGTTGGAGGTGCTCAGAGGCTCGACCTCGAATCCGTCGGCGCCGATGGAGATCAGCACGCCCGCGCCTTCACCGGTGTTGACCGTGCACTGGGCGCCGCACTCGGCGACCTTGGCCGCATGCCAGGACGCCGCCGTATGGGCGCCGCGCCAGAGGGCGAACGAGCCGATGACCGCGGTGTCGGTGGTCCGGCCTCCCAGGATCAGGTCGGCGCCCGATCGCAGGGCGGCGATATAGGGCTCAGCGCCCATCGCGGCCACGATATGGTCGCAGGCCTCGATGGTGGCGTCGTCCAGAGGCCCAAGGGGCGGTAGGGGGCGGATCTTGCCCGCTGCGTTCTTCGCCTTCAGAACGGCCTTGTCCTGCTCGGAATAGAGCAGGGCGATCTTCGGTTTCAGGCCGAGTTCGCCGGCGATCTCCAGGGCGATGTCTCGAGTCCAGTCGAGGTTGCGATCGCCGCCGGCCTGACCGCAGGTGCCGACGATCACCGGGATGCCGGCCTCGGCTCCGGCCTTCATCAGCAGCGCCAAGTCCCGCTTCACAGAGCCCCGGTCGTTCTTGGACTTTCCGAGCGCCAGATAGGCCGCGCCGCTGTCGGTGGAGCCGGCGTCGGTGGCGATAGCCTGGGCCCCCTGTGCAAGCCCGTATTGCAGCTCCTCCTCGCGGACGCCCGCGCCCAGCGAGCCCACCGGGACCAATATCTTGATTGGGCCGTCTTCCATCCCAAACCCCTCTTTGACCGTTTCCATTCGCGCCGAGCCTTAACGGGATCGGCTTCATTGCGTCAACAAATTGGATCCAAAATGTTGACGTACTGCGTTCAACCCCAGTAAGCACCCTGGCAAAGCTGCACGCCAGCGAGAACAAGACGGGGAGTTGAAACGTGAGAGATCATCGAGGCCTTTGGGCGGGCGGCGCGGCCGCGGCAGCTCTGCTCAGCGGGCAGGTCGCCCTTGCCCAGGACGCCCAGGTCAGCACCCTGGAGGAGGTGGTCGTCACCGCCCAGCGGCGCGCGCAGAGCCTGCAGGACGTCCCGGTCACCGTCACCGCCTTCGGCGCCGAGCAGGTGGAGGAGGCGCGCATTCGCGAGGTCCAGGACGTCGCGACGCTCACGCCCGG
>NZ_JBALUY010000016.1:0-46258 GCF_036963605.1 Phenylobacterium sp. | reverse complement strand
TGCCGTCGACCCGGCCCATCAGAAGCCCTTCAGGTCAGGGTCGAGGGTCTGGCCCTCGTCCAGCTGGACGCCGAAGCTGTTCAGCATCATCGAGACCTGGGTGTACTGGCCGGCCGAGAACACCACGTCCATCTTCTGCTTGTCGCTGAAATGGGCGTTGAGCGCCTTCCAGGTCGCGTCGGTGATGAACTGGTCGTGGTGCAGTTCGTCGGCCGCGCGGATCAGGGCCGCATCGGCGGCGCTCCAGCCTGGGGCGTCGGGGCCAGCC
Organism: Phenylobacterium sp.; assembly: GCF_036963605.1. Taxonomy (GTDB): domain Bacteria; phylum Pseudomonadota; class Alphaproteobacteria; order Caulobacterales; family Caulobacteraceae; genus Phenylobacterium. The sequence goes on along the minus strand of NZ_JBALUY010000016.1, from coordinate 45,990 downwards.
TTTATGCGGGCGACCTCTTCGTCGGTGAGGCCCGCCTGCTTGCCGATGGGCACATGCTGCGTCCACTCATAGCCGGAGCGGCACAGAAAGCCGATGCGCAGGATGACGATCTCCCGCTCCCGGGCCGGCAGGCCGTTGCGGCGCGACAGGATGTAGTTGCCCCAGCCCATGAAGCCCTTCATCGCCTTGGGCTCGCGCACCAGGGTGCGGAAGATGTTGAGGACCCGGCCGCGCTCGGCCATAGGCGCCAGCAGCTCGCGCTGATCGGCGTCCATGTCCTTGTCGGCGAGGGGTTCAATTCTGGGCTTGGCCAGGCGCATGGGTCGTCCTCCGGTCGTTTCCTGCGACGTACCGACATCGCACCCCTCGCCCCGGATTTCTAGGCTCCGGTGTGCTCAGGGGGCCGCGTACGCAGCATCTTCGCCCCAGTCATGGGACGGTGGCCCCACCAGGGGCAAACACCCCTGACGCCTGGACGCCAGCGTAGATCAGACCTTGGAGGGCGCCGCTTCGCCGACTGGCGTATCCGACGCTGCGGCCCGCCGAGGCGCCTTGTGGCTGATCGCCAAGCCGATAATCGTCGGGATAAGGATGCCTGGCAGGCCTTCATAGACCTGCACGTGCCAGCCCTGCATCCGCCACAGGAAGGCGATGGCGACACCGCCCAGCATCAGGGCGATGGCCGTCGGCTGGTTCAGCCGCCGGCCCAGGGACTGGACAATCATCAGCGGGCCAAAGGCGCAGGCCAGTGTCGACCACGCCAGAATGACCAGGCTGAACACGCTGCGCGATCCGCTGAGCGCGAACACCAAGGCCATGATGGTCACGCCTGCAGTGACCATTTTCATGATCCAGGGCTTCTGGATGCGGCCGTCTGCCAGATCACTGGTGATCGCCGCCGAACAGGCCAGCACCAGGGAGTCGGCGGTGGACATGGTCGCCGCGAAGATTCCGGCCAGGACCACGCCGACCAGGGCGGCAGGAAGGAGCTCCACGGCCATGGTCGGCAGGGCAAGTTCAGGGTCCAGGGCGCCGAGGTCCGGCAGATAGAGCCGCGACATCAGGCCAACGCCGGTGGCCAGCAGATAAAAGACCGTGAAGTAGCCATAGTACCAGCCCCGGGCCGCGGCCATGTCATCCGGCGTCTTGAGGGCCATGAATCGAACCATCACATGCGGCTGGCCGATGACGCTGACGCCGGCGAACATCCAGCCCACGACGAACAGCGCCATGCCGAGCAACCCAGGAAACAGCAGATCGGCCGGGAAGAGGTCGAGGAAGCCGGGGATGGCCGCCATTTCCATATAGGTATTGTCGATCCCGCCGCGTCCGGCGACCGCCACCCAGAGCAGCATGGTCATGGCGAAGATCATGACCAGCGACTGGGCCGCATCCGTCCAGATCGACGCACGGATGCCGCCGACAGCGCTATAGGCCAGGATCAGGGCCGCCGAGATCATGGCGCCGGTCTGCGGCGTCCAGCCCAGCACCCCTTGCAGAGCCTTGCCTCCAGCCGCGATCTGGGCGGCGGCATAGGCGCCGAGGAAGACCACCGCGATGACCGCAGCGATCTTGCGCCAAAGGCCGAAGTCCTGCCCCGACCAGTTGGCGACCACCGCGCCGAACGAGACCTGGCCAGACGATTCCGTCACCTCACGCAGGCGGCGGTGAATGAAGATGGAGGCTATGAAGTCGCCAAGAATCCAGCCGATCATCAGCCAAATGGCGGCCAGCCCTGTGGCATAGGTGAAACCAATCACCCCGATGAACATGTAGCCCGAATTGTTCGTCGCCACCGCCGACAGGCCCGCCATCGCGGGGTGCACGCTGCTGCTGGCGAGGTAGTAGTCCTTCTTGGAGGCCTGGGCCTTGCGCACCGATGCCAGGCCAATCCCGACGAAGGCGGCCAGGCAGAGCAGGAAGACGATCATGGTCATGGGGCAGGCCCGGAAGATTTGAAAATGGTCAGATAAAAAAAGCGAAAGGCCCGCGGCGCTGACGCCGCGGGCGAAAACAAGAAGTCAGGCTGCGCTTCGAAGCGGCCGGGCTAAGGCGTCGTCCTCTTCGACCAGGCGTCGATGGAGCGCGGTGACAGCGGCGTCGTAGCCATCTTCGGCCACGACAAACTGGATGTCCACCCGACGGGACAGCTGCTGCAGCCCCAGGATCTCGACACCGGCCTCGCCGAGCGCGAGCGTGGCCCGACTAGTCAGGTTGGGCACGTTCAGGTCGCTGCCGATGGCCGCGACGATGGCCACCTTGCGGGTGGAGACCGCGGCGTTGGGGAACAGCGTCTCCAGGTCGGCGATGACCCGTTTGACCTGCTTCGGATTGGCGTCGAGATGGTGGGTGATGGTGTTGGCGTTGGAGGCCTTGGACACGATGCGGACGTCGTGGCGTGACAGCACATCCAGAATGCCGGCGTCGTAACCCTTCACACCGACCATGTCCTGCTCCAGCAGCTCAAGGGTCGTGACCCCCTTCATGCCGGCGATGATCTCCACCCGCGGGGTCTCCGAAACGAAGTCGCCGCAGATCGAGGTGCCCTTGTCCTCGGGTTCGAAGGTGTTCTTGACGATCAGCGGGATGCCGGCGTGGCGCAGGCCCCGGGCGGCGCGGGGATGGATCGCCTCCATGCCCAGATTGGCCAGCTGGTCGGCCACGTCATAGTTGGTCCGGCCGATCTTGCGCACCGCATCCTGGCCGACCAGGTTCGGGTCGGCGCTGGAGAGATGGAACTCCTTGTGGATGATAGCTTCCACAGCGCCGGTCAGCACGCCGACCCGGCTGAACACCACCTCGCTGTAGCCCCGGCCAAACTCCCGCATCAGCCCTTCGCGGCGCTGGGCGAAGCCGGTGACGATCGGAAGCTCCCGGGCCACGTCCACGTCCTTGAAGGCGTCCTGGATGCGCTCGTCCAGGGTCAGGGGCCGCTTGTCATGCCAGGCGGTCAGATCCACGAACCGGGCGTTCACGCCGCGGCGGCGCAGCTCCAGCGTCAGATTGTGGGCGCTGTGGGCCTCGCCCAGGGAGGCGAGCATTTCCCGAGCCGCGCCCAGCTGAGTGTCCAGGCGGAAGTGACCGTGGGCGCACAGACGCTGCAGGTCGGTCAGCGCCGAGCGCGCATCCTCGATGCGGGCCAGGATGAACTCATCGGCCGGCCGGCGGTCTTCGCTATCGCCAAAACGATCGGCATTTATGGCGAGCATGTCAGCCTGCACCCGGGCCAGGGCGTCCAGCCAGGCCGACGCCTCCATGGCCGAGGCCCCGGCGAACAGCGCGTAGACCCCAGGCCTGCCGGTCTTCTTGTGCTCGAGCAGGCCATTGGTCATGCCGGCATAGGCCGAGACCACGAAGATGCGGCCGTAGAGCTCAGGCCCCTTTCGGTCGGCGATCAGAATGTTTTCCAGCACTGCATCGGTGTTGGAGATCGATGTGCCGCCGATTTTCTCGACTGTATGTCCGCTCATCAGGCCGCCCTTACCTGTTTGGCCAGGCTCCCGGAGACGGGAACCAGCCGTTGTGTATGCTTGCGCGCGCCGACAAACTCCGGACGCGGCGTCTCAGCCCCGAAGGGCGCGACGAGGCGATTGGCCTCGGCGTTGTAGACCATGAAGGCGTTGGCCCTGGGGAACGGCGTGATGTTGCCGTTCGACCCGTGCATGGTGTTGCAGTCGAAGATCACCACCGAGCCTGCCGGGCCGGTGGGCGCCACGATGCCATGCTGCTCGGCCAGCTTGGCCAGGCTGTCACGGTCGGGCACGCCGTACTCCTGCTTGCGCAGGGACTGCTTGTAGTGATCGTCCGGCGTCTCACCGACGCAGGTGACGAAGGTCTTGTGCGAGCCGGGCATCAGCATCAGCGGCCCGTTGAACTCGAAATTGTCCACCAGCTGGACCGACATGGAGATGGCCCGCATGCGCGGCATGCCATCCTCGGTGTGCCAGGTCTCGAAATCGGAGTGCCAGTAGAACTCCTTGCCGTCGAAGCCGGGCTTGTAGTTCAGCCGGGTCTGATGGAGGTACACCTCATCGCCCAGGATGTGATGGGCGATGGAGACCAACCGCTCGTCGGCGGCCAGGCGGCCGATCAGGGCGCTCTGCCGATCGATGGCGAAGATCGAGCGCACGGCGCCGGACGCCGGCTCGGCGATCACGGTTTCGGGGTCGATGGAATCCGGCAGGCCACGCAGGCGGTTCATCTCCGCCTGCAGGGCGGCGATTTCCTCAGTCTCGAAGACGTTCTGCAGCACCAGGAAGCCGTCGCGTTCGAAGGCTTCGTGCTGGGCCTGGCTCAGCGGCGACTCATAACGCCACGGGCTGTGGATGACGGGGTCCTTGCGTTCAAGCCATGTCGGCTGGTCGGCGACCCGCGAGGGGTAAAGATCGGTCATGAAAGGCTTCCTTTCGCCTCTGGTCCCACCCCGGCGGCCATCTCGGCGCCGGGGGCGGGCTCACGGTTAAAGGGGGATGGGCGCAGACCCCGACGGGACCGGCGCCGAAGCCTCAGACGGTTTCGGCTTCCAGCGGATAGGCGCCGGTGTCGTCGTGCACTTCCAGGCCGTTCAGCGGCGGATTGAAGACGCATGCCATCTTCATCTCGCTCTTGGCGCGCAGGACGTGCTTGTCGTGCTTGTCCAGGGCGTACATCACACCGGGCTTGATCGGATGAACCTCGCCCGTGGCGAGATCCTCGATCGAGCCCTCCCCGGAGACGCAGTAAACCGACTCCAGGTGGTTCTGGTAATGCATGGGCAGCTCGGCGCCCTCGTAGATGGTGGTCAGGTGGAAGGAAAAGCCCATCTTGTCGTCCTTCAGCAGGAGACGGGTGCTTTCCCAGCCCTGGGAGACCACGCGACGTCGGGTCTGGTTGGCTTCATTCAGGTCACGAACGATCATGTTTGAACTCCTTTAGGCCGCCGAACCGAGCGCTTGGCGCCCAGCCACTTCGGCCACACAGTCAGCAAGAATATCGAGGCCGGCGTCGAGGTCGGCGTCGGTGATGTTGAGGGGCGCCAGCACCTTCAGGATCTGATCGTGGGCGCCGCTGGTCTCGATGATCAGGCCCCGCTTGAAAGCTTCATCGACCACGGGATCGGAGATCTCGCCCGAGCCCACGTCCAGGCCGCACATCATGCCCCGGCCTTTCACGCCCTTGACCACGCTGCGGTTCTGGAGGGCGATCTCGCGCAGACGCTTGCGCAGGCGCTCGCCCTTCGTCTGAACTTCAGCGGCGAAGCTGTCGTCGGACCAGAAGGTGTCGATGGCCGCCTTGGCGGTGACGAAGGCGTGGCAGTTGCCGCGGAAGGTGCCGTTGTGCTCGCCCGGCTTCCACTGATCGAATTCCGGCTTCACCAGCACCAGGGCCATGGGCAGACCCATCCCCGAGAGGGACTTGGCCAGGGTGACGATGTCAGGCTTCAGACCCATGCCTTCAAAGCTGAAGAACTCGCCCGTGCGGCCGCAGCCGGCCTGAATGTCATCGACGATGAAGAGGGCGCCGTGCTTGTGGGCGATCTTCTCGATCTTACGCAGCCAGTCGGCCGAAGCGACGTTCAGACCGCCCTCGCCCTGGACCACCTCAACGATGATCGCGGCCGGCTTGTCGACGCCGCCCGACGGGTCGCTGAGCATCTGGTCGAGCTGGGCGGCCGTATCGACGCCCTCCCCGAAATAGCCGTCATAGGGCATGCGGGTCACGCCGCTGAGCGGCGTGTGCGCGCCCGTGCGGTGGTGGCTGTTGCCGGTGGCCGCCAGGGCGCCCAGGGTCACCCCATGGAAGCCGTTGGTGAAGGCGATGACATTGGTGCGTCCGGTCACCTTGCGCGCCAGCTTCAGGGCCGCCTCAACGGCGTTGGCGCCGGTGGGGCCGGTGAACTGGGCGCGGTAGTTCATGCCGCGGGGCTTGAGGATCTTGCCCTCCAGCGCCTCGAGGAACTCGGCCTTGGCGCGGGAATGCATGTCCAGGCTGTGCACCACACCGTTGCTTTCGATGTAGTCCATCAGGGCGCGCTTCATGGCCGGGTGGTTGTGGCCATAGTTCAGCACCGAGCAGCCGGTGAGAAAGTCGATATAACCGCGGCCTTCCCGGTCATACTGCCAGGAGCCCTCGGCCCGGTCGAAAACGGCGGGGAAGCTGCGCGAATAGGAGCGAACCTGGGATTCCATCCGCTCAAAGGTGGCGAAGGGGCGCGGTTCGCGGGTCTGGGTTTCGGCGTCGTACATGTTGATTTCCCTTCCTTGGGGTCGGGTCCGTGAATGGGTTTAGGCCGCTGGGCGGCTCGGAATGGTCAGCGCGTCCCGCTCGAAGGGGCCGATGGTGACCAGGTGTTCGGTGTCGTGGCCGGACGGAAAATGCCGGTCCTTGAGGAACCAGGGCGCGTCGCTGAGCGGCGCCGACAGCTTCCGGGCGATCCCCTTGAACAGGCCCCAGGAGGCCGCGTTGTCCGGGGTGATGGTGGTCTTGATCCGGGTCACGCCCTCGCACGCGGGACGCTCAAGGATGTGGCCGATCATGCGACCGGCCAGGCCCAGGCCGCGGGCCTCGGCGGCGACGGCCACCTGCCAGACGAAGAGCACATCGCGCTCTTCAGGGGGACGATAGCCGGACACCCACCCGACCAACCGCCCGTCCCGCTTCACCGCCACGCAGGTGTCGGCGAAGTGCGTGCATTGCAGGAGGTTGCAATAGACGGAGTTCTGGTCGAGCGGCGGACACGCCGCGATCAGGGCGTGAACGTCAGGACCGTCCCCGGCGCCGGGCGCCGCGAAGTCCAACCTACCCCCCGAGCGCTCGGCGACGCCCAACCCCTGGGTCATCGACTGATTGCTCTCAATTTCCATGGCTGTTATTTGGTTCGTCGATCTAACTATGTCAACCCCGACTGCCCAGCGTTTACGCACCAAATCGGCAGCGGTTCCCGGCATTCGCGGGAAAAGCGTGCATATCGTTGAGAAATCATCAGCACGTTTCGTTTATCCTTCAAATCATCCCGATCCTATGAATTCGAGACGCTTGCGTCACCGAGGCATCTGGAGGATCACCAAGGCCGCAAAGACTCAGCGAACCCTTGGGGAATCAGGATGGAAGGCCGCGTCAGCGACGCCCTGGTGGCGATCCGCCGGATCGTGCGGGCGGCGGAGTTCGCCTCCCGCGACCTCTCGCGCAGCACCGGGCTCACCCCCTCACAGTTGATCGTCCTGCAGATCGTGGCCCGGGAAGGCGAACCGGGCGCCGGCGCGATCGCCGAGGCCGCCCGGCTGAGCCAGGCCACCGTCACCGCCCTGCTGGACAAGCTGGAGGCCCGCGGCCTAGTGGTGCGCCACCGTCGCAGTGAGGACCGGCGACGGATTTCAGTGGAGCTGACGCCCGAGGGACGCCGCACCCTGGCGGAGATGCCCGACGTCCTGCAGGACCGCTTCGCCGCCCGCTTCGAAAAGCTGGCCGACTGGGAGCAGGCCTCGGTCATCGCCGGCCTGGAACGGGTGGCAGCCCTGCTGAACGCCGAAGGCATCGACGCCTCGCCGGTCCTGGACGTCGGGGCTTTGGATTAGAAGGCGGGCGCACCGCACCCCATCACGTCATTCTCGGCCTTGTGCCGAGAATCCCTTTCGCCGCCCGCGCCTCCCTTCGACAGGGATGCTCGCCACAGGGGACGAGCATGACGAGGTGTGGGCGAATGGCGGGGGATCGCGAGCCGAAGTTCACCCAGCGACTCCGCCCCTCAGCCCTTCAACCGCTCCGCATGGAAGGCCACGTGGTCGGCGATGAAGCTGGCCATGAAGAAGTAGGAGTGGTCGTAGCCGTCCTGGCGGCGCAGGGTCAATTTCTGGCCGGCGGCGGCGCAGGCGGCCTCCAGGAGTTCGGGCTTGAGCTGATCGGCCAGGAAGTTGTCGCCTAGGCCCTGGTCCACGAGGATGTCGTCGAACCGGCCCTGGGCGGCGCCGGCCTCGATCAACAGCGCCGCGTCATGGTCCGCCCAGGCGGCGCGGTCCTCGCCCAGATAGGCCGAGAAGGCCTTCTCCCCCCAGGGGCAGCGGGTGGGCGAGCAGATGGGCGCGAAGGCCGAGACGGAGCGGAAGATGTCCGGATGGCGCAGGGCCAGCGTGAGCGCGCCGTGGCCGCCCATGGAGTGGCCGGAGACGCCGACCTTCTCCCGCGCGATGGGGAACTCGGCGGCCACCGTATCCAGCAGTTCGCCGGTGACATAGGTCTCCATCTGGAAGTGCGGCGTCCAGGGCGCCTGCGTGGCGTCCACATAGAAGCCCGCCCCCTGGCCGAGATCATAGGCGGGGTCATCGGCGACGCCCTCGCCGCGCGGGCTGGTGTCGGGGGCCAGGATGGCCAGGCCGTGGGCGGCGGCCGGGCCATAGGCGCCGGCCTTGGTGGTGAAATTGTCCTCGGTGCAGGTCAGACCCGAGAGCCAGACGAGCATGGGGAACGGCCCCTCCCCCTCCGGCAGGAAGAGGGAGAAGCGCATGGGCGTGCCGGTGACGGCGCTCTGGTGGCGAAGATAGCGCAGGGTCCCGCCATGGACGCGATGCTGCTGGAGAACCTCAATACTCATCGGATGACCTCAGAAGACCACGACGCTGCGGATGCTCTCGCCCGCATGCATCAGGTCGAAGGCCTTGTTGATGTCTTCCAGCGGCATGGTGTGGGTGATCATCGGGTCGATCTCGATCTTCCCGTTCATGTACCAGTCGACGACGGTCGGCACGTCGGTGCGCCCACGGGCGCCGCCAAAGGCCGTGCCCTTCCAGACCCGCCCGGTGACCAGCTGGAACGGCCGGGTGGCGATCTCCTTGCCGGCCTCGGCCACGCCGATGATGATGCTCTCGCCCCAGCCGCGATGGCAGGCCTCGAGCGCCTGGCGCATCACCTGGACATTGCCGGTGCAGTCGAAGGTGTAGTCGGCGCCGCCGCCGGTCATCTCCACCAGATGGGTGACCACGTCCCCGGAAATCTCCTTGGGATTGACGAAGTGGGTCATGCCGAACCGCCGGCCCCATTCCTCCCGGTCGGGATTGATGTCGACGCCGATGATCATCGAGGCGCCGACCATGCGCAGGCCCTGCAGGACGTTCAGCCCGATGCCGCCCAGGCCGAACACCACGGCGTTGGCGCCGGGCTCCACCTTCGCGGTGTTGGTCACCGCGCCCACGCCGGTGGTGACGCCGCAGCCGATGTAGCAGGCCTTGTCGAAGGGGGCGTCGGACCTGATCTTGGCCAGGGCGATCTCCGGCAGGACCGTGAAGTTCGAGAAGGTCGAGCAGCCCATATAGTGGTGGACCATCTGGCCCTTGTAGGAGAACCGGCTGGTGCCGTCGGGCATGACGCCCTTGCCCTGGGTGCCGCGAATGGCCGTGCAGAGGTTGGTCTTGCGCGACAGGCAGCTTTTGCACTGGCGACATTCGGGTGTGTAGAGCGGGATCACGTGGTCGCCGGGCTTCAGGCTGGTGACGCCGGCGCCCACCTCGACCACCACGCCCGCGCCCTCGTGCCCGAGGATGGAGGGGAAGACCCCTTCGGAATCCAGGCCGTCCAGGGTGTAGGCGTCGGTGTGGCAGATGCCCGTAGCCTTGATCTCCACCAGCACTTCGCCCGCCTTGGGCCCCTCCAGATCCAGTTCAACGATCTCCAACGGCTTCTTGGCTTCGAAGGCGACGGCGGCGCGGGTCTTCATGGGGGGCTCCTTAGGCTGACCCGCCTTCGGTGGCGCCTCGCGGGCGACAGATCAAGCCGGTTAGGGAAGACATGGACCGGGCCGCGGGCCTAGACTTGCCGCCGAGCGGACGGAGAGGGATGCGGCGATGCGGCGTCAGACGACGCAACCGACCACTTGGGGCCTGATGGCGGGACTTCTCCTGCTGATCGCCGCCGTCTGGATCACCTACGCCCCAGCCGCCCGCGCCCAGGAAGGTCCTGGGCCTCTAGTCCTCGTCCTTGAGCTGGACGGCGCCGTCGGCCCCGGAACCGCCGAATATCTCAGCCAGGGCCTGGAAACCGCCCGCGAGCGATCGGCCGAGCTCGTGGTCATCACCATGGACACGCCGGGCGGCCTGGACTCCTCCACGCGCGACATCATCGCCGACATCCTGGCCTCGCCCGTACCGGTGAGCGTCTTCGTGGCCCCGGCTGGATCCCGGGCTGCCAGCGCCGGGACCTACATCCTCTATGGCAGCCATCTGGCGGCCATGACTCCTGGCGCGCACCTGGGCGCCGCCACCCCGGTGCAGATGGGCGGGAGCAGCCCCTTGAGCCCCGCCCAGCCCGAGGGCGAAGAGGGTGAAGCCGCCCCCGCCAAGGGTGGCGACGCCATGACCGCCAAGATCACCAATGACGCGGTGGCCTATATCCGCTCGCTGGCAGGCCTCCAGGGCCGCAATGCTGAATGGGCCGAGCTGGCTGTGCGCGAGGCTGCGACCCTTACCGCGCGGGAGGCCTTTGATCAGCAGGTGGTCGAGATCCTGGCGCGCGACCTGGACGACCTGCTGACCCAGGCCGACGGCCGGACAGTGCAGCTGAACGGCGACCCTCGGGTGCTCAGCACCGCCGGCGCGACCGTGGAGCGGTTGTCGCCGGACTGGCGCGCAAGGGCGCTGGCCGTGATCACCAATCCCAACATCGCCTACATCCTGCTGATGATCGGAATCTACGGCCTGATCTTCGAGTTCATGTCGCCTGGCGCGGTGGGACCGGGGGCGGTCGGGGCCGTCTGCCTGGTGGTGGGACTGTTCGCCCTCAACATGCTGCCGGTGGACTATGCAGGCGCAGCCCTGATGCTGCTGGGGGTCGGCCTGCTGGTGGCTGAGGCGGTGATGCCAGGGCTCGGCGTCTTCGGGGTCGCCGGCGCGATCAGCCTGGCCATCGGCTCCATGCTGCTGATCCGCGACATGCCGGGCTACCGTCTCTCGCCCTATGTGGTCTTCGCCACGGTGGGCGTCAGTCTCGCCTTCTTCCTGATCGCCCTTCGCTCGGCCCTGAAGGCCGCGCGGCTCCAGGTGATCACCGGCGCGCAATCGCTGAGCCACGCCCTGGGTGAGGTGCGCCACTGGGCCGGCGGTGAAGGCCTCGTCCACACCCAGGGCGAGGACTGGCAGGCCCGCTCGCCGGCCCCTCTGGTCACAGGCCAGAAGGTGCGCGTCACCGGTCGGGACGGCCTCACCCTCATCGTCGAACCCGCCCCGGAAACCGAGCCACCGGCCGCCTGACGGCCAAAGGAAGGAAAGCCCATGTTCGATATCGCCAGTTACGGCGCACTTCTGATCCTCGTCATCGTCGTCCTGCTGCAGGCCGTGAAGGTGATGCGGGAATACGAACGTGCGGTGGTCTTCACGCTTGGGCGCTTCTCCGGCGTCAAGGGACCAGGCCTGATCCTGCTGATCCCGGTCGTGCAGCAGATGGTTCGGGTCGATCTGCGCACCATCGTGCTCGACGTGCCAAGCCAGGACCTGATCAGCCGCGACAACGTCTCGGTGAAAGTCTCGGCGGTGATCTATTTCCGGGTCATCGACGCCGACCGGGCGGTGATCCAGGTGGAGAACTACATGGACGCCACCAGCCAGCTGGCCCAGACCACCCTGCGCTCGGTGCTCGGCAAACACGACCTGGACGACATGCTCGCCGAACGGGACAAGCTCAACCAGGACATCCGCTCAATCCTCGACAGCCAGACCGAGGAATGGGGCATCAAGGTCGCCAATGTGGAGATCAAGCACGTCGACATCGACGAGAGCATGATCCGCGCCATCGCCCGCCAGGCCGAGGCCGAACGGAACCGGCGCGCCCGCGTCATCAACGCCGAGGGCGAAAAGCAGGCGGCTCACGCCGTGCTGGAGGCCGCTCAGACCCTGGCCACCATCCCCGAGGCCATGCAGCTGCGTTACCTGAACACGCTGTCCGACATTGGGGCCGACAAGAACACCACCATCGTCTTCCCCATGCCCATGGAGATCGGCACGGCGCTGGCCAACATGGCCAAGCCGAAGGCCTGATCCTTAGGCTGAGGCGACCACGCCCGCGTCGTGAAGGCGGGCGATCTCTCGGGCGTCCAGGCCCAGGAGATCGCCCAGCACCTCCTCGGTGTGGGCGCCCAGGGCCGCGGCCGGCGCTGGCGGCTGGCGCTCGTCCTGCGGCAGGCTCGCCGCATAGCCCGGCGCGGGATAGGTCGCGCCGCTGGGCTGGGTGAGGTCCGAGAAGATCGGGTTGTCCTTGAACAGGCGCGGGTCGTCCATCGCCTGGGCCAGGGTCTGGTACGGCCCCCAGCAGACGCCGAGCGCATCGAACCTTGGCAAGAGGTCCGCGCTGTCGGCGCGGGCGAACCCGGCCTCGAAGATCGGCATCAGCGCATCGACATGGGCGAAGCGCACACCCTCGTCCTTGCGGAAGTCGACGCCGCGCGACGCCTCCACCGCCGCCACGGCCTCGCCCACGCCGAGCACCTCGATCAGGCCGGTCCATTGGCGGGGCGTGATGGCCACCACCATCAGCCGTTGGCCATCGCGGGTGAGGAAGTCACGGCCGAAGGCGCCGAACAGGGTGTTGCCCTGGCGAGGCCGCTCGCCCTCGCCGGCCAGGATCTCGGCGGTCATGCCCATATTGGCCAGGGCCGAGGCCGCCACATCGGACAGGGGAATGCGGATCTCGCGCCCCCGCCCGGTGCGATAGCGATCCAGCAGGGCGGCGGTCAGGTTGAAGGCCGCAAAGGCGCCGGTCAGCAGGTCCCAGGCCGGCAGGACGTGATTCACCGGCCGCGGATCGTCAGGATGGCCGGTCATCAGCGGCACGCCCACGGCGCTGTTGATCGTATAATCGACGCCCGGACCACCGTCGGCCCAGCCCATGACCCGCACGCAGATCACGTCGTCGCGGATGGCCTTCAGCCTGTCGTAGGCGAGGAAACCCTCGACCGGGAAGTTGGTGACGAACAGGCCGGCGTCCTTGCCCGGGGCGGCGGCCAGGCGCTGGGCCAGCTCCCGGCCCTGGGGGCTGGACAGGTCGATGGCCACCGACTTCTTGCCCTTGTTCAGCCCCTCCCAGTAGAGGCTCGATCCATTGGCGGCGAGCGGCCAGCGGCGGAAGTCGGGCCCCCCGCCGATATTGTCGAACCGGATCACCTGGGCGCCCAGCTGAGCCAGATAGAGCCCGCAGGTGGGGCCGGCGATGAAGGCCGAGCCCTCGACCACGGTCAGGCCCTTGAGCAGGTCGTACATGGCGGCGTCCTCCTGTCGATGCCGGCGGCGGTCAGGGTCCGGCCATAACATGCGGCCGGGTTGACGCCAGGGGCGCCCTGGCCGACCGCGCCCGGTCAGTGTCATATCCTGCGCCGACGACTCGCAAAGCCCGTCCGGAGGATGCTTGGCCCAGTTCCGCTCGCTCCTGTTCACGCCGGCCAGCCGGCCCGACCGCTTCGACCGCGCCCTGGCCAGCGGCGCCGACGCCGTCTGCCTGGACCTGGAGGACGCGGTCGCCCCGCCGGACAAGGCGACGGCGCGATCGGCCGCCCTGGACTATCTGGCGAGCCGCCCAACCGGCGAGGTCAAGGTGGGCCTGCGCCTCAACGGCCGCGCCACCCCCTGGTTCGATGACGACCTGAAGGCCGCCGCCCACGCCCGGGCCGACTTCTTCATGATCCCCAAGGCGTCCGGCGCTCAGGAGTTCGCCATGCTGCAGCGGGCGCTGGGCGAGGCCCGCCCCTTCTGGCCCCTGGTGGAGACCCCTGAGGGCCTGATGCGCGCCTGGGAGATCGCGGCGGCCCCGGCCGTGGGCGGGGTGCTGTTCGGCGCCTTCGACTACAGCGCCGAGGTGGGCTGCGAGATGGGCTGGGAGCCGCTGTTGTTCGCCCGCAGCCAGATCGCCGCAGCCTGCGCCCGGGCCGGGGTCGAGGCCCTGGACGCCCCGCCGGCCGCCGTCGGCGAAGATGAGGCGCTGCTGGCCGAGACCGACCGCGCCCGGCGCCTGGGCTTCACCGGCCGGGCCTGCATCCACCCTAGCCAGGTCGGGCCGGTCAACGCCGCCTATACGCCCAGCGCCGAAGAGCTGGCCAAGGCCCAGGCGGTGGTCACGGCTTTCGACACCGCCGCCGGGGGTCCGGCCCTCTTGGACGGAAAACTGATCGAACTGCCCGTGGCCCGCGCCGCGCGGCGGATCCTGGAACGGGCGAGAGGATAAAGCCGATGAAGACCGTCAAGGAAATCGCGCCGGGGCGCTACCGGGAGACCTTCGGCCGCTACTATGACGACTTCGTCGTCGGCGATGTCTATGAGCACCGGCCGGGCAAGACGGTGACCGAGGCCGACAACCACCTTTTCACCCTGCTGACGCTCAACACCCATCCCCTGCATTTCGACGCCGAGTACGGCAAGCAGACGGAGTTCGGCAGGAACCTGGTGGTCTCGACCTATACGCTGGCCCTGCTCATCGGCATGAGCGTCAGCGACTGTTCCCAGAAGGCCATCGCCAATCTCGGCATGGACGAGGTCAAGTTCCCCGCCCCGGTCTTCGCCGGCGACACCCTCTATGGCGAGAGCGAGGTGCTGGCCAAGCGCGAGAGCAAGTCGCGCCCCGGCCAGGGGATCGTCACCATCCGCACCCTGGGCAAGAACCAGGAAGGCAAGGTCATCGCCACCTTCCGGCGCGACATGCTGATCCCGGCCCGGGGCCAGGCGGTCGAGGATAAGCCCGGCAGTCACTACTGAGCCGACAACAAAAAGAACGAGGGGAACGCCATGACCGCACCCAAGGACGCCACAGAGGCCACCCTGCGCGCCCACGCGACGCTCATGGAGCATCTGCCAGCCGATGACGGTCAGGACTTCGCCGACGCCCGCCGCGGATTTATGGGCTCCATTCCCGACGCCCGGATCGGGGGCGCCACAGGCGGCGTGGTCTGGAACATGGGCGCCTTCGCCTTTGAAGAGGCCGAAGAGCCGCCGCCCACGGTCAATCCCAGCCTGTGGCGTCAGGCCCGGCTGAACGCCCTGCACGGCCTCTTCGAAGTGACCCCGGGCGTCTATCAGGTCCGCGGCTTCGACCTGTCGAACATCACCTTCATCGAGGGTGAGCGGGGCTACCTCGTCATCGATCCGCTGATCTCGGCTGAGCCGGCGGCCGCAGCGCTGGCCCTGATGCGCAAGCACCGCGGCGACAAGCCGGTGACCGGCGTCATCTACACCCACAGCCATGTGGACCACTATGGCGGCGTGCGCGGGGTGATCTCCGACGACGACATCGCCGCCGGCATGCGGATCATCGCGCCGGAGGGCTTCCTGGAGGAGGCGGTCAGCGAGAACGTCCTGGCCGGCAACGCCATGGGCCGGCGGGCCACCTACATGTACGGCGCCCTGCTGGCCCGCGACGCCCGCGGCCACGTAGACTCCGGCCTCGGCAAGACCACCTCCATGGGTTCGGTCAGCCTGATCCCGCCCACCGAGAGCATCAGCGAGACGGGGAGCAAGCTCACCATCGACGGGATCGACATCGAGTTCCAGGTGACGCCCGACACCGAGGCGCCGGCGGAGATGAACTTCTTCTTCCCGCAGTTCGGCGCGCTGTGCATGGCCGAGAACTGCTCCTGCCACCTGCACAACATCTATACGCCCCGGGGGGCCCAGGTGCGCGACGCCAAGCGCTGGGCCTATTATATCGACGAGGCCGCCGACCTGTTCGGCGACCGCACCGAGGTGCTGTTCGCCAGCCACCACTGGCCCCGCTGGGGCCAGGACCGAGCGCGGAAGTTCCTGAAAAAGCAGCGCGACCTCTACAAGTTCATCCACGACCAGACCCTGCGGATGGCCAATCACGGGATGACGCCGCTGGAGATCGGCGAAGCGCTGAAGCTGCCGCCCAGCCTGGAGGCCGAGTGGTACACCCGCGGCTATTACGGGACGCTCAATCACAACGCCAAGGCGGTCTATCAGCGCTATCTGGGCTGGTTCGACGGCAACCCGGCCAACCTGCATCCCCATCCGCCGGTGGAGGCGGGCAAGCGCTACGTCGATCTGGCTGGCGGGCCTGAGCCTCTGCTGGCCAAGGCCCGTGAGGCCTTCGCCGCCGGAGACTATCGCTGGACCGCGCAGCTGGTGAACCACCTGGTCTTCGCCCAGCCTGACAACGCCGAGGCCCGCGAGCTGCAGGCCGACGCCCTGGAGCAGATGGGCTATCAAGCGGAATCTGGCCCCTGGCGGGCCTTCTATCTCACCGGCACCCAGGAGCTGCGCAACCCGCGGCCGCCCTCCCCCACCCCGCGCCAGGGCGCCGCCGGCCAGATCCGCAACCTGCCGGCCGAACAGCTACTGGACTCCCTGTCGGTGCGGCTGAACGGCGAGCGCGCCGGATCGCTGGAGCTCGCCCTCGATCTCACCTTCACCGACACCCAGGAGCGCTTTGGACTCAGTGTCGAGAACGCCGTGCTGCATCACGGCCGCGATCGCATGGCGCCCGACACCGCCCCCGTCCGCCTGAGCCGATCGACCCTGGTCGCCCTGGTGCTGGGCGAGCTGGAACTTGAGGCCGCGCTCGCCGATGGCGCGGTCGAAACCGCCCAGCCCGATCGCTTGGCCGCCCTCCTGGCCTGCCTCGACCGCTTCGACTTCTGGTTCGAGATCGTCACGCCCTGAGGCGCCGAAACTGAAGGCGCCTTCAGACAATCTGCGTATGGCGAATTTATTTCCTACTGACTCCATGGGTATTGTGGTGTTTAGCTGCATCTCTCGTCGAATGGGAGATCGACATGCAGACAGCACTTGGACGCCGAACGTTGCTGCTGGGGCTGGCTGGCGGAGGATTCGCCGCCCTTACGGCCTGCGGTCAGAGGAAGGCCGACGCGGCCGCCGCCCAGCTGCTGAATGTCAGCTATGACCCGACCCGGGAATTCTATCGCCAATACAACGAGTTGTTCGCCAGGAACTGGGCGGATGGGCTGGTCAGGGTCGAGCAATCCCACGGCGGCTCGGGCAAGCAGGCGCGTTCTGTGGTCGATGGCCTGGACGCCGACGTCGTCACCCTGGCGTTGGCCGCCGACATCGACGCCATCGCCGAGCGGGGCCTGATCTCGCCTGATTGGGCCAGCCGCCTGCCCGACAACGCCGCCCCCTACACCTCGACCATCGTCTTCCTGGTACGGAAGGGAAATCCCAAGCAGATCGCCGGCTGGGCCGATCTGGTGAAGCCGGGGATCGAAGTGATCACCCCCAATCCCAAGACCTCCGGCGGCGCCCGCTGGAACTATCTGGCGGCGTGGGATCACGCGCTGAAGCAGCCCGGCGGCACGCCGGCCAGCGCCAAGGCCTATGTGGCCGAACTGTTTCGCCATGTGCCGGTGCTCGACACCGGCGCGCGCGGCGCCACCACCACCTTCGTCCAGCGCGGCATCGGCGACGTGCTGCTGGCCTGGGAAAACGAGGCCTTCCTGGCCGTCGAGGAACTGGGTCCTGAGAGCGTCGACATCATCGTTCCGGCCACCTCCATCCTGGCCGAGCCGCCAGTGGCGGTGGTCGACAAGGTGGTCGAGCGGCACGGGACGCGCGCGCTCGCCGAGGCCTATCTGGCCGGCCTCTATGGGCCCGAGGCCCAGGCCCTGGCGGCCAAGCACCACTTCCGACCACGTAACGCCGACATCGCCGCACAAAACAGAGACAAGTTCCCTGACCTTGTGCTCAGCACCATCGCCGATTTCGGCGGCTGGAAAACCGCCCAGGCCGAGCACTTCGCCGACGGCGGCGTCTTCGACCAAATCTACAGCCCGTCATGACGGCGGCCCTCACCCTTGCGGGCCGGCCCCAGGCCCGTCCCTGGCGCCAGTCCAGCGTCCTGCCGGGCTTTGGACTGACTCTGGGCTTCACCCTGCTCTGGCTCAGCCTCATCTTCCTGCTGCCGCTCTCGGCCCTGATCCTTCGGCCCTGGGAGCTCGGGCTCTCGGGCGTCTGGGCGGCGGTCACTGAACCCCGGGTCCTGTCGGCCCTGCGCCTCTCCTTCGGCGCCGCGGCGCTGGCGGCGCTGGTTAACGGCGTCCTCGGCCTGCTGATCGCCTGGGCCCTGGTCCGGTACGACTTCCCCGGTCGGCGGCTCGCCGACGCCCTGGTGGACCTGCCCTTCGCTCTGCCGACGGCGGTGGCCGGCATCGCGATGACCGCCATCTACGCCCCCAACGGACCGCTGGGCGCCATCCTCTCGGATCTGGGGCTCAAGGTGGCCTACACGCCGCTTGGCATCATCGTCGCCCTGATTTTCGTCGGCTTGCCCTTCGTGGTCCGCACGGTCCAGCCGGTGCTCGAGGATCTCGACCGGGACGTAGAGGAAGCTGCTCGGACCCTCGGGGCCTCCTCGCCCCAGACCACCCTGCGCGTGGTGCTTCCCGCCCTTGCGCCCGCGCTCCTGACCGGCTGCGGCCTGGCCTTCTCGCGGGCGGTGGGGGAGTACGGCTCGGTGATCTTCATCGCCGGCAACATGCCGATGAGGTCCGAGATCGCGCCACTGCTGATCGTCATCAAGCTGGAGCAGTTCGACTACGCCGGCGCCGCAGCCGTCGGCCTGGCCATGCTCGTCCTATCTTTCGGGACGCTGTTCGTCCTCAACATGGTCCAGGGCGCCTTCGCCCGACGGGGAATGGCATGAGCTTGGCCTCTCTGAGCGGCCGCGCCGCCGGCCCCCTGATCATCACAGGCGCGCTCGTAGCCCTCGGCCTCGTGGTGCTCCTGCCCCTCGTCATGGTGTTCGCCGAGGCCTTCCGGATGGGTCTATCGGGCTATTTCGCGGTCTTCGACCAGTCCGACACCTGGGCGGCCCTGCGCCTTACCCTGCTGATCGCCGCCATCTCCGTGCCCCTGAACGCCATTTTCGGCCTGGCGGCGGCCTGGACGATCGCCAAGTTCGAGTTCCGGGGAAAGAGCCTGCTGACCACGCTCATCGACCTGCCGTTTTCGGTCTCGCCCGTGGTGTCAGGCCTGGTCTGGGTGCTGCTGTTCGGCGCCAACGGCTGGTTCGGCCCGCTGCTGGAGGAGCTGGGCGTCCGGATCATCTTCAACACCACGGGGGTGATCCTGGCCACGGTCCTGGTCACCCTGCCCTTCGTCGCCCGCGAGCTCATTCCGCTGATGCAACAGCAGGGCGCCGACGAGGAGATCGCCGCCATCACCCTCGGCGCCGGCCCCTGGACCACCTTCGTCCGCGTCACCCTGCCCAATGTGAAGTGGGGCCTCCTCTACGGGGTCCTGCTCTGCAACGCCCGCGCCATGGGCGAGTTCGGCGCCGTCTCCGTCGTCTCCGGGCACATCCGGGGCCTGACCAACACCCTGCCGCTGCATGTGGAGATCCTCTACAATGAGTACGACTTCGTCGGCGCCTTTGCGGTGGCCACCCTCCTCGCCGGGCTCGCCCTGGTCACCCTCATCATCAAATCCGCCCTGGAATGGCGACACGCCGGCGAACTGGCCGCAACCCGCCGTCACTGACGCCGCCATGCCGCTGATCATCGACAAGGTGTCCAAGCGCTTCAGCGATCATGCGGCGCTGGACCGGGTGTCCCTGGAAGCCCGTCCAGGGGAGTTCGTGGCGCTGCTCGGGCCGTCCGGATCGGGAAAGACCACGCTGCTACGCGTGCTCGCTGGGCTGGAGCGCCCGGACCAGGGGGCGGTGTGGTTCGACGGCGAGGACCTGCTGGCCATGGACGCCCGTGCCCGGCGCATCGGCATGGTGTTCCAGCACTATGCCCTCTTCCGGCATATGAACGTGGCGCAGAACATCGCCTTCGGGCTGCAGGTGCGGCCTGCCAGGAGGCGGCCTTCGCGCGCCGAGATCAGCGCCCGCGTCGAGCGGCTGCTGGCCCTGGTGCAACTGGACGGTCTGGGCGGGCGCTACCCTTCCCAGCTTTCCGGCGGTCAGCGGCAGCGCGTGGCCCTGGCCCGCGCCCTGGCGATCGAACCGCGGATGCTGCTGCTGGACGAGCCCTTTGGCGCGCTGGACGCCAAGGTGCGTCGCGATCTGCGGGTCTGGCTCCGGCGGATTCACGACGAGACCGGTCTGACCACGATCTTCGTGACCCACGACCAGGAGGAAGCCCTCGATCTGGCCGACCGGGTCGCCATCCTTCGGGATGGGCGGATCGAGCAGGTCGATACGCCCGAGCGCATCTACGAGGCGCCCGCCTCGGCCTTCATCTTCGATTTTGTCGGCGAGGGCGTTCAGCTGCCCGGCGAGGTCTCCGACGGGATGCTGACCTTGGGCGAATGGCGCACCCCAGCCCCAGCCAGCGCACCCCCCGGGCCGGTCATGGTGAGTTTCCGCGGTGAGAGCGCAGAGGTGCTTCCGGCCCGGGCAGAGGGACTGCCTGGTCGGGTGATCAGCGTTCTGCGGCGCGGCGGATCGTCGCGCGCGACCTGTGAGATCGGTGGCCAAACCCTTGTCCTGAACACCCCTCAAACCCTTGCCACGCCTGGACTTGAGGTTCGGGTGGCGCCCCGCTCATACCTTCTTCACCCACTGTGACGCTTAAGCTTAAGACAACATTTGCGGCTTAGCTCGCTCACGGCGGAACGACATCGAACGTCGTTGTCCGAATAGAGAGAATTCTGAACCATGACGCTGAAGACCTCGCGCGCCGTCGGCGCATCGCTGCTCGTGCTGGCGAGCGCCGCCGCCGCCAGCCCCGTCGCCGCCCAGGCCGCCCCCTGGACGCTCCATGAGGCGGTCGGCGCGCCTGAAAACCTGAAGCTCTCCGGCTCTATCCGGGCCCGCTATGAGACCCTGGAGGGCCAGTATCGACCGGCCTATGGCGACGGCTCGGACCAGGGCCTGGTGCTACGCTCCACGCTCTTCGCCGAACTGGACCTGACGCCGCTCCGCATCGGCGGTGAGATCATCGACGCCCGGGTCTATCTGAACGACCGCGGCTCGCCCACTGGCACAGGCGACGTCAACGCCCTGGAGCTGGTGCAGGCCTATGTGGCGGTGGACGCCAACGACCTGTTCGTCACCGGATCCGAAGCCTCGCTCACGGCCGGTCGCTTCACCATGGACCTGGGCTCCCGGCGCCTGGTGGGACGCTCGTCCTATGGCAACGCCACCAACGCCTTCGCCGGCCTGCGCGCCGACTGGAGCGCCGATGCAGCCGGCGACGTGACCCTGTTCTACACCTATCCTCTGCAGAAGCGTCCCAGCGACCGGGCCAGCATTCTGGACAATGAGATCGAGACCGACCGCCAGAATGACGACCTCGTCTTCTGGGGCGGCATGTACACCACGCCCACGTTCGCCGATGGCGGCAAGCTGGAGCTCTTCGCCTTCCGCCTGGAAGAAGAAGATTCCCCCCGCGTCGCCACCCGCAACCGCCGGCTGACCACGGTGGGCGGACGCCTGGTCCGCAATCCGGCCAAGGGCCAGTTCGACTACGAGATGGAGGGCGGCTGGCAGACCGGCGAGACCCGCAACTCCACCAGCGCCGCCGATCGGCGCGACCTGGACGTGGACGCCCAGTATCTGCACCTGGAAGTGGGCAAGACCTTTGACGCCGCCTGGTCTCCGCGGGTGTCGCTGGAATACGACTTCGCCAGCGGCGACGAGAGCGCCACCGACGGCGACTACAACCGCTTCGATGGCCTGTTTGGCCCCCGCCGTCCGGACTTCGGTCCGCCCGGCGCCTACGGCCCGCTCGGCCGCTCCAACCTGAACTCGCCGGGCGTGCGCCTGGAGGTCGCGCCCAACAAGCGCTGGGACGCCATGGCCTTCTACCGCGCCCTCTATCTGGACGAAGCGACCGATTCCTTCGCCAACACCGGCGTGCGCGACGCCACCGGCCGCTCGGGCGACTTCGCCGGCCACCAGTTCGAGGCCCGCGCCCGCTACTGGGTGGTACCCAAATCCACCCGCCTGGAGTTCGGCGTGGCCAAGCTGTTCAACGGTGAGTTTCTGGACGACGCGCCCAACGCCACCGGCGGCGAAACCCTGTTCGGCTATGTGGAGCTGAACCAGACCTTCTAAGGCGTCCGCTCCCGCACGCCTCTGACTGGGCAGGGTTGGATGGCTCTACGGAGCCGCCCGACCCTGCCATCTTCTTTTGGGCCGCCGGCTGTTTATGGGCCTGGAGAAGCCAGCGCCGCTGGCGTGATGGGGACGGCCTCCCCATCTGCCAACAAGCCTGACCATTTGGAGAGACCCGTGCCCCTGACCCTCTATGACGCCTCGATCCCGGTCTATGTGCAGATGCTGCGCAACCTGGCGGCCCTGCTGGACAAGGCTGAAGCTCACGCCAACACCACAGGCCTGCCGCTGTCGGAGTTGACCGAGGCGCGGCTGGCGCCCGATATGCATTCCCTGGTGGGCCAGATCCAGCTGGCCAGCGACGCGGCCAAGGGCGGCGCAGCGCGACTGTCCGGGATCGCCCCGCCCAGCATGCCCGACACCGAGACGACCTATGACGACCTGAAGGCTCGCATCGCCAAGACCCTGGCCTTCGTGGAGAGCATCAAACCCGACCAGATCAGCGACGATCTGGAGCGCACCATCGAACTGCCCCTGCCCAAGGGGACCATGACCTTCACGGCCAAGGACTTCGTCCTCACCTACGCCCTGCCCAACTTCATGTTTCATGTGACCACAGCCTACGCCCTGCTGCGCCACAAGGGCGCGCCGATCGGCAAGCTGGACTTCCTGGCCGGCGCCCGCCGCGGCTGAACAGGATGTGCCTGGGGCGGCCCGCTAAAGGTCGCCCCACATGCGCAGCAGGTTGTGATAGGTGCCGGTCAGCGAGACCAGTTCCGGCGCGCCGGCGCCCACCTTGCCCGCCAGCTGCTGGATGGCGATGTCCATCTGGAACAGCAGGCTGCGCTGGGCGTCCTCCCGGACCATGCTCTGGATCCAGAAGAAGCTGGAAATCCGCGCGCCGCGGGTCACCGCGCTCACCTGATGCAGGCTGGAGGCCGGATAGAGGATCATGTCCCCGGCCGGCAGCTTGACCTCGTGGACCCCATAGGTGTCCTCCACGAGCAGCTCCCCCCCCTCATAGTCGTCCGGTTCGGTCAGGAAGAGGGTGGCTGACAGGTCGCTGCGAATCCGCACCGCGCCGTCGCGGCTTTGGCGCACGGCGTTGTCCACGTGCAGCCCGAAGGTCTGGCCGCCGCCATAGCGGTTGAACAGCGGCGGAAACACCGTCTGCGGCAGGGCGGCGGTGACGAACAGGGGATTGCGCGACAGGGCGTCCAGAATGCGCTCTCCCGCCGCTCGGGCCTCGGGCGCGGCCTCGGGCAGTTGCTCGTTGCGCTTGGCGAGCGCCGATTGCGTGCCCGAGGTCACATTGCCGTCGACCCAGTCGCCGGCGTCGATGAGACGCCGAAGGTCGGCCACCTCGGCCTTGGTCAGCACCTCTGGAATATGCAGCATCATGGCGAAGCTCCTGGCCTGCCCGTCTTAGGCCGAACAGGCCCCGCAGGCGAACCCGCGGGGCCTTCGTCGAGCGCCGGTCCTGGTGGGGTCAGAACTTGGCGTTCAGCGTCAGCATGGCCTGGCGCGCGGGGCCGTAGTCAGCGTGGTGAACACCGTTGGTACGGGCGATATAATCCTCATCCGTCACGTTCTGGACGTTCAGCTGCAGGTTCAGGCGCGGGTTGATCTGATAGCTGGCGAAGGCGTCGAAGCGCCAGTAGTCCGGGGCGTAGACTCCGTTGCCGCCGCCGCCGGCCCCGCCCTGGTTGCCGCCGAAGCTGTCGGAAACATAGTAGGCGCCGCCGCCCAGGCTGATCGCGTCGGTCACCGCATAGGTCGAGAACAGGCTGAAGCTATGCTCCGGCGTGTTGGCCAGTTGATCGCCGACATTGGCGTTGTCGTACGCGCCCTTGACCAGCTCGCTGTCCATATAGGTGTAGCCGCCGAACACCGACCAAGCGGGGGTCACCTGGCCCGTGACGGCAAGTTCCAGGCCGCGGACCTCGGTTTCGCCGGCCTGGGCGTAGACGCCGGGCTCGATCTGGATCTGGGCGTTCTCACGGGTCACCTGGAAGATGGCCGCCGAGGTGGTCAGACGTTCGCCGAAGAAGGCCCACTTGACGCCAACCTCGGCGGACTTGGTCTCTTCCGGGTCGAGCACGTCATTGCCGAGATTGCCCGACCCCGTCGAAGGCGCCCCGTTCTGGTCGCCGCCGGAAATGGTAGGCGGGGTCGATGCCGTGCCGTACGAGATGTAGATGCTGCCATTGGCCGTCGGTTTGTAGACGAGGCCCGCCTGATAGTTGGTGAAGCTCCAGTCGGCTTCGCCGTAGGTCGTCTCGCCTGTCCTTGAGATGCTGCTGCCCTCCACGGCGTACTCGTCGTGGCGGACTCCCAGGTTCAGCTTCCAGCGCTCGCCGAAGGAAAGCGTATCGAAGAGGTACACCCCAACCGTGCGTGTGCGGCTGTCGGCCGCCGGACCACGGACGATGGTACCTTCCCACGGGTCGGAGGGATTGGGCGCGTAGACCAGCGTGCAGTCGCCCGTGCCCGCGCCGGTGAAGCCCGTCGGGCACGGCGAGCCGGAAATCGTCGTCACGGTGTAGGAGGCGTTCTCGTTCTTCTCGCGCGAAAGTTCGAGGCCGACATCATAGCTGTGCTCTATGGCGCCGGTGGTGAAGCGGCCATAGATGTCGGCCACCGCCGCCACCGTGGTCGCCGGATTCCAGCGCGACTTCAATCCACGCTTCATCCACCATTCGCCGTCCACGAACTGGGCCGAGCCGCCGTCGCCGGGATTGGTGACCACATAGTCGTTGAGCGTCTTGGAGTAGCGGAAGACGCCGCGGAAGGTCATGGCCTGGTTGATGTCGTGCTCGCCGGTCAGGGTGGCGATATCGGCCGTGGTTTCCTGGTAGTCGCGGGCGGTGAGCCCGTAGAAGGAGTCCCGCGGCACGTCGAGGATGCCGGTTTCGGTCGGCGTGACGCCCGGCAGCTTGCGCGACAGCGGCACGCCATAATCGGGCATGTCGTTGCGGGTCAGGTGATAGTAGCTCAGCGTCATCCGGCTGTCGGTGCCCAGGCCCAGGGCGGCCGCGACGGCCGCGCCCCAGGTGTCGAAGTCCACCGCGTCGCGCTTGGGCACGTCGCCCTGGGCGCCCATCAGGTTCACCCGCACGGCGCTGGTGTCGCCCAGGACATAGTTGGCGTCGATCGCTCCGCGCAGGTAGCTGTCAGTGCCCACGCGCAGGCTGGCGCTGGTCGCCTCGACCAGCTTGGGCTGCTTGCTGGTCAGATTGATGCTGCCGCCGCCGGAGCCCCGGCCGTTATAGGCGGAGTCCGGCCCCTTGATGACCTCGACCTGCTCCAGATTGAAGATGTCGCGGACCTGACCGCCCGAGTCGCGCACGCCATCGACGAACACGTTGTTGCCCGAGGCCTGGCCGCGAATGAACGGACGGTCGGCCAGGGGCTGCCCCCCCTCGCCGGCGCCGAAGGTGATGCCCGGCGAGGTGCGCAGGATGTCCTGCAGCGAGGTGGCGGCGGTCTGTTCGATCACCACCTGCGGAATGACGGTCACGCTGCGCGGTGTGTCAATCAGGTCGGCGGTGAATTTCGGCGAGACCGGCTCGGCCGCCATATGGCCTTCCACCTCGACACCCGCCACCTCGTGGGGAACGTCGTCGGCCAGGGCGTTCGGCGCCAGGGCCAGGCCCGCCAGGCCGGCGACCGCCGCCGGCGTCCAAGCACGTCGTGAATAGGCGCGTACGCCGGATGTCCGCTTCAGCATTTTTTTGGAGCCCCCAAGACTCGGGTGAGATTGCGAGGCATTCCTATGTCTAAGCGGCCCAATTCACAATGCGAATCTTTCGCATTTTCGTCGCAATGTTCGGAACGGGGTTCGGCGAAACGCCGCCACGCCTGCCGGCGGACGTCCGCCACGGGCGCGCCAACCCAACGGCCGCACGACGGCGGCCGTTGGAAAGTTGATCGCGCGCGACTATCGGGGCAGCTTGCTCGCGCCCATGAGGTAGGCGTCCACTGCCTGGGCCGCCTGGCGTCCTTCCCGGATCGCCCAAACCACTAGGGACTGGCCCCGGCGCATGTCGCCGCAGGCGAAGATGCGGGGCTCCGAGGTGCGATAGTCGTCTACCGAGGCCTTCACATTGCCCCGGGGATCGAGGTCGACCTTGGCCTGGTCGACGAAGCCCTCGTGGCGGGGACTGACAAAACCCATGGCCAGGAGGACCAGGTCGGCCTTGAGCTGGAAGGTGCTGCCTTCGATCTCGCGCATCACCATGCGGCCGTCGTCGCCCTTGACCCACTCCAGGCGGGCGCATTCCAAGGCCTCGATCTTGCCGTCCTTGCCGATAGCCCGCTTGGTGGCGACGGCGAAGTCGCGCTCGCAGCCCTCTTCGTGGCTCGATGAGGTGCGCAGCTTCAGCGGCCAGTCGGGCCAGGTCATCAGCTTGTTCTCGCGGACCGGCGGCTGGGGCATGATCTCCAGCTGGGTGACCGAGGCCGCCCCATGGCGGTTCGAGGTGCCGATGCAGTCCGAGCCGGTGTCGCCACCGCCGATGACCACCACATGCTTGCCCTTGGCCGACAGGGTGCCGTTCGGGGCCGCCACCTCCTCGGAATCGCCGGCCACGCGGCGGTTCTGCTGGGTCAGGAAGTCCATCGCGAAATGGATGCCTTCCAGCTCGCGGTTCTCCACCTCGAGGTCGCGGGGCTTCTCGGCGCCGCCGGCCATGACCAGCACGTCGTAATCATCCAGCAGGCGCTGGACCGAGACATTCACGCCCACTTCGAAATTGGTCCGGAAGATGACCCCTTCGGCCTCCATCTGGCGCACCCGACGGTCGATCAGGTGCTTCTCCATCTTGAAGTCCGGGATGCCGTAGCGCATCAGGCCACCGATCCGGTCGCTCTTCTCGAAGACGGTCGGCGCATGGCCGGCGCGAGCCAGCTGCTGGGCGCACGCCAGGCCCGCGGGGCCAGAGCCGACCACCGCGACGCGCTTGCCTGTGCCGCGCGGCGAGGGCTGCGGCGTGATCCAGCCTTCTTCCCAGCCCTTGTCGACGATCTGGCATTCGATCGTCTTGATGGTCACCGGCGTGTCGACGATGTTCAGGGTGCAGGCGGCCTCGCAGGGCGCGGGGCAGACACGGCCGGTGAACTCCGGGAAGTTGTTGGTCGACTGCAGGTTCTCGAGCGCCGCCAGCCACTGCTCGCGATAGACGAGATTGTTAAAGTCCGGGATCTGATTGTTCACCGGACAGCCGTTGTGACAGTAGGGAATCCCACAATCCATGCAGCGGGCGGCCTGCTTCGTCAGCTCGGGCTGCGCCAGCGGGCGCACGAACTCGTTCCAGGTCTTCAGGCGCGACTCGGGCTTTTCGTAGCCGCGGTCCTGACGTTCGATCTCAAGGAAGCCTGTGGGCTTTCCCATGGGCGGTACTCCGATCTTCAGTCTTATTCGGCGGCGACGGCGGCGGCGGCCTTGCGTTCCTGGGCCAGGTCCAGCAGGGCGCGACGGTAATCGGTCGGCATCACCTTGCGGAAATTGGCCAGCTCGGCGTCCCAGTTGTCCAGGATCATCCGGGCGCGCGCACTACCGGTATAGAGCAGATGGCGCTCGATCAGGATACGCAGCCGCTCAGCGTCATGGGCGAGCACATCGCCCATGCCATTGTCGTCCACCGAGGGGGACTTCTGCCGTGGCCGCTGGGCCTCGTCGGCGGGGTCCACGGCGCCGGCCGGCGCAACGGATTCCAGCTCGACCATGGCCATGTTGCACAGCTCGGCGAAGCGGTTCTTCGGGTCATAGACATAGGCGACACCGCCGGACATGCCGGCCGCGAAGTTGCGCCCGGTATCGCCCAGCACCACCACCACGCCGCCGGTCATGTACTCGCAGCCGTGGTCGCCCAGGCCTTCGACCACCGTGACGGCGCCGGAGTTGCGGACGGCGAAACGCTCGCCAGCCACGCCTTCGAAATAGGCCTCGCCGGCGACGGCGCCATAGAGGACCGTATTGCCGATGATGATGTTCTGGGTCGGCTCGCGCTTGGAGTTCGGCGGTTGGCGCACGATGACGCGACCGCCCGACAGACCCTTGCCCACATAGTCGTTGCTGTCGCCGATCAGCTCCAGGGTCACGCCCCGGGCCGAGAAGGCCCCGAAGCTCTGGCCGCCGGTGCCGCGGAAGGTGAGCGAGATCGTGCCATCCGGCAGGCCGGCATGGCCGTGGGCCATGGCCACCTCACCCGACAGCATGGCGCCGACGGTGCGATTGATATTGCGGATCTCGAACTCGCCACGGACCGCCTCGCCCCGCTCGATCGCCGGGCGCGCTTTTTCGATGAGCTTGTGGTCCAGCGCCATTTCCAGGCCGTGATCCTGGCGCTCGGTGTTCCACAGGCCCTTCGGGTTCTCCAGCGGGGCCTGATAGAGCAGGCGCGAGAGGTCGACGCCGCGAGCCTTCCAGTGATCGACCGCAGGGGCAGCGTCCAGCAGGTCCACCCGGCCGACCATCTCGTTGATCGTCCGGAAGCCGAGCTGGGCCATGATCTCCCGCAGCTCTTCGGCCACGAAGAAGAAGTAGTTGATCACGTGTTCGGGCTGGCCGTTGAACCGGGCCCGCAGGACCGGGTCCTGGGTCGCCACCCCCACCGGACAGGTGTTGAGGTGGCACTTGCGCATCATGATGCAGCCGGCCGCGATCAGCGGGGCCGTGGCGAAGCCGAACTCGTCGGCCCCCAGCAGCGCGCCGATGGCCACGTCGCGACCGGTGCGCAGGCCGCCGTCCACCTGCACGGCGATGCGGGTGCGCAGGCCGTTCAGCAGCAGGGTCTGCTGGGTCTCCGCCAGGCCAATCTCCCAGGGCGAGCCGGCGTGGGTCAGCGAGGTCAGCGGCGAGGCGCCGGTGCCGCCTTCGAAGCCGGAGATGGTCACATGGTCGGCCCGGGCCTTGGAAACCCCGGCGGCGACAGTGCCCACGCCGACTTCCGAGACCAGCTTCACAGAGATGCGAGCCTTGGGATTGACGTTCTTCAGGTCGTGGATCAGCTGGGCCAGATCCTCGATCGAATAGATGTCGTGGTGCGGCGGCGGGCTGATCAGGCCCACGCCCGGCGTCGAATGGCGCACCTTGGCGATGTTCTTGTCGACCTTGTGCCCGGGCAGCTGGCCGCCCTCCCCGGGCTTGGCGCCCTGGGCCATCTTGATCTGGATGTCGTCGGCGTTGACCAGATACTCCGCCGTGACCCCGAAGCGGCCCGAGGCCACCTGCTTGATCTTGGAGCGCATGGAGTCGCCGTTGGGCAGGGGCGTGAAGCGATCGGGCTCCTCGCCGCCTTCGCCGGTGTTCGACCGGCCGCCGATGCGGTTCATGGCCATGGCGAGCGTGGTGTGGGCCTCACGGCTGATGGAGCCGAAGCTCATCGCGCCGGTCGAGAAGCGCTTGACGATCTCGCTGGCCGGTTCGACCTCGTCCAGCGGGATCGCCTTATCGGCCAGCTTGAAGCGCATCAGGCCGCGGATGGTCAGCAGCCGCTCGCTCTGCTCGTTGATGCTGGCGGCGAAGGCCTTGTACTCGTCGGGCAGGTTGCCGCGCACGGCGTGCTGCAGACGGGCCACCGAATCCGGCGTCCAGGCGTGGGCCTCGCCCCGCAGGCGGTAGGCGTAGGAACCGCCGACATCGAGCATGTGGCGATAGATCGGGTTGTCGCCATAGGCGTCGCGGTGGCGACGGACAGCTTCTTCTGCGATCTCGCCCAGGCCGACGCCCTCGATGGTCGAGGCCGTGCCGGTGAAGTACTTCTCGATGATCTCGGAGTTCAGGCCCACGGCGTCGAAGATCTGCGCCCCGCAATAGGACTGGTAGGTCGAGATGCCCATCTTGGACATGACCTTCAGAATGCCCTTGCCGACGGCCTTGATGTAGTTCTTGCGCGCCTGCTTGGCCGAGATGTCGAGCTTGTTCTCGACCCGCAATTGTTCGATCGTCTCGAAGGCCAGATAGGGATTCACGGCCTCGGCGCCGTAGCCGGCCAGGACGCAGAAGTGGTGCACCTCGCGCGCTTCGCCGGTCTCGATGACCAGGCCGGTCTGCATGCGCAGGCCCTGGCGGATCAGATGATGGTGAACCGCGGCGGTGGCCAGCGCCGCCGGGATCGGAATGCGGTCGGCGCTGACGCCCCGATCCGACAGGATCAGGATGTTCATGCCGGCCAGCACCTCGTCGGTGGCCTCGCGGCACAGGCGCTCCAGCGCACGCTCCAGTCCGCCAGCGCCCTCATCGGCCGCCCAGGTGGCGTCCAGCGTGGCGGTGCGGAAGGCCCCGTCGAGCAATTCGTTGATCGAGCGGATCTTGGCCAGGGCCTCGTTGGTCAGGATGGGCTGGGCGACTTCAAGCCGCTTGTGCGAACCGGCTTGGCGACCAAGCAGGTTCGGACGCGGCCCGATCATCGAGACCAGACTCATGACCAGTTCCTCGCGGATCGGGTCGATCGGCGGGTTGGTGACCTGGGCGAAGTTCTGCTTGAAGTACTCGTAGATCAGCTTCGGACGCTGGGAGAGCACGGCGATGGGCGTATCGACGCCCATGGAGCCGATCGGATCATCCCCCATGCGAGCCATGGGTTCGAGGAAGAACTGCTGGTCTTCCTGGGTGTAGCCGAAGGCCTGCTGGCGATCGAGCAGGGCCGGATCGTCGGCCAGCACGGGTTCGACCTCTTCGGCGTCGTCGAGGTCTTCCAGCTTGAACTGGGTTTCGGCCAGCCATTCCTCATAGGGCTTGGCGCCGGCCAGCGAGGCCTTGATCTCCTCGTCCTCGATGATGCGCCCCTCCTCCATGTCGATGAGGAGCATCTTGCCCGGCTGCAGCCGCCACTTGCGGACGATACGCTCGTCCTCGAGGGGCAGCACGCCGACCTCCGAGGCCATGATCACATGGTCCTGGTCGGTGATGACGAAGCGTGCCGGACGCAGGCCGTTGCGGTCCAGGGTGGCGCCGATCTGGCGGCCATCGGTGAAGGCCACGGCCGCGGGGCCGTCCCACGGCTCCATCAGGGCTGCATGGTACTCGTAGAAAGCCTTGCGCTTGGAATCCATCAGCGGATTGCCGGCCCAGGCTTCCGGGATCAGCATCATCACCGCATGGGCCAGCGAATAGCCGCCGGCCAGCAGCAGCTCGAGCGCGTTGTCGAGGCAGGCGGTGTCCGACTGGCCGTGCGGGATCAGCGGCCACATCTTGTCGAGGTCGGCGCCCAGCAGGTCGGACTCCATCCCGCGGCGACGGGCGTTCATCCAGTTCACATTGCCGCGGACGGTGTTGATCTCACCGTTGTGGGCCATGAACCGATAGGGGTGGGCCAGCCGCCAGGACGGAAAGGTGTTGGTCGAGAACCGCTGGTGGACCAGGGCCAGGGCGGATTCCGCGAGAGGGTTGGCCAGGTCCTCGTAGAAGGTCCCCACCTGGCCGGCCAGCAGCAGGCCCTTATAGACCACGGTGCGGGTCGACAGGGACGGCAGATAGAGATCCTTCAGGCCCGGCAGGCCTTTCTTTTCCGCCAACTGGGCGATCGGGTTCTGGACCTGCTTGCGCACGGCCAGCAGCTTCCGCTCGTGGGCGTCCTGATCCTTGATGGTCGGGCCGCGGCCGATGAAGGCCTGGCGGATCACCGGCATGGCGTCGAGCACGGCCTGGCCGATGCCGTCCAGGTTCACCGGCACGTCGCGCCAGCCCAGCACCGGCTGCTTCTCGACCTTCATGAAGTGTTCGAACTGGGCCACGGCGACCTCGCGCGCGGCTTCGTCGTGCGGCAGGAAGCACATGGCCACGGCGTATTCGCCGGCCGGCGGCAGATCGACGCCGTTGTCCTTGGCCCAGGCGCGATAGAGCGCGTCGGGAATCTGAACCAGAATCCCGGCCCCATCGCCGACCAGCGGGTCGGCGCCCACCGCGCCGCGGTGGTCCAGATTGACCAGAATCTGCAGACCCGCCTGCACGACTTCATGCGATTTGCGGCCTTTGATATTGGCTACAAACCCAACGCCGCATGCATCATGCTCGTTACGCGGATCATACAATCCCTGCCGCTCTGGCGCCCCCATATGGACTCCCTTCCACTTGCTACGGGCGTGCGTTGACGCGGCCCCGAGGGGCCGTTTCGGACGCACGTTTGAACCGCGCATTTACCCGGCAAGAACATCCCTTGTCGATGGGGCAGAAGCGTCTGAATTGAAATGATCTTCCAAGTTGCGGCTTCTGGTAGCGCTCTATCGCCCCAAACAGCCCCTGGTCGCCCGCCCGGCGATCATGGCCGCAGCCAGCGGCTGCGGGCCGTGGGGCGGACGGAGACCGGGCCAGACGACCCCCTCGCACGCCGTGATCACAAACAAGCGATGTCGGCTCAGGCAGGCTCGGACCCCACAGGCGCCTGGCGTCTTGCAATTCATCTGCGGATGCGATTGGAGACCGGCGCGTTACTGCGCTATTTTCCCGCCACCGGATTCGAGGAGTGCCTGATGACCGACCAGATCGAACGGCCCTGGGCCCTGATGCGCCATCACGCCGGATGGGCCGACGTCTTCCATATCGAGAAGGAAGCGGGTGACTCCGTGACGGGCTTCTATCCCGACCGCGAAACGGTCGGACCGCCCGTCAGCTATTCCGTGCGCGCCGTGCTGGCCCGCTTCCCGACCATGGAGGCCGCCCGCGCCGCCCGCGAAGGCGCCGTGGCCGAGTGGCGCAAGCATGACGCCGGCGTCCAGGAGGCCGAGGAAAAGCTTCGCGCCGCCGAAAAGGCCCGCGAGGACGCCTGGCTGGGCTGCCTGCGCGAGGCGGCCGACCGCTCGGTGGGCTAAGGCTCCCGCTAGACCCGAACAGAGCCCCCGTCGCCCTCAGGCGGCGGGGGTTTTCTGTGGGACGCCGCCTTTAGTCGGCTTCGCGGTACTTGGTGTGGCAGGTCTTGCAGGCGGCGCCGACCTGGGCGGCCTGCTTGCGGGTCGCCGCAGGATCGCCGGCCTTGGCCAGGGCGGCCAGCCGATCGGTCTGCGCCCTCAGATTGGCCGCGGCGTCAGCGAATCCCGCGGCGTCGCTCCAGACCTCCGCCCGGGCTGCGGTCTTGGCGCCGGACTCCACGCCGCTGCCCCGGGGAAACCAGGTGGGAACCTGGGCGGCGTGGCCTTGCAGGCGGCCCGCGGCGGCCGCGACGGCGGCCATGTCCGGCTTGCCGCGCTTCAACTCGTCATTGATCGCCTTGAAGCTCGCGCCGATCTGCTTGAATCCGGCCTGCCGGGCGCTGACGGCCTTTTCGGCGGCGTCCCCCTGCGCCAGGGCTACGCCGGAAAGGGCCACGCTGGCGCAGGCCGCCAGGACCAGGACCGAACTGCGCCGGGCGTTTCGCAACATCATCTGGTCATTCCCCGACCGTGAACACTGGGCAGACATTGAGGGCCATGGCGAAGCGGCGTCAATTGGCCGGCGCGCCGCGACGCTGGGCCTCGGCGATCAGCGCGCCACAGGCGGCGTCCTCACCCAGGCCCGGATCGACAAAGGGCAGCAGCGCTGCGAGCGGGGCGGCGATGGCGGCCAGGGCGACGGCGACGCCGCCCTGGGCGATCGCGCCGCCGGCCTCCACCCCGACCTTGGGCGACAGCATCGGTCCACTGACCGTCACCGGCGCCAGGAGGCGAACCAGCCGCGGCTCCTTGGCCTCGCCGTCCAGGCGCAGGTCGAGGCGCTCGCGGCCCAGATCGATCTCCCCTTCCCCGCGGCCGATCACCGGCTCGGTGTCGAAGACGATCTGATTGGACCTCAGCACCCCGTCGCGGGCGCGGAAATGGGCGACGGCGCACCGCACCGGCGTCTTGCTCTGGTCGTCGGTGAGCAAAAGGCCTAGGCCCCGGGTGACGTTGATGCCGATCAGTTCGGCGAAGGCTTCGCGGATTTCACCCCGTGGAACCACCAGCAGCACCTCGCCATCGGCGTCGGCCATTGTCCGGTGGACCGAGGCGCCGGCGCCGCGCAGCTTCACCCGGCCGACGAGATCTCCACTCAGCGGCGCGATTCCGCCGTCGGCGACAGGCAGCAGTTGTTCCAGGCGCGCCCCACTGAGGCGCATGTCCAGCTCCGTCACCGGCGTGTCTTGCCGGGCGTCAAGCTTGATCTGGCCGGCGAAGGCGCCCTGCGGCAGGGAGAAAACCACCTCGTCGGCGTCCAGCACCCCGGCCTCGAGGGTCAGATGCACCCGCGCCCCGCGCAGCGGCAGGTGCGGAGCCTCTATGGCGTCGGCGCGATAGGTCAGCTCAGCGTCCATGGCTCGGATGCGTTCGACCTGCAGGGTGGAGTCCGGGAAGATGCGCTGTTCGGCGCGTAGCTGCCGGGCCACGGCCAGCTGGCGATCGGACGCCGTCTCCCCCTGGCCCGTCGAAGGCGCGCCGCCGAACACGGTGGCGAGGTCGTCGAAGTCTAGTAACTTGGATCGGAGATCAGCCGACAGGAAGGGGCGCTCGCCGCTCACATCGACACGGATGTCTCCCGCCAGATCGCTGTCCCCCAGGCGACCACCCAGGCCGTCGAGCCGATAGATCTGCCCCTCGCGCACCAGACGCCCAGACAGGCGATAGGGCGGGGTGTTGGGCAGAGCCAGGCCCGTCAGGCCATAGAGATCGGAAAGGTCGGGTCCTTCCGCCGTCAGGTCGAGACCAAACCGACCCAGGTCGAACGGCTCAGGCAGGGCGCCCTTGGCGGTCACCTTCGTCGCGCCGGCCCGGATATCGACATTGAACGGATAGGGCTCGCCGGGATCGATATTGATCAAGGGGCCGCCCTCGACCCTCAGGCGAAAGGCCTCGCGGTTCAACTCGCCGTCACCGGCCAGTCGGAAGCCGCCGTCGCCGCCACGGATTTCACGGGCCGACACCGCGCCGGAAAACCGGACGCCCCGCTGCTCGTCGCGCATCTCGATCTGACCGTCCTCGATGATGAAGCGGCGGATGGCGGGCAGATCCAAAGGTTCGCTCTCGCGGCCATCGTCCTTCGAAAAGTCCCAAGTGGTCCGCCCCTCGGCGTCGCGGCGCAGGCGGACCACCGGCCGGGTCGCCTCCAGGCGGCTGAGGATGGTGCGCCCCCGGAACAGCGGCAGGATCTCCATCTGGATGGTCAGGCGATCGATCTCGATGGTCTTGCCGTCGCCGGCCCATTCGGGATCGCCGATGCTCAGGCCGTTGATCGTCGCTGTGGGCTTGAGCGACCAGGGCCTGGCCTCCAGGTCGCCGGCCAGGATCACCTCGCGTCCCGTCCGCGCCGAGGCGAAGGCGCCGATGGGGCCGCGAAGCAGGTTCCAGTCGAACAGCAGCAGAAACAGCGCCATGACCAGCACCAGCCCGCCGATCACCCCGCCGAAGATCGCCAAGCCGCGCTTCTGGCTCTGGCGCGCCTCAGGCGTGGCGGAACGCCGGCGGACATCAGCGGCCCAGGCGCGAAAGCCCGCCGCGTGGACGCGGCCGCGCTCACGGAGCAGGGTCAGCCGGAGGCCGACGGGATTGTTGCGGTTCAGACGGGGCAAGGGGCGGCTCCAGAGGCGTCAGCAACAACGCGCCAGATCCCCTTCGGTCTCCCCTCAGTGCGAAACCCCCTTCGCTGCAACCGCCGCGCGTAGGGTGATCAGGATGATCCTGATGTCGAAGACGAGGCTCCGCCGGGCCATATAGTCGGCGTCGAACCGCACCTTTTCGGCGATGGGCAGGTCGTCGCGGCCATTGATCTGAGCCCATCCCGTGACGCCTGGCCGTAGGCGATGCACGCCGGCCTCCGTGCGCAAGGCTACCAGGTCGTCCTGGTTGAACAGGGCCGGACGCGGCCCCACCAGACTCATCTGGCCGATCAGCACGCTCCAGAGCTGGGGGAATTCGTCCAGGCTGGTCCGACGCAGCAGGCGGCCCAGCGGCGTGATCCATTGCTGCGGATCATCCAGCAGGTGGGTGGCGACGTCGGGCGTATCGATCCGCATGCTGCGGAACTTGGGCATCAGAAAAAGGCGGTTGTTTCGGCCCACTCGCCGCGACCAGTGGATCGCCGGCCCCGGCGAATCCAGCCGCACCGCCATGGCGATGACCAGCAGCACGGGCCACAGGACCAGCAGCCCGGCCAATGCCGCCATCATGTCGAAGAGCCGCTTGATCACGCCGTCCCCCGTGAACCGAGACCGACCCATAGGCCCGCCGCCCGACGCATTCCAGAGCTCAGCCGAGGGACCAGACCCGAGCCTGGCCGCCGGCTTCGCCAGCCGTGACCCATTCGGCGGCGGCCTGCAATTGCGGCGCAAGGCCCTCAGGCGGATGAATCAGCACCAGGGCGCAGCCGTTCATCGTCATGGGGTCGCCCAGGGCCCGCATCCTGGCCTCGACCACCAGCATGGGAGCCGGCTCGCAGGCGTCCTCCAGGTCGCGCAGGAAGGCGTCGAAGGTCTCCAGGTCCTTGAGCGGCAGCCAGATCAGGAAGGTGGTCCCGGGCGCAAGCGCCAGGGCCTCGCTCGCCAGGACGGCGATCCGGTCGTAGTCATCGGCCTTCTCGAAGGGCGGATCGATCAGCACCAGATTTCGCGCCGCCGGATCCAGGGCGTTGGCGGCATGGGAGAACCCGTCGCCGCACAGGGTGCTGACGCCCGGCCTGTCACCAACGACTTCGGCCAGCCGCGCGTGTTCCTGGGGCTGCATCTCGCAGGCCAGATAGGTGTCGCCCGGCCGCAGGGCCCGGGCGATCAGCCAGGGTGAACCGGGGTAGAGCCAGGGCTCGGCTGAGCCGCCGTTCGCCGCCCTGACGGCCTGGACCAGATTATCGAGCGCGCCAGGCCGGTCGGTCGCCGCCATCATCCGCATGACGCCCGCCTGCGCCTCGCCGGACCGCTGGGCCTGGGGGCCGCGCAGGTCGTAGAGACCAGACCCGGCATGGGTGTCGATGATCTGCAGGGGGATTGCGTCGGCCTGCATCACGTCCAGCAAATGCAGCAGGGCGGCATGCTTGACCAGATCGGCGAAGTTGCCGGCATGGAAGGCGTGGCGGTAGTTCAAGGCGACCTCGGCGACGCGAAGGAGGAACCGGCGCGGTTCCTACCACGTTGCTCGCCGCGCCGGGCGCCCGGCCTGTGAGGAATCCGCCGCATGCCGCGCGATATCGCCGAACTCAAGTCCGAAACCCGCGCCGCTGGCCTGACCTATGTAAATCCGGACGATCCGGGCATCTCCCGGCGCCCTGGGAAGGGCGGCTTTTCCTATCTGGACGCCAAGGGCCAGCCCGTGAAGGACGAGACCACCCTCGCCCGCATCCATGCCCTGGTGATTCCGCCCGCCTGGACAGAGGTGTGGATCTGCGCCAGCCCCCGCGGCCACATCCAGGCCACCGGCCGCGATCAGAGGGGGCGGCGGCAGTACCGCTATCACGACCGCTGGCGCGAGACTCGCGACCTGGCCAAGTTCGAGCGGGTGGCCGCCTTCGGCCGCGCCCTGCCGCGCCTGCGCAAGCAGGTGGAGGCCGATCTCGCCCGGCGCGGCCTGCCCCGGGAAAAGGTGCTGGCCGCGGTCATCCGGCTGCTGGAGGTGACGCTGATCCGGGTCGGCAATGACGAATATGCCCGCACGAACAAGAGCTTCGGCCTCACCACCCTTCGCGACCGGCATGCGAAGATCAGCACCCGCGGCGTCACCTTCGCCTTCCGCGGCAAGTCCGGCAAACAGCACGAGACGGCCTTTCAGGACCGCCGCCTGGCCCGGGTGGTCAAGTCCTGCCAGGACCTGCCCGGCCAGCGGCTGTTCCAGTACCTGGACGCGGACGGCGCACGCCACGCCGTCGAATCCGCCGACGTGAACGCCTACATCCGCGAAGCCATGGGCCTGGAGGTCAGCGCCAAGGATTTCCGCACCTGGGCGGCCACCGTCTCGGCCGCCCGCGCCCTGGTGGAACACGGCGGTTGCGGAACCAAGACCGAGACCAAGCGCAACCTGAACACCTGCATCAAGGCGGTGGCGGGCCTGCTGGGAAATACGCCGGCCGTCTGCCGCCGGGCCTATATCCATCCGCTGGTCCTGACGGCCTATGAAGGGGGCGAGTTACCACTCAAGGCCGCCGCCACGGCCAGGGCCTTCGAGCTCTCGGTCATCCGCTTCCTCGAGCGGGCGGCCCAGGTGAGTCCTGAGGACGACGCGCCCAGGGGTCGTGATCGCGGCAAGAACCCGTGACAAGCCGCCGCGGTGTCCGGCAGGATGGGTCAAAAGCCGGCCGCCCGGATTTCGGAGTGGCCCGTAGGGAGATCATCATGTCGCTGACGCTCTATTCCGGGGATCTGAGCCCCTATTCCGCCCGCGTGCGGATGCAGATCTACGCCAAGGGCATCACCGACATCGAGATCGCGCGCCCGGCCACCTTTGGGACGCCGCAGTTCCGCAAGGACTATCCCATCGGCCGCATCCCTGTGCTGGAGGGGGATGGCGGGCCCATGGCGGAGTCCGAGGTCATCGCCGAGTATCTCGAGGAACGCTATCCCGAGCCCTCCATGCTAGGGGCCACCCCGCGGGAGACCGCCCAGATCCGCACCCTCGCCCGCATTGGCGACATCTACATCATGAACAACATGTTCATGCTCTCGCCCCAGTCCCGGGCCGACACCCGCAACCAGGGGATTGTCGACCTGCTGGGCGGCCAGGTGGTGCGCAACGTCAAGGCCCTGGAAAAGCTGATCGGCGAGGACGGCTTCGCCTGCGCAGGCCGCCTGACCCTGGCCGACTGCGCCATCGTGCCAGGCCTCTTCCTGGTGGAGAACGTCCTGCCGTCGGTGGGCATGGACAATCCCATCCCCTCAACCCCCAAGGTCGCCGCCTACTGGGCCGCCATCCAGCAACAGGCGCCCGCCGCCAAGGTGCTGGAAGAGCTGCACCGGGGGCTGGAGGAACGGCGTGAACTGATCCGCAGCGGCGTGTTCCAGAAGATGATGGCCAAGGCCGCCGCCGACATGGCCGCCGCGGAAAGCGGGTCCGCCTAGCGCCAGGCGGGCGCCTGAGCCGTTCGGAGGAAGAGGTTCAGGGGCCCAGGACAGCTGACGGATCGCCCCCCTGAGCCTTCAACCCTTCGCTCACATTGGCGATCGTCCGCGTCATGTCAGGGGCGCGGGCGGCCGCGAGCAGGGCGTCGAGCGCAGCCCGATCTTGGAGCCTGCCGGCGGCGATCACCGCCACGGGGCGGCGCATGGCGCTCATGTCCTTGGTCGGATCCGCATCGAGCAGGATGAGGTCGGCCCTCACCCCCGGCCGAACCAGCCCGCCGCTGTCGTCGGCCTCAAGCGTCAGCGCCGCGTTGGTCGTGGCCGCGCCCAGGGCCTGGGCCGGCGTCAGACCGGCGTCAATCATCAGGTCCAGCTCATCGATCAGAGAGACCCCTGGCGCATTGGCGAAGATCCCGGAGTCGCTGCCGGCCACCAGGCGGACGCCGGCCTCATGCAGCGCGAGCGTGGCGGCCTGATAGAAGGCGAAGTCGGCCCGGGCGGTCTCCACATCTTCGGCCGCCCAGCGGGCGTAGTTGGGGGCTTCCTGGGCGACGACCAGGGGGTTGAGCAGCTGCATGTCGGGGCCTTTGACGAATTCGCCCTTCGTCTCTGCGACCCGCAGCAAATTGTAGAAGGCGACCAGGGTCGGATCGACCACCGCCTTTGACGCCGCCAGCCGCGCGGCCAGCGCGCGCATGGCGTCCAGGTCTCGGCGGTTCCTCAGTCCATGCCAGACGATCGTCTCCGCGTGTTCGAATGTGGCGAAACCGTCGTCCAGCAGTTCCTCGAAAGCGATGTCGAACGGGGCCTGGGCGGGCACGCCAGGCCCGCGCCGCCCCTCGGGCGAATGGCCCATGATCTCCATGTCCAGCTCCCGGGCCTCGTCGCGGATCGCCTCATAGGCCTCCCGCGAGAGGTTCGAATAGACCTTCAGCGTGCGGAAACCGGCCGCGTGCTGCCGATGCACGGCCGCGCGCGCCTCGTCTGCCGTCTCCACCCGTTCGTGGATGATCTGAAAATTCGCGCCCGTGCTGTTGAGAATCGGACCGGAGGTGACGAGCCGTGGGCCGACCACCGCCCCGGACTCGATCTCCTGGGCGAGGCGCAGGTGGAACGGCATGCCCGAGAGGTTGCGGATCTGGGTGACGCCATGGGCCAGATAGGCGCCTAGCTCCACCTGGTCCCACAGATGGACATGCATGTCGGTCAGGCCGCGCATCAGATAGAGGCCGCGACCATCGATCAGGGTTTTGGGGGCCGCTTCACCATCGTTCGGAGCCGCCTCCACGATGCGGTCGCCATCGATCCAGACCGTCTCGCCGGCGCGACGCACCACGTCGATTCCGTCGAATTCGAGTATCTCCGCACCCGATATGACTATGGATTGAGCTTGAGCCCGTCCCGTCAGGAGGCCGCTTAACGTGATGGCCGTAATCGCAAGCGCGGCTAAGTATATACGTGGCATGGGCGTATATTTCCAAACATAGGAATCATCGCCCGCAGCGCCGCGGGCGTTGTAGCCTAACATTGGCATGCGGCGCGGCATAGCGCACCGGCACTTTGCTTTGCCTAGCCTCTCCGCCACAGCTCAAAACTGATGTTACAATCAGGTTCAACACGAGGCCGAGAGGCCCCGTCTCATCGGCGCAGGCTGTAGCCCACCCGGATCGTTCGGGGGGCGGCCAAGGTCAGGAGGCCGTCGCCCGTCACCTGGGCCTCCACTTCAGCGTCGAGCAGATTGTCCGCAGCCAGGTAGACCTCGGCGTCGACGCCTGTTCGCCAGGCGGCGCGCAGGTCCAGCGTGGTGACCGAAGCCAAGCTGCGGCTATTGAGATCGTCCTCATACCGCTGGCCTTCATGCCGGACCTGGCCCGACAGGCGGAGGCGCTCGGTGAGCGCCCAGTCGATGCCGAGGGTGGCGGCGAACTCGGGCGTCTGGGCCGGCCGCAGGCCCGTGAGCTGAGGCGCAACGCCTCCCCCGTCCACCTCGGCCCGTGTCGCGACGGCGGCGGCGCGCAGGTCCAGCGCGCCCCAGCTCCGCTGTGCGGACACCTCCAGCCCCAGGGCGTCGATGGCGCCGGCGTTCTGGCGCTGGCGCAACACCCCGCCGGCCGGGACGAAGCCGGCGATCGGGAAGGTCCCTGGCCCATCGCCGATCGTCACGTTGGTGATCGGGTCGTCCAGGCGATTGAAGAAGACGCCGAGCGACCATCGCAGCGCGCCTTCGCCCCCGAGAGCCGCCTCGAGTCCATACAGCCGCTCCGGCTCAAGATCGGGGTTGGCCTCGGTGATGTCATTGCCGACCCGGAAAGGCCGATGGAGTTCGTTGAGGGTCGGCGGGCGGAAGCCGGAATAGGCCGCGCCGCGCAGATAGAGGTTATCCGTCAGCGCCAGGCGGGCGCCTACACGCCCGGTGGGGGTCGAGCCGCTGGAGTCCTCCGCCCGGGAGTCCAGCAGAATGGCGCCGCCGTTCAGGTCACGCTCGATCCGACGCGCGTCGCGCGCCGACCAGCCATCCAGGCGCAGGCCGCCGGTCAGCAGGAGGCGATCGGCTTGATAGGTGGTCTCGCCATAGACGCCGCCGACCAGGGTCCGGCCGCCCGCCACCCGGCCGCGGGTGAAGCCGTCGCCCAGATTGCGGAAAAACTCCCGGGTCTCCCCGTCACTCACACGGACATCGCCGCCGAGCTCCCAGGTCCAGCCGCCCGACACCTGGCGCCAGGCCGCGTTGGCGCCATAGCCCAGGGCGGGCGTGGCCAGCTGCTGGGCGGCCGGGCGGCTGGCCGAGCGATCAGGCTCCACCGCGGCGAAGCGGTTCTTGAGGTCGCTGGTCCGCAGCCAGACCTGGACGCGCCAGCCGCCTGCGTCGGTTTGCGAGGGCTGGGCCAGGGACAGGGTTGCTGACCCACCGCTGGCCTGGGAGCCGACACCCTCGACGCCCCCGCCCCGGCGCTCC
The DNA here is from genome assembly GCF_036963605.1 of Phenylobacterium sp. Lineage (GTDB taxonomy): Bacteria > Pseudomonadota > Alphaproteobacteria > Caulobacterales > Caulobacteraceae > Phenylobacterium. The sequence continues at coordinate 4,074 of NZ_JBALUY010000016.1, read as the reverse complement.
TCGTAGGCGTCCAGGCGGAAGGCGGCCTGCACGCCGGCCACCTCGCCCTGCAGCCGCGCGGCGGCGGAGACCTGGTTGAGGCCGGCGGGCTGGTCGACCCGTCCACGGCCGGCGCCGCGGATCGGCACGTAGCCCTCCGTCGTCGACCCCGAGACCACGGCCAGCAGGTTCTCCATCCCCAGGGCGGCGGCGGCCCGGTAGGTCCCGCGAGAACCTGCGGACACGTCCAGAGCAGAGAGCCCCTGCGCCGGCGCCCGTTCGCTGAGCGCCACCACCCCGGTCAGGGCGCCCGCCCCATAGGGACCCGCGCCCGAGCCCTTGATGATCTGGGCCGCCGCCAGGCCCTCCGGCGGCAGGGCCGACCAGATCACCCAGCCGCCAAAAGGATCGTTCTGGGGCGCGCCATCCAGGGTCACCAGGGTGCGCCCGGCGCCGGACGGCGCGATGGCCCGCAGGGAGAGGCCCTGGATGGTCGGATTGGCCACCTCGCTGCCCGTTCGGCGAAACAGGGCGACGCCTGGCTCGCCACGCAAGGCCTCGTCGAGGCGTGGCGCGGTCGCCAGGGTTTCAATCCTCAGGGTTGTGAGGGCGAAGGCGGCGTCCCCGGGGCTGGGCGCCAGCCGCGGCGCCGTGACCTGCAGCTCGGAAATCAAAGGGGGCGGCATGTCGGGCATGAAAGCGGCTCCGGAACTGCGAGGTCGGGTCACGAGTGGGTGACTTGGGTCCCAGTCATTAGGAATTTGGACAGGCTGCGGCCTGCAACCTGCGATACTGACACGCACCGCCAGCAAGAAGCTTCGAGTTCACCCATGGCTGTCCCCGACACCAGCGCCATCATATCAAGCCTGCTCGCGGCCAGCCGCTGGTGGAGCGGATCGACGATCACCTACAGCGCGCCCAGCGCGGGCTCAACCTGGCCTACCTATGATGCCGGGAAGGAACCAGGCGTCGCAGGCTACGGTGTCCTGAACGCCTCGCAGGTCCAGCAGTTCAGAGCCGCCATCGACGCCTGGGACAAGGTCGTCGCCGTCAACTTCATCCAGACCGACGATGTGGCCTCGCCAGGTCAGATCCGCGTGGCTTTCACAGACGTCGACGCCCTGGGCGATGGAGACGAGGATCTCTGGGGCTACGCCTACTATCCGCCCAGCTATGGCGGCGGCGGAAGCGCCATCTCCGGCGATATCTGGATTGACCAGTCGCACGTCACCTCTGACTTCGCCCAGGGCGGCAACGACTTCAGTTCGCTGGTTCATGAGATTGGCCACGCGATCGGCCTGAAACATCCTTTCGAGGATGGGGCGGTCCTGCCGGCGGCCTATGACAACAGCCGCTACACGGTCATGGCCTACACTGACGCCACGGACAGCCTCTACTGGCAGGTCGAAGCCACCGCCACCGGTGTCCGCATCACGCCCACCCGGGTCGCGCCCGAGACCCCCATGGTGTTTGACGTCCTCGCCGCCCAGAACCGCTACGGCGCCGACTCCACGACGGCCGCCGGAAATACGACCTACGCCTGGGACGAGAGCCGGCCCTTCTTCCAGACCGTCTATGACGCCGGCGGCGTCGACACCTTCGATCTCTCCAGTCACAGCCGCGGCTCGATCATCGACCTCGCGCCCGGCGCCTATTCGTCCATCGCCCAGTTCTCGGCCCAGGCCCAAATCGCCCAGATGCTGATCCGTTTCCCCTGGGCGGCGGACTTCTTCAACGAGCATATCCTGGGCCCCGAAACCTACACCTGGTCGGACAATCTCGGGATCGCCTACAACACGGTGATCGAGAATGTTATCGGCGGCTCCGGCGCGGACACCATCCTGGGCAACAGCGCCGACAATGAAATCCGTGGCGGCGACGGGACCAGCTATCTGCGCGGCTTCGACGGCAACGACCGCCTCTGGGGGGGATCGGCCTTCGACGACATGCACGGCAATGTGGGCGCCGACACCCTATGGGGCGCCGGCGGCGACGACTGGGTGGTGGGCGGCAAGGACGACGACCTGCTCCATGGCGAGGCCGGCAGCGATATCGTCTATGGAAATATCGGCAATGACACCTGCCATGGGGATGACGGAAACGACCTGATCCGCGGCGGCCAGAACAACGACGTCCTCTATGGCGGGGCCGGGAACGACTGGATGTCCGGGGACAAGGGTGACGACACCCTTGCCGGCGGCGCCGGCGCCGACATTTTCAACACCTTCGGCGACGCCGGCCTGGACCGGGTTCTGGACTTCAGCAGCGCCCAGGGCGACCGGGTGCGGTTCGACCCCGGCACGGTCTGGGAGCTCGGCTTTTCCGGTTCGGACGCCGTGATCAACATGACGGGCGGCGCGCAGATGATCCTGGTCGGCGTCACCGCCGCCACCCTCGGGGACTGGCTCGTCGCCTGAGCCTCCAAAGGTCGGTGGACTCAGGCCTCCGGCTGTGGCTGTCCTGCGGCCATGTGCAACGAGTATCTGAAGCGGGCCGCGGCCACCGATCTGGCCGAGCTGTTCTCCGAGTACGGCGTCCCGCTCCGGATCGACGAGGCGGCGTCGAACCGCTCCCTGGATGAGCCGATCCGGCCCACCGAACGGGCGACCATCCTGCGACCGATCGACCCTGCCCAGCCCCAAAATGGCCTGGAGATGCTCGACCTGCGCTGGTGGCTGGTCCCGGCCTTCCACAAGGGACCGGTGAAGGACTGGCGAGCCATGAGCACCAATGCGCGGATCGAGACGGCGGACACCAGCCCCGCCTTCAAGGACGCCTATCGCCGCCGCCGCTGCCTCGTGCCGCTGACCAGCTTCATCGAATACTCCGAGCCGGCAGGCTGGAAGAAGGGACAACCCAAGCAGCGGAACGAGATCAGCTGGGCGGGCGAGGATATCCGCTTCTTCGCCGGCCTCTGGGAGCGATCCGCCCCCACCGATTTCCCCCACGGCCTGGAAAGCTTCGCCTTCATCACCGGCCCTGCGCCGGCCGACATGGCGACCATCCACGATCGCGGCCCCCCGGTTCTGACTCTGCGTCAGGGCCTGGCCTGGCTGGACCTGAAGGGTTCGGGCAAGGCCGCCTTCAAGACACCCCCGCCGGCCGGAACCTTCGACGTGCAGGTGCGTCCTCGCGAGCAGTTGATGTCGCCGGAAATGCGCCGCCTGCTCTGACACGCCGCGCCTTGGGCGCCGGCTCCGATATGTTCTATATAAGTTCCAATGTCCTTTCCTGAATCAGCTCCCCCGGCCCCTGCGCCGAAGATCAGCGACCTCGCCCGTGTGGGCGGGCCCGGCCACCAGCCCGACTATCTCCAGGGCCTGAACCCCGAGCAGCGCGAGGCGGTGGAAACCGTCGAGGGTCCGGTCCTGGTCCTGGCCGGCGCCGGCACCGGCAAGACCCGTGTGCTGACCACGCGGCTGGCCCATATCCTGACCACCGGCCGCGCCAAACCCTGGGAGCTGCTGGCCGTCACCTTCACCAACAAGGCCGCCCGCGAGATGCGCGAGCGGATCGCCGCCATCATCGGGCCTGAGGCCGAGGGCCTGCGGTGGCTAGGCACCTTCCACTCGGTCGCCGCCCAGATCCTGCGCCGGCATGCCGAGCTGGTCGGCCTGAAGTCCAGCTACACCATCCTCGACACCGACGATCAGGAGCGGCTGCTCAAGCAGCTGCTGGAGGCCGAGAACATCGATTCCAAGCGCTGGACGGCCAAGGCCCTGGCCGGCCTGATCGACCACTGGAAGAATCGCGGCTGGACGCCAGACCGCCTGCCCCCGGCCGAGGGCGCGGCCTTCGCCAACAATCGCGGCCAGGCGCTCTACCGGCTCTATCAGGAGCGGTTGCGGGTGCTGAACGCCTGCGATTTCGGCGACCTGCTGCTGCACAACATCACCATCTTCACCTCCCAGCCGGACGTACTGGCCGAGTATCACGATCGCTTCAAATTCATCCTGGTAGACGAGTACCAGGACACCAATGTCGCCCAGTACCTGTGGCTGCGCCTGCTGGCCCAGAAGCGGCAGAACGTCTGCTGCGTCGGCGACGACGACCAGTCGATCTATGGCTGGCGGGGCGCCGAGGTGGACAACATCC
>NZ_JBALUY010000015.1:0-47023 GCF_036963605.1 Phenylobacterium sp. | reverse complement strand
AGCAGGCGTCCGGCGCCCAGACTAGATAATCGAACGACTCGCCAGAGGGCGCGGGTCGCGCCTGGAATCCCATGCCTGACCCGCGCTTCTTCGAGGACCTCGGTCCCAAAACGCTTTCCGATCTCGCCCGCCTCGTGGGGGCAGAGCTTCGCGCGCCGGACGAGGGCGCTCGCCAGGTGCGATCCGTGGCGATCCTCGACCGGGCCGACGCCGACAGCATCACCTTCCTCTCCGATCGACGGCGCAAGGCGGATCTTCTGGCCAGCCGGGCCGGCGCCTGCTTCCTGCATCCCAGCCAGGCCGAGGCCGCGCCCGATGGCTGCGCGGTCCTGCTGACCCCATCGCCCCAGGCGGCCTACGCGCTGGCGGCCCAGGCCCTCCACCGCCCACGGATCAACGCGTCCGAGGCCTTTGTCTCTGCCAGCGCCAGGATTGAGTCCGGAGCACGGATCGCTCCGGGCGCGGTCGTCGGCGATGGCGCGCAGATCGGCGCCGGGACCGTGATCGGGTCCGGCGCGGTCATCGGCCCGGGCGTCGCCATCGGCCGTGACTGCGAGGTTGGTCCCCGCGCGGTGATCGGCTTCGCCCTGATCGGCGACCGGGTGCGGATCTATGCCGGCGCAGTGATCGGCGAGGCGGGCTTCGGCGCCACGCCTGGGCCTACGGGGCTGATCGACATCCCCCAGCTTGGCCGGGTGATCATCCAGGATGGGGTGACGGTCGGGGCTGGAACCTGCATTGATCGCGGGGCCTTCGAGGACACGGTGATCGGCGAGAATACGAAGATCGACAACCTGGTGCAGATCGCCCACAACGTCCGCGTCGGGCGCAACTGCGTCATGGCCGCCCATACCGGCATCTCGGGCAGCGTGACGATCGGCGATGGCGCTCAGTTCGGCGGCAAGGCCGGGGTGGCCGACCATCTGGACATCGGCCAGGGCGCCCGCGTCGCGGCTGGCGCCGGGGTCATGAAAGATATTCCTCCAGGCGAAACCTGGGGCGGCGTGCCGGCGCGGCCGGTAAGGACATGGATGCGCGAGACCGCCTGGCTGTCGAAGATGGCCCAGCGCCGCGGAGAAGGAGCAGGCGCATGAGCCGCAAAGCGCCGGTGAACGAAAACCCGACCGAGATCGACATTTCCGAAGTCCTTCGGCGGATTCCGCACCGCTATCCCTTCCTGCTGGTGGATCGCGCCGAGGAGTACAAGCCGAGCGAGTCCATTGTCGGCATCAAGTGCGTGACCTTCAACGAGCCGTTCTTCGCCGGCCATTTTCCAGAGTATCCGGTGATGCCCGGCGTGCTGATCGTCGAGGCCCTGGCTCAGACCGGCGCGGTTCTGATGTCCAAGTCTCTGGACGTCGATGTGGCGGGCAAGACCATCCTGTTCATCTCGTTGGACAACTGCCGCTTCCGCAATCCGGTCAGGCCAGGCGACGTCCTGCGCATGCCGGTCGAGGTCGTTCGCCATCGCGGCGATCTCTTCAAGTTCAAGGGCCACGCCATGGTGGGCGACAAGATCGCCGCTGAGGCCGAGTTCGCCGCCATGGTGGTGGCCACCCAATGAGCGTGGATATCCATCCCACCGCCATCGTCGCCCCGGGCGCCGAGCTGGCCGAAGGCGTGAAGGTCGGTCCCTATTCGATCATCGGCGAGCATGTGAAGATCGGGCCGCGCACCGAGCTTTTGTCGCACGTGATCATCGAGGGCCACACGACCATCGGCGCCGACTGCAGCGTTCGCAACTTTTCCAATCTGGGCGGGCCGCCGCACCATACGGGCTACAAGGGTGAACCTACTGAGCTGATCATCGGTGACCGCAATCGCCTGTGGGAGCACGTCACCATGCACATAGGCACCCCCGATGGCGGCGGCGTGACCCGGGTCGGCAATGACGGCATGTACATGGCCACCAGCCATGTGGGGCACGACTGCGCCGTGGGCGACAATGTCGTCCTGGCGCACTCGGCCACCCTGGGCGGTCATGTGGATGTCGGCGACTTCGTCATGGTCAGCGGCCTGGCCGCGGTGCACCAGCACTGCCGGGTCGGGCGCTATTCGTTCATCGGCGGCTTGGCGGCGGTGACCAAGGACGTCATTCCCTATGGCCTGGTCTGGGGCAACCACGCCCACCTCGAGGGCCTGAACCTCGTGGGGCTCAAGCGCCGCAACTTCTCTCGTGAGATGATCGCCGAGTTGCGTTCGGCCTACCGGCTGCTGTTCGCCGAAGAAGGCACTTTCCAGGAGCGGATCGAGGACGCCATGGCCACCTTCGGCCATAGCGCGCCGGTCATGGAGATCATCGACTTCATCCGCGCCGAGGCCAATCGGCCGCTCTGCCTGCCGGAGCGGGAGGTCTAGGGCCTTGTCCAAGCTCGGCCTGATCGCCGGCGGCGGCGGGCTCCCGGTCGAGATCGCTGCAGCCTGCCAGCGGGCGGGCCGGCCGCTCTTCGTGGTGCGCCTCAAGGGGTTTGCAGGGTCGGAACTGGCGGGCTTTCCCGGGGCCGATATCGGTTTGGCGGAACTCGGCAAGTGCATTCGCGCGCTCAAGACCGCCGGCTGCGCGTCCATCTGCTTCGCGGGCAATGTCAGCCGGCCGGACTTCGCCGCCCTGAGACCCGACGTGCGCGGCCTGAAGGCCCTGCCGGGGCTGGTCGCCGCGGCGCGTCACGGGGATGACGGCCTGCTCCGCGCCCTGCTGCAGGAATTCGAGAAGGAAGGCTTCACCATCGAGGGCGCCGACGAGGCGATGGGGGACCTGCGGCTGCCGGCCGGCGCCCTGGGCAAGGTGCGCCCGGGACCAGCCCACGCCGGCGATATCGCCCGAGGGCTGCATGTGGCCCGTGAACTGGGCCGCCTGGACATCGGCCAGGGCGCGGTGGTCTGCGACGGCCTGGTCCTCGCCGTCGAGGCCCAGGAGGGCACCGACGCCATGCTCCGCCGGGTCGCCGACCTGCCGGCGGCGATTCGGGGGGCGTCGGACGCACCGCGCGGGGTCCTGGCCAAGGCGCCAAAGCCGATCCAGGAGACCCGGGTCGATCTGCCCACCATCGGCCTTGGCACCATCCAGCGGGCCGCACGGGCGGGGCTGGCCGGCGTGGTGGGAGAGGCGGGCCGCCTGCTGGTGCTCGACCGGGCTGAGGTGATCGCCCTGGCCGATGAACTGGGCCTGTTCGTCTTCGGCGTGGAGCCTGACCGTCAATGAGCCAGCCGCTGTGCATCATGCTGGTCGCCGCCGAGGCCTCCGGCGATGACCGGGGCGCAGGCCTGATGGCGGCCCTGAAGGCGCAGCTTGGGCCTGAGAACGTCCGCTTCGTGGGGCTGGGCGGGCAGGGGATGGCGGCTGAAGGCCTGGCCAGCGCCTTCGACATGTCCGAGCTGTCGATCCTGGGCCTCCTGGAGGGCCTGCTGGCCTATCCCAAGGTCGTGCGCCGCGCCGACGAGATGGCCGCCCTGGCGGTGCGGGAAAAGCCCGACGTGGCCATCCTGATCGATTCCTGGGGTTTCACCCTGCGGGTGGCGCAGCGTCTCAAGGCGCAGCTGCCGGACATGCCGGTCATCAAGTATGTGGCGCCGCAGGTCTGGGCCTCGCGCCCCGGCAGGGCCGCGGTGCTGGCGCGGCATGTCGACCACCTGCTGTCGATCCATACCTTTGATGCGCCCTATTTCGAGAAGGCGGGCCTGCCGACCACCTTTGTCGGCAACAGCACGCTCAGCCTCGACCTGTCGGGCGCCGATCCCGTGGCCTTGCGTCGCCGCCTGGCGATCGGACCCGACGAGCCGGTGCTGGTTGTTCTGCCCGGCAGCCGGCCCAGCGAGATCGCGCGCGTGCTGCCGCCCTTCGAGGAAGCTGTCGCCCTGCTGAAGAGCGCCAGGCCTGGCCTGCAGGTGATTGTGCCGGCCGCCGCCACCGTGGCCGATGCGGTCAAGGCGCGGGTCGCCGGCTGGCCCTATCGGGCGCACGTGGTGGAGGGGGAGGCTGATCGGTACTCGGCCATGAAGGCGGCCACCGTGGCGCTCGCCTGTTCGGGCACCGTGACCACCGAGCTCGCCCTGGCCGGCGCCCCCATGGTGGTGGGTTATCGGCTTGGCCCGGTGACCTACGCCATTCTCAAGCGTCTGATCCGCACCGACTATGTGACGCTGTTCAACATCGCCGCGCAGGACTTCGTGGCGCCTGAACTGATCCAGGCTGACTGCAACGGCCCGAAAATCGCCCGCGAGATCGCCCGGCGGCTGGACGACCCGGACCTGCGCCGCGCCCAGGTCGAGGCCCAGGACAAGGCCCTGGCCCAAATGGGGCGCGGCGGCCCCGATCCCTCGGAGGCCGCCGCGCGGGCCGTTCTGAAAGTGCTCGGTCGGGGGGCGGCTTAGCCGCGCTGGTCGACCGAGGTGTAGTCGCGCTGAGCCGCGCCTGTATAGATCTGGCGCGGACGCCCGATCTTCTGCGACGGATCCTCGACCATTTCCTTCCACTGGGCGATCCAGCCGACGGTCCGCGCGAGCGCGAACAGCACGGTGAACATCTCCGGCGGGAAGCCTAGGGCCCGCAGGGTGATGCCCGAATAGAAGTCCACGTTCGGATAGAGCTTGCGCTCCACGAAGTAGGGATCGTTGAGCGCGATCTTTTCGAGCTCCATGGCCACCTTCAGCAACGGATCGTCGGTGTGGCCCATCTCGGCCAGCACTTCATGGCAGGTGGCCTGCATGACCTTGGCGCGCGGGTCGTAGTTCTTATAGACCCGGTGACCGAAGCCCATCAGCCGGTAGCGGCGATCCTTCACGCCCTGAACGTATTCGGGGATGTTCTCCACCGAACCGATCTCGGCCAGCATGTTGAGCGCCTCTTCGTTGGCGCCCCCATGGCTGGGACCCCACAGGCAGGCGATGCCGGCGGCGATGCAGGCGAACGGATTGGCGCCCGACGAACCGGCCAGGCGGACGGTCGAGGTGGAGGCGTTCTGCTCGTGATCGGCGTGCAGGATGAAGATGCGGTCCATGGCGCGCGTCAGGACCGGATTCGGCTTCCAGTCCTCGGCCGGCACCGAGAAGCACATGCGCAGGAAGTTCTCCGCATAGGACAAGTCGTTGCGCGGATGCACGAACGGCTGGCCCTTGGAGTATTTGAAGGCCCGCGCCGCGATGGTCGGCATCTTGGCGATCATGCGATGGGCCGAGATCATCCGCTGCTGCGGATCATCGGTGTTGGTGCTGTCGTGATAGAAGGCCGACAGGGCGCCGACCGCGCCGACCATGATGGCCATCGGGTGGGCGTCGCGACGGAAGCCGGCGAAGAACCGGTCGAACTGCTCGTGCAACATCGTGTGGTAGGTGATGTTGTGGTCGAACTCGGTGAACTGTTCCGCCGTCGGCAGTTCGCCGTGCAGGAGCAGGTAGCAGACTTCCAGGAAGCTGGACTTCTCGGCCAGCTGGTCGATCGGGTAACCCCGATGCAGCAGAATGCCCGCGTCGCCGTCGATGTAGGTGATCTTGCTTTCGCAGCTCGCCGTCGACGTGAAACCCGGATCGTAGGTAAAGACATCGGCCTCGGCGTACAGCTTGCGCACGTCCACCACGTCCGGACCCGTCGTACCCTTCAAGATGGGTAGCTCGACAGATTTGGCGCCAATGCTGATCTTCGCCGTATCGACCATGCCATCCCCTTTCAAATGACTAGGAATTAAAACGTCTGTTCGCTTGGCCTTATAGCGGTTTACGCAGCGGGCGAAAGCGCATCGTCAAGCCGACCCAGGCTTTCCTCGCGTCCAAGCGCCGTGAGCGCGCCGGCGAGGTCCGGCGCAGAGGCGGCGCCGGCCAAGCAGATGCGCAGGGCCTGGCCGAACTTACCGATGCCGACGCCTTCGGATTCGGCGAAGGCGCGAATCTCGACCTCGAGGGCCGGAACATCCCAGGCGTCGGCCGTGGCCAACCGGTCCCGCAGCCGGCCTAGTCGTGCGCGGGTTTCTTCGGTGAGCAGCACGGCCGCCTTTTCGGGCATGGCCAAGGGCCGCTGCGCCAGGACGAAGACCGTCGAATCGGCCAGGTCCAGCAAGGTCTTGGCGCCGTCGCGCACCAAGGGAATGGCGCGTTCGAGTACGGGACGAAGGTCGGCCGGGACCTTCAAATCGCGGCTTTCGTGGATGGCTGTCACGCGGTCCGCCAGGCGGCTGATCTCGGCCTGGCGGATGTAATGGTTGTTGATATGATTGAGCTTGGCCCAGTCCAGGCGGGCCGGCGCGCTGACCACGTCTGCGATGTCGAACCAGCTGATGGCCTGCTGGTCGCTGAAGATCTCGTCGTCCCCATGCCCCCAGCCCAGGCGGGCCAGATAGTTGCGCATGGCCTCGGGCAGATAGCCCATGGAATCGAACTCGCTGACGGCCTGGGCGCCGTGGCGTTTGGAGAGCTTGGCGCCGTCGGGGCCGTGGATCAGCGGCAGGTGGGCCCAGACCGGAACCTCCCAGCCCAGCGCCTTGTAGATCAGCGTCTGGCGAGCGGCGTTGTTCAGGTGATCGTCGCCGCGAATCACGTGGGTCACGCCCATGTCGTGGTCATCGACCACGACGGCCAGATTATAGGTCGGCGAGCCGTCGGTGCGCAGCAGGATCAGATCGTCCAGATCCTTGTTCTGGAACCGAATGTCCCCCTTCACCTTGTCGGCCACCACGGTGTCGCCGGTGAGCGGGCTCTTGAGCCGCACGACGAAGGGGCGGTCAGGGGCGTCATTGGGGGCGATGTCGCGCCAGGGCGAGCGAACCACCCGGCCTTCGGCCCGGGCGGTTTCACGCTCGGCGTCCAGCTCTTCAGGCGTCATGTAGTCGCGATAGGCTTCGCCGCGGGCCAGAAGGTCGTCCACGGCGGCCCGATGAAGGTCGGCCCGGGCGGCCTGGAACACGGGCGCCTCGTCGGCCTCAAGGCCCAGCCACTTCAGGCCCTCGAAGATGACCCCCACGGCGGCCTCGGTGGAGCGCTCACGATCGGTGTCCTCGACGCGCAAAAGGAACTTTCCGCCCGTGCGCCTGGCATAAAGCCAGTTGAAAAGCGCCGTGCGGGCCGTGCCAATATGCATCGAGCCAGTGGGCGAGGGGGCGATCCGGGTGACGACGGGACGGTCGGGCATCGAGGTCGGGGGTCTTGAGGTGTCGCAGGCCGGCGGGATCGCCGGGCGATGGGGCCGGGGTCTTAGCATGCGCTTCCCCAGGGCTCCTAGTCCGCGGGCGCCGGCCGCAGCGTTGCAGGCCGCCGTCCTTGAGCAGGCCGATCGTTGGAGCCTGTGGACGCCGGTGGCCTTCGGCCTGGGTTGCGCGGCCTATTTCGCCCTGGACCGGGAGCCGCTGGGCCTGGTCGCCTGGGGCGCGGCGGCCCTGGCGATGGCGCTCCTGATCTCTGCGCGCCGGCTGAACATTTCCCGCGGCGCCTCCCTGATGCTGATCCTCACAGCCTTTGGCCTGGCGGGGTTCTCGGCCGCCAAGTTCCGCACCGAGGCTGTGGCGGGCCCCATCGCGCCGGCCATGGACCAGCCCGCCCAGATCGAGGGCTGGGTTGTGGACGTCGCCAGCCCCGGCCAGGGCGGCAGCCGTATCCTCGTGGCGCCGACACGGATCGAGGGCCTGACGCCGGTCGAGACGCCGAGCCGCGTCCGGATCACCCTGCGCGACGTCACGCCGCCGGCGCCGGGCCAGGCCGTGCGCATGCTGGCTCTGGTGAACCCGCCGCCACCGCCCGCCAGTCCAGGGGGCTATGACTTCGCGCGGGACGCCTTTTTCGAGAGCATCGGCGGCGTCGGCTTCGCACTCACCCCGCCGGAGGCTGCGGACCTCCCGACGCCGCCGGGGCGGCTTGTGCTGGATATGCGTATCAACGCCGCCCGCTGGGCGCTGGCCCAGAAGATCGTCGCCTCAATGGGCGCGGAGACCGGCGGGCTGGCTGCCGCCATGGTCATGGGCAACCAGGCCTTTATTCCGCTCGAGCAGATCGAGCACATGCGGGCCTCGGGGCTGGCTCATCTGATTTCGATCTCCGGTCTGCACATGGCCATTGTCGGCGGTTTCGTTTTCGCCGGCGTGCGGGCCGGTGTGGCGGCCTGGCCCTGGCTGGCCTTGCGGGTGTCCAGCAAGAAGGTCGCGGCCTTGGCCGGACTGAGCGCAGTGGCCTGCTATCTGGTGGTGTCAGGTGCCCCAGCGCCGGCCGAGCGGGCGGCGATCACGGCGTCCGTGGCCTTCGCCGCCGTGATTTTCGATCGGCGGGCGATCAGCCTGCACGGCCTGGCCCTGGCGGCCCTGATCGTCATGCTGATCCATCCCGAAGCAGTGACGGAACCCGGCTTCCAGATGTCCTTCGCCGCCACGGCGGCCCTGGTCGCCCTGGCCGAGGCCTGGCCGCGCCCGATCCGCGAGATCAGCGCGCCATGGCCGATCCGTCTTCTCCAGACCTGCCTGACCTGGCTGAGCGCCAGCCTGGCCGCCAGCTTCGTGGCCGGCATGGCGACCGGTCCCTTCGCCCTACAGCACTTCAACCGGATGGCCACCTTCGGCCTCTTGGCGAACCTGGCGGCCTCGCCGATCTCGTCCTTCCTGATGATGCCGAGCCTCGCCATCGGCGCGGCGCTCGCGCCGCTGGGGCTGGGGGATATCCCCCTGATGGTGTCGGGCTGGGGCATCGGGTTGATCACCGACGTGGCCCAGATCGCCGCCGAGGCGCCCGGCGCAAGCCTGCTGGTCGCCAGCGCCCCGGCGTGGACCCTGCCCAGCGCCTTTCTCGGCATCCTCTGGATGTGTCTGTGGCGTGGGCCTGTCAGATGGCTCGGCCTGCCCTTTGCGCTGGCGGTGAGTCTCGCCCCGCGGGGCGAACCGCCGACACTCTGGGTGGCCGCCGACGGCGCTCAGGTGGCGGTGCGGCAGGGCGAGGCGGCCGTCCTGATGCGGCCAGACGTCAAGCGATTCGCGGCCGAGCGTTGGGCGCAGAGGCGCGGCCTTACGCCGAGCGTGGATGAAGCACCGCGGGATGAACTCTATGTCTGCGATCGGTGGACCTGCCGCCCGGGCCTGAACGCGCCGGCGTCTGTCGCCACCTATTGGAGCCGCAAGACGCCGGACGCCGAAACCCTGGCGAGACTGTGCGCCTCAGCCGAGGTGGTCGTCGTGCGCCCGGAGATGCCACCGAATCTGTGCCCTGGCGTGATCGTCCTGAGCGGGACGGACTTCGCTCGCGGGGGCGCCCTGGAGCTGAGCCGGAAGGACGGCGTATGGCTCGCCCTCTGGACTCAGGACCTGCGTGGACACAGGCCCTGGACCTGGGGGTCTAGTGATAGCGGCGGATAAGGCCGACGAGCCGCCCCTGCACAGCCACCTGATCGGGGCCGAAGATGCGGGTCTCATAGGCCGGGTTGGCGGCCTCCAGGGCCACCGAGGCGCCCTTGCGGCGCAGGCGCTTCAGGGTGGCCTCTTCGCCCATGACCAGGGCGACGACGATGTCGCCGGAATTGGCCGAGTCGGCCCGCCGGATCACCACATAGTCGCCGTCGAGGATGCCGGCGTTGATCATCGAATCGCCCTGGACTTCGAGGACGAAGTGCTCGCCGGCGCCCAGCATGGATTCTGGCACGTGGATCCGGTCGCGTTCCTGCTGGATCGCCTCGATCGGCGTGCCGGCTGCGATCTTGCCGAGCACCGACAGTTCGCGGGTGTCGTTGGCTGCGGTGGGCGCCTGCGGCCCGTCCCCCGGTTCGACGAGCTGGGGCCGGAAGGCCTGCCGGCCCTTGGGCGGGGCCGTCGCCGTGGCCTGCTGCGGCAGCTTCACGACCTCAAGCGCCCGGGCGCGATGGGGGAGGCGACGCAGGAATCCGCGTTCCTCAAGCGCCGTGATCAGCCGATGGATGCCAGACTTGGAGGCCAGGTCGAGGGCTTCCTTCATCTCGTCGAAGGACGGCGAGACGCCGGTCTCCTTGATCCGCTCATGGATGAACATGAGCAGTTCGTGCTGCTTACGGGTCAGCATTGGACTTTCCCAACCTAAAGAACAAATCGCAAACGTTACGAATGTTCTCTAGGCGTTCTTCCTTAATGTCAAGTTACCCACAAGGCCGTTGAAATGGCGTGGGATCTCGAACCTTGGCAGGCGGCCGCAGGCCGACTCGGTCCTGGGCGTCAGCCGAGTAAGGTCTGGGCGGCCAGGGACACATCAACCTGACGCATCAGGCTTTCGCCGACCAGCATGGCTCGCGCGCCGGCGGCCTCCAGCCTTCGGACATCGGTGGGCCCGACGATGCCGCTTTCGGTGACTAGCAGGGCCTCTCGCGGCGCCAGGGCGGCCAGCCGTTCGGTGATGGACAGGTCCGTCTCGAAGGTGCGGAGATTGCGGTTGTTGACGCCGACCAGCCGGGCCCCCAGGGCGCCGGCCCTGGCCATCTCGGCCTCGTCATGGACCTCGACCAGGGCGTCCATCCCCCAGGTGTTCGCCTCGGCCAGGAGTTCGCTGGCGAGAGCATCGTCGACCATGGCCATGATGATCAGGATGGCGTCGGCGCCCAGGGCGCGGGACTCGGCCACCTGCCAGGGATCGACCAGGAAGTCTTTGCGGATCGCCGGCAGGCTCACGGCGTTCCGCGCGGCTGTCAGATAGGCGTCGTCGCCCTGGAAGCTGGGACCGTCGGTGAGCACCGACAGGCAGGCTGCGCCGCCGGCCTCATAGGCCCTGGCCAGGGCCGGGGGGTCGAAGTCGGCGCGGATCAGGCCCTTGGATGGCGAGGCCTTCTTGATTTCGGCGATCAAAGCCAGACGGCCCGGCGCATGCGCCGCAGCCAGTGCGGCGTGAAAGCCCCGGGGCGCGCTGACGACCTTGGCGGCCGCCTCCACCTCGGTCACGCTGCGGGCGGCCTTGCGCTCGGCGACCTCGGTCCGCTTGTAGGCGGCGATCTGGTCGAGGATGTCGCTCATGAGTTGGTGATCTCGCACAGCCGGTCGAGGGCGGTCAGCGCCCGACCGTCGTCGATCACCTGTCCGGCCAGAGCGACCCCTTCGCTCAGGGTTTCGACCTTCTCAGCCACCAGGAAGGCGGCGGCCGTATTGAGCGCGACAATGTCCCGATAGGCGCCGGTCTCGCCCTGGAGCAGGGCGCGCAGCGCCGCAGCGTTGACCTCCGGCGCACCGCCGGTCAGATCGGACAGGGCGGCGCGGGGCAGGCCGACGGCCTCCGGCGTAATGGTGAAGAGCCGCACCTGGCCGTCCCGATACTCCGCCACCTGGGTCTCGCCGGTGGTGGTCATCTCGTCCATGCCGCCGCCATGGACCACCCAGGCCCGCTCGGCGCCCAGGCCGCCCAGCACCCGGGCCAGAGGCTCGACCCAGCGCTCGGAAAACACGCCTAGCACCTGGCGCCGGGCGCCGGCCGGATTGGCCAGGGGACCCAGCAGGTTGAACAGGGTGCGGAAGCCGAGCTCGGCGCGGATCGGGGAGACGTGCTTCATGGCCCCGTGGTGGGCCTGGGCGAAAAGGAAGCAGAGGCCGGCCTCGTCCAGGGCGCGCAGCTGCTGCTCGCGGCCAGCGTTGATATTGACCCCGAGCGCAGCCAGCACATCGGCGGCGCCGGACCGGGACGACAGGGCGCGGTTGCCGTGCTTGGCCACCTTCAGGCCGCCGCCGGCCGCCACCAAGGCCACGGCGGTGGAGATGTTGAGGGTGTGGAGCCCGTCGCCGCCGGTGCCGCAGACATCGATCACTTGGTAGGGGTGATCCAGGGTGACGGCGGCCTCGCGCATGGCCCGGGCGCTGGCTGTGATTTCGCCCACCGTCTCGCCACGCATCCGCATGGCGGTCAGCGCCGCGGCCACCTGGGCCGGCGTCGGCTCGCCCCGCAGACAGGCGGAGAAGAAGACCTGGGCGTCGGCTTCCGAAAGGGTCGCGCCGTCGGCCAAGCGGGCCAGCAAGGGCTTGAAGGCGTCAGACATGGGGCGGGCTCACGCCTCGGTCAGACGCCGCGCGCCGGCCAGATCGAGGAAGTTGGACAGCAGGGCGTGACCGCCCTCGGTGGCGATGGACTCCGGGTGGAACTGAACCCCGAAGACCGGGCGGCTCACATGCTGCACGCCCATGACCTCGCCATCCTCGGTCCAGGCGGTGATCTCCAGGACGTCGGGCATGGTCTCCCGGCGCACCGACAGGCTGTGATAGCGGGTGGCGGTGAAGGGGTCGGGCAGGCCGGCGAAGACACCCTTGCCGGTGTGGTGCATGGGGCTGGTCTTGCCATGCATGAGGGTCGCCGCCCGGATCACCTCGCCGCCGAAGGCCTGGCCGATCGCCTGATGGCCCAGACAGACGCCGAAGATCGGCAGGTCGGCCGGCGCCTTGGCCAGCAGGTCGAGGCAGAGTCCGGCCTCATTGGGAGTGCAGGGACCGGGGGACAGCAGCACGCCCTCAGGCTTCAGCGCGATCACCTCTTCGGCGCTCAGCGCGTCATTGCGATGGACCAGCGTTTCGGCCCCAAGCTCGTTCAGATAGTGGACGAGGTTGTAGGTGAAGCTGTCGTAGTTATCGACGACCAGGATCATGAGGGGTTCTCTAGGCCAAAGCTCTGAGGTGCGCAAAGCGCCGCGTTGCATATGTGGTTAGGCCGGCCGATGCTGCAAACATGACGGCTGCTGATTCCGCCCTGGACCATGACGCCTTGGCCGAAGCGCGGAGCCTGCTGGCGACGCCGGCGGCGAGCGAGCGGGTGTGGCCCGTGCTGGCGGCGGCGGCTTTCGCTGCGGTGGCGGCCCTGGCCCTGGCAGGCGCCATGATCACGGCTCCGCCCGTCATCACCCAGCACCTGGCGGGCGAATCGGGCGCCGCACTGGACGACGCGCCGCTCGGCGAAACGCCCCTCAGCGAGGCGCCTTAGACGAAACGCCAGGCGTCCTCTGCGGCGCTGCGAAGGGCGCGGGCCTTGTGCAGCGTTTCGTCGTACTCGGCGTCGGGATCGGAATCAGCCACCACGCCGCCGCCCGACTGGATGTACATCTGGCCGTCCTTGAAGCAGGCGGTGCGCAGAACGATGCAGGTGTCCACTGAGCCGTCGGCGCCGAAATAGCCGACCGCACCGGCATAGGCGATGCCGCGCTTCTCGATCTCCAACTCATCGATGATCTGCATGGCGCGCACCTTGGGCGCCCCTGACAGGGTTCCGGCCGGCAGGGCGGCCATCAGCACGTCCACCGGATCGACGCCCTCGGGAGCGTCGCCCTCCACATTGGAGACCAGGTGCATGACGTGGCTGTAGCGCTCGACGAAGAAGCTGTCGGTCACCCGCACGCTGGGACCTTTGGGGCGGGCCTCGGCGGTGTTGCGCCCAGACTGGCGCAGCATGGCCACTCGGCCCACATCGTTGCGGCCGAGATCCAGCAGCATCAGGTGCTCGGCCCGTTCCTTGGGATCGGCGATCAGCTCCTGTTCGAGGGCCAGATCCTCTTCGGGCGTTGCGCCCCGGGGGCGGGTGCCGGCGAGCGGGCGGATGGTGATCTTGCCGTCCCGCAGGCGGACCAGGATTTCCGGGCTGGAGCCGGCCATCTGGAAGTCGCCGAAGTTCAGATAGAACAGGAAGGGCGAGGGATTGGTCCGGCGCAGGGAGCGATAGAGCGCCAGCGGATCCAGGGCGAAGGGCGCGCGGAACCGGTGGCTGGGCACCACCTGGAAGATGTCCCCGGCGCGGATATAGGCCTTGGCCTTGCCGACGATCTCCCGATAGGCCTCGCGGCTGATCGGGGTGGTGAAGGCGTCGGTCTGGGGCGCGCCGTCCCGTTTCAGGGCTGGCGTCGGCCCCGCCAGATCGGCGACCACGGCGGCGAGCCGCGCCTGGGCCGCCGCATAAGCCGCCTCGGCGGACCGCCCATCGGGCCGCACAGTGGTGGCCAGGATGATCTCCTGGCCGATGGAATCGAAGATCGCCACCACGGACGGGCGCGTCATGACGCCGTCGGGCAGGTCCAGGGGGTCTGGATTGACGTTGGGCAGCCGCTCCACCAGCCGGACCATGTCGTAGCCCAGGGCGCCGAACACCCCGGCCACCATCGGCGGCAGGCCGGCGGGAATGTCCAGGCGGCAGGCGGCCACCAGGTCGCGCAGGGAGTCGAGGCTTCCCGCGGCCTGCGGCGTAAAGCGGCCCGCGGCGATATCGTCGCCCTCGGCGATCTCGGCCAGCTCGCCCCGGCAGCGCCAGACCAGGTCCGGCTTCAGGGTGATCACGGAATAGCGGCCGCGCCAGGCGCCCCCCTCGACGGATTCGAAGAGGAAGGCGTAGGGCTGGCCGTGGCCGATCTTCAGATAGGCCGAGACCGGCGTCTCCAGGTCGTCGATCAGGCGGGTCCAGACCACCTGCGCCGCGCCCGCGCCATAGCGGGCGGCGAAGTCGGAAAGCGCAGGCTCGATGATCACGTCTTGGGCTCCGGCGCCTTGGCGGGGGCCTTGGCCTCTGGGGCCCCGGCCGCGTCCGCCTCGTCATTACGGGGCTGAAGTCCCAGCACGGCCCGGGCGCGGTTCTCGTCGATACGCGCCCGAACCTTTTCGCGGGCCGCCAGGCTGGCGGCCTCGGCGAGGTCGCGGAACAGGGCCATGCTGGCCTGGCCGCGGCCATCCTCGACCGCGGCGGCGATCTCGGCCGTATCGCCCGGACGGATGGCTTCGAGCTTGGCCACGGCGACGGCGAACTCCACGGCGCGGGCGGTGAACACCTCATCGGGCTCGGCGGAGAAGGCCTTGACCAGCATGTCCTGGGAAAGCTGTTCGGTCTGCTGGGCGGTGGCGCGGCTCAGGCTGGTGGCGCGGGTCACCCGCGCGCCGATGGTTCCGGCGGCGGCTTCGAGGGTCTGGCCGCCACGCACGAGTTCGGCGAGTTCATCGGCCTTGGCTTCGAGCCGACGCACCATCTCCCGCTGCATCCAGGCGCGCACCAGCATGGGACGGACCTCGTCCAGGGGGGGCAGGGCGGCGGGGATGACGCGCTCGACCTTGACGGCGAAATACTGGCCCTCGGCCAGTTCAGCCAGATCGCTCTCGCCGCCGTCATCCAGCGCGAAAGCCGTCTCCAAGACCTTCGGGGTCAGGCCTTCGACCGGCTGACCCTCCTGCGTTCGGCCCTGTTCACTGATGGCCGGCAGGGTGACGACGGTGGCTTCAGCGACCTTGGCCGCCTCCGCCAGGGACGCGCCGCCGATATGGGCCTCTTCATAGGCCTGAGTACGCTCATAGACCTTCTCGGCGGCCGCATCCTCGCGGATTTCAGCCTCCAGCATGGGGCGCACATCCTCAAGGGTCGGCTGGCGGCCAGGGGTCACCGACGTGACCTTGACCACGGCGAAGCCGAGATCGCCCTCGATAGGCCCGCTGACGTCTCCGGCGGCCAGGGCGAAGGCGGCTTCCGCCACCTTGCGGTCGGCGATGGCGGTGCGCGGCCGACCCTCATAGACGATGGGATCGACGCCCAGATCCCGGGCCACGGCGGTCGGGTCCTCGCCTTCACGCAGGCGCTGGGCTATGCGCGTCGCGGCAGCCTGATCCTTGGCCGGAATCTGCACCAGGGTGCGGGTCTCCGGCTGGGACAGGGTGTCGCGACGGAACTCGAACCGCTCCTGAAGCTGTGCGTCAGTGACCTCGACTTCCAGGTCCTGGGGGCGCGGGGCGAAGCGGACCAGCGACAGCACACGGTATTCCGGCTGGGTCAGCTGGTCGGCGTTTTCCTGCATGAAGGCCTGGAGCTGTTCGTCATTGGGCAGCTCCGGCGCCTCGACATTGTTCACGCCCACCTGGAAATAGCCCAGGTCGCGCTGCTCGCGGTCGACCATGGCCTCCAGGGCGCTGTAGGCCCGGGGCGCGCGCAGGCCGCTCACCAGGCCCGAGGCGAAGTGCTGCTGGGCGATCTCGTCTTCCAGCTGCGCCAGGAAGCCGTCGGGAGTCAGATCAGCCTGGGAGAGACGCTGCGCCATCAGGTTGCTGTCGAACCGGCCGCTGATCGGATCGAAGAAGGCGGGAATTTCCCGCAACTGGTCGGCTACCAGACTGTCGCCAGGGCGTATGCCCATCTTGTGCAGCAGGGCCGCCAGGGCCTCGCGGGTGGCGATCTGTTCGAGCAGGCGCGGGATGATGCCGTTTTCGTCAGCCATCTGCGGAGTGATCGGCTGGCCGACCTGCTGCTCGGTCTGCTGACGCCACTCGTCATATCGCCGGCGAAATTCCGTGTCGTCGATGGTGCGGCCGCCCGCCTTCACCACGGTGGTGGAGAACTGGCCCTGCAGGATGTCGGACATGCCGAACACAGCGAAGCTGATGATCAGCAGGCCGATCAGGAGGGCCGCCACCCAGGATTTGGCGAAGGCGCGGAAAGCGGTAAGCATGGAGGACCCTTCCTCGGGCGCGAAGTCCGGAGGAGCGGGTATAGTGGAGGCGGCTTCCCCCCCGCAAGCACGTGACAGAGTCGATCGCTTGGCTTAACCGCCAGATCGACCCCACGGAGAGGCCCTATGAACGCACCCACCCCCCTGATCGCCGGCAACTGGAAGATGAATGGGACGGCGGGCGCCCTGGCTGAAGCCCAGGCTGTGGCGGCCGGTGCGCCGGCCTCGGGCGTGCGGGTGGCGCTCTGCCCCCCCGCCACCCTGGTGGAGCGCATGAGCCGCGCCCTGGCCGGCGGCCGGGTCGCCATCGGTGGGCAGGATTGCCATGCCGAGGCCTCGGGCGCCTTCACCGGCGACGTGTCGGCTGAGATGCTGGCCGACGCCGGGGCGAGCCTGGTGATCCTCGGACACTCCGAGCGGCGCGCCGCCCATGGCGAGAGCGACGGCGATGTCGCCGCCAAGGTCGCCGCCGCCCTGCGTGGCGGGCTGGAGCCGATCATCTGCGTCGGCGAAACCCTGGATGAGCGCGAGGCCGGTCGCGCCCTGGAGGTGGTGACGCGGCAGGTGCGGGGCTCCCTGCCGGCCAACCTCGCGGGCAGGGCCTTCACCGTGGCCTATGAGCCGGTCTGGGCGATCGGCACGGGGCTTACGCCGAGTTCGGACGATATTGTCGAGATCCACCAGGCGATCCGGGCCACCCTGCGCGAGATGTTCGGGGCCGCGGGCGATGCGCCGGCCATTCTCTATGGCGGCTCGGTGAAGCCCGGCAATGCGGCTGAAATCCTTGGTCTGCCTGAGGTCGGCGGAGCCCTGGTAGGCGGCGCCTCGCTGAAGGCGGCGGACTTCCTGGCCATTGTCGCCGGCGCCCCGAAGGCCTAGCTAGGGGCCAAGCCCGCCCGCGTGCGGCGACGAATGGCGACGCCTGCGTCCCAAGAACGCTAGCTCGGCCCTATGGCCTTGGCGGACGGGGGATGATAGAGCGCGCGCTTGGTTTTTCGGCGCAACCCCTTCCTTGAGGGCGCGCGCCCGACGTTTTGGACTTGTCCATGCTGCTCGGCATTCTGCTCGTCATTCAGATCATCGTCTGTCTGGTCCTGATCGGCCTCGTTCTTCTCCAGCGCTCCGAAGGCGGCGCGCTGGGCATGGGCGGCGGCGGATCGGGCAACTTCATGAGCGCCCGGGGGGCTGGCGATTTCCTGTCGCGCTTCACCTGGATTCTCGGCGGCGTCTTCTTCGCGCTCAGCCTGACCATCACCCTGGTGTCGGGCCGGCTCAGCGGTGGCTCGGCGGTGGATCGGCTGAACATCGAGTCCCTCGACCCCACCCAGTTGAACCAGCCGCCCGTCGCGCCGATTCCTTCGGTCCCGGCCGAGACCGCACCGGCCGCGGATGGGTCGCTCGACGCGCCCGCCGCTCAGATCCGCAACCCCTTCCTCGACGCCGAAACCGGCGAAGGGGAGGGCGCTCCGGCCGCTCCGGCGCCCTAAGGCCCTCGAACCGACTGGCCCCTGGCGTCCCGTCGCGGCGTCTGGGCCGTGAGCTTCCAGTCACCGGCCGCCCTAGCGGCCACCCAAGACGTTTTGGCGCACCCGCAGATGCGGTGCTGCGCCCCGAATCGATGGTAGGTTGATCGCCCATGACCCGGTACATTTTCATCACCGGCGGCGTGGTCTCCTCCTTGGGAAAAGGTCTCGCCTCCGCCGCTCTTGGCGCGCTCCTGCAGGCCCGCGGCTATAAGGTTCGCCTGCGCAAGCTCGACCCCTATCTGAACGTCGATCCGGGCACGATGAGCCCCTATCAGCACGGCGAAGTCTTCGTCACCGAGGACGGCGCCGAGACCGACCTGGACCTGGGTCACTACGAGCGGTTCACCGGGGTCAACGCCACCCGCGGCGACAACGTCACCACCGGTCAGATCTACAAGACCATCCTGGAGCGGGAGCGCCGCGGCGACTATCTGGGCGCGACGGTGCAGGTGATTCCCCACGTCACCGACGAGATCAAACGCTTCGTCCTGTCCGATCCCGGCGACGGCGTCGATTTCGTGCTGGTGGAGATCGGCGGCACCGTCGGCGACATCGAGGGCCTGCCCTTCTTCGAGGCCATCCGCCAGCTCGGCCAGCAGTTGCCCCGGGGCAATGTCTGCTACGTCCACCTGACGCTGCTGCCCTATATCAAGACGGCCGGCGAGATGAAGACCAAGCCGACCCAGCACTCGGTGAAAGAGCTGCGGTCCATTGGCATCCAGCCCGACATCCTGCTCTGCCGCTGCGAGACCGAGATCCCGGCCGGGGAGCGGCGCAAGATCGCGCTGTTCTGCAATGTCCGCGAGAGCGCGGTGATCGAGGCCCAGGACTCCAGCAGCATCTACACGGTGCCGCTGGACTATCACCGCCAGGGCCTGGACACCGAGGTGCTGGACGTCTTCGGCATCACCGACGCCCCTGCGCCCGACCTCTCGCGGTGGGAGACCATCGGACACACCCTGACCCACCCGGACGGCGAGGTGAACATCGCCATCGTCGGCAAGTATACCGGCCTGACCGACGCCTATAAATCGCTGGTCGAGGCCCTGGTCCACGGTGGTGTGGCCAACAATGTCCGCGTCAGGTTCGACTGGGTCGAGGGCGAGGCCTTCGAGGGTGGCGAGGAAGACCTGATCTCCGAGCGCCTGACAGGGGTCCACGGGGTGCTGGTCCCCGGCGCCTTCGGCCAGCGCGGCTCCGAAGGCATGATCCAGGCGGTGCGATTCGCCCGCGAACACGAGATTCCCTATTTCGGCATCTGCTTCGGCATGCAGATGGCGATGATCGAGGCCGCGCGGAACCTGGCCGGCCTGAAGGACGCCTCCTCCACCGAGTTTGGCCCCACCTCCGAACCCGTCGTCGGCCTGATGACCGAATGGGTGCGCGGCAACGCCCGCGAGACTCGGGTCGAGGGCGACGACCTGGGCGGCACCATGCGCCTGGGGGCCTATGACGCGCTCCTGACGCCGGGCTCCAAGGTGTTCGACATCTATGGCGGCGCGGCGATCAGCGAGCGCCATCGCCACCGCTATGAGGTCAATATCGGCTATCGCGAGGCCATCGAGAGCACCGGTCTGCGCATGACCGGCCTGTCGCCGGACGGGGTCCTGCCGGAAATCTGCGAGCGTAACGACCACCCCTGGTTCGTCGGCGTCCAGTTCCACCCCGAACTGAAAAGCCGCCCCTTCGAGCCCCACCCCCTGTTCGCCAGCTTCATCGGCGCGGCCAAGGAACGGAGCCGGTTGGTCTGATGGCCGAGTTGGAGCGCTACAGGTCGTTCTTACGGTCGACGGCGCTTGAAACCTCGGGCGGATTGCGTCATACACCCGCGCTCACGTCGGCGGCCCCCGCGGCCGCCGTCTCAATTTTATACGCCTGCGAGACTCCCTATGGCCGTTCCTAAGCGAAAAGTATCGCCCTCGCGGCGCAACATGCGGCGCTCCCATGATGCGCTGGGCAAGAACTCCTTCGTCGAAGACAAGGAAACCGGCGAACTGAAGCGCCCGCACCATGTCGACCTGAAGACCGGCATGTACAAGGGCCGCCAGGTCATGACGCCGAAGGAAGACTAAGGCTTTTAGAGCCCGTCATCCGTCGCAAGACATCAAGGCCTCGCCCGGACCGGGCGGGGCCTTTTGCGTGGCCGATTGCCCGCCGCGCCGAAGGTGGCTAAGCCTCCCGGGCTTTTCAGACTCCCCGCCTGCGCCTGCCATAACGAGGACCGCCATGACCGAGATCGTCGACATTACCGCCCGCGAAATCCTCGACAGCCGCGGCAATCCCACGATCGAGGTCGATGTGGTGCTGGAAGACGGCTCCATGGGCCGGGCCGCCGTGCCCTCGGGCGCCTCCACCGGCGCCCATGAGGCGGTGGAGAAGCGAGACGGCGAGAAGGGCCGCTATCTGGGCAAGGGCGTCCTGCAGGCCGTCGAGGCGGTCAATGGCGAGATCTATGACGCCCTGTCGGGCTTTGACGCCGAGGACCAGCGCCGGCTGGACGACCTGCTGATCGAGCTGGACGGCACGGCCAACAAGTCGCGCCTGGGCGCCAACGCCATTCTGGGCGTCAGCCTGGCGGCGGCCAAGGCGGCTGCCGGCAGCGCCAATCTGGCGCTCTACAAGTATGTGGGCGGGGTCTCGGCCCGGGTCCTGCCGGTGCCGATGATGAACATCATCAATGGCGGCGCCCACGCCGACAATCCCATCGACATCCAGGAATTCATGATCCTGCCCACCGGCGCCGACTCCTTCGCCGAGGGCCTGCGCATGGGCGCCGAGATCTTCCACGGCCTGAAGAAGGCCCTGAAGGACGCCGGTCACAACACCAATGTCGGCGACGAGGGCGGTTTCGCCCCCAATATCGGCAGCGCCGAAGAGGCTCTGGCCTTTATCGTTAAGGCCGGCGAGGCGGCGGGCTATCGCTGCGGCGACCATTTCCACCTGGCTCTCGACGTGGCCTCCACCGAGTTCTTCAAGGACGGCAAGTACGTCCTGGACGGGGAGGGCCAGAGCTTCGATCCGGCCGGGATGGTCGACTATCTGGCCGCCCTGGTGGCCAAGTTCCCCATCGTGTCGATCGAGGACGGCTGCGCCGAGGATGACTTCGACGGCTGGAAGCTGCTGACCGACAAGCTGGGCGCCAAGGTCCAACTGGTGGGCGACGATCTGTTCGTCACCAATCCGGCGCGCCTGTCGGACGGCATCGGCCGGGGCCTGGCCAATTCCATCCTGGTGAAGGTCAACCAGATCGGCACCCTGTCGGAGACGCTCGACGCGGTCGATATGGCCCACCGCGCCGGCTACACCGCGGTGATGAGCCACCGCTCGGGCGAGACCGAGGACTCCACCATCGCCGACCTGGCTGTGGCCACCAATTGCGGGCAGATCAAGACCGGCTCACTGGCCCGCTCTGACCGGACCGCCAAGTACAACCAGCTGCTGCGGATCGAACAGGAGCTGGGCGACCAGGCCCTCTATATGAGCCGCAAGGCGATCAAGCAGATCTAACTGCGGTTCCGGCCCAGGCGCAGCGTCAGGGCCAGCATGGCGGCGGGGATGGCGGCGTAGAGACCCAGCCCCGCCGCCAGGCCCCAGGCGTCCGCCGCCAGCCCGACCAGGGCCGGGAAGCCGACGCCAGCCAGACCGATGGCCGAGACCACCGCGCCGGTCGATCCCGCCTGACCGGGCCGCAGGGTGAGCACGAGGCTCTGCAGGGCGGTGTAGAAGACAGCCCCGCTGAACCCGAAGACCAGGCCTCCGCTCACGATCAGCCAGGCCTGAGGTCCATAGGCCATGACGGGCAGGCTCAGCGCCGTGGCCAAAGCCGTAGGACCCAACACCCGCCCAGGCGCAGTGGCGGGGATCAAGCGGCCGGCCAGGCTGTAGCCAAGCAATCCGCCAACCAGGGCTCCGGCTGAGAGGATGACCGCCAGACCCGGTCCGTAACCGGCGACCTGGTCGAGATAGGCGATCATGAAGGCGAGCAGCGGCTCGTCCAGCAGGGCGAACAGCCCCATGATCACCGCCATCAGCAGCACCCGGCCGTCGGTGATCACCGCCAGCAGGTCGAGCGCCGGCTCGGCCTCATCCGGTCGCTTGTGCGGCGGGGGAAACCGCTGCGATCCCAGCCACAGGCCATAGGCCAGCATCAGTCCGCCGCCGGCCAGGAAGACGCCCCGCCAGCCGAACCCTGCGCCCGCGGCCACGGCCAGCGTCACCGGCGCCAGGAGATCGCCCGCGGCCGACCAGGCGTTCACCCGGCCCATCACCCGCGGCAGGTCGTCGCCCGCGAGATCCACCAACGCCACCTCGCATCCATGGATGAAGGCGTCGCTGGCCGCCCCCCAGACGAAGGCCGCGACGAACAGCATGATGAAGGAATCGCTGAGGCCGAAGGCGATCATGGCGCCGCCGTAGGCCAGGGCGCCGAAGGCAGCGAGCCAGCGGCGGCTGACATAGTCGGCGGCGGCCTGGAAGGCGATGCCTACGGTTCCGCCCAGGCTGAGAGCCGCCAGGACCAGTCCGCCCTGGCCGTAGCTTAGGCCGACATCCTCGCGCAGCGCCTCAAGGACGCCGGCGGGGAGGAAGGTGAACCACTCGTCGGCGAAACCGACCAGCAGCAGCGCTGTGAGGAGAGAATAGGGCGCGCGGGCCAGCGGCGGCAGGAGCCAGGCCGCGACATGTCTCAGACGACCGGTGGAGCGCCTAGATCAATTGGGCGGGTGCTTGTGATCCATGCTGGCCATCTTCATCGGCAAACAGCTGAGCTGCAACGCAAAATTAAGCACAATTGACGAGTCTGAGCCGTCTCAATTGCAGAATCGCCGTGCTCACAGGTCTTCGCTCCTACATCTCGACCGCCGCCTTGGCGCTCCTGATCGTCTATTTCGCGTACCACGCCCTGACCGGCGAGCAGGGCCTGCTGACCTCCGCCCAGCGGGACCAGACCCTGGCGGCCAAGTCGGCGGAGTTGGCGCGCCTGACGGCCCAGAGGCAGGATCTCGAGGTGCGCGCCAAACTCCTGCGCGACAGCTCGCTTTCGGCAGATCTTCTCGAAGAACGGGCCCGCTCCCTCCTAGGTTATAGCGATCCCAGGGATTATGTGATCCGCATTCAGGGCGATAACCCCACGGGCGGCTGACCTGCCGGCCGGCCCTGGGTTAGAGTGGCTGACGCAGAATCGACCCGGGAGAAACATATGGCGCGCGCCAAATCGGCCGCCAAGGCCGGCGACCAGCCGGCCGACACCGCAAACGATCTCGGCAAGGACGCCCTGCTGGGCTTCTACCGCAACATGCTGCTGATCCGCCGCTTCGAGGAGCGGGCCGGCCAGCTCTATGGCATGGGCCTGATCGGCGGGTTCTGCCACCTCTATATCGGCCAGGAGGCCATCGCCGTCGGGGTCCAGTCGATCCAGGAAGAGGGCGACCAGGTCATCACCGCCTACCGCGACCATGGACACATGCTGGCCTGCGGCATGGACCCCAACGAGGTCATGGCCGAGCTGACCGGCCGGGCCGGCGGTTCTTCCAAGGGCAAGGGCGGCTCGATGCACATGTTCTCCCGCGAGGCGGAGTTCTATGGCGGCCACGGGATTGTCGGCGCCTCAGCCCCGCTGGGCACCGGGCTGGCGCTGGCCAACCGCTATCGGGACAATGGCAAGGTCACCTTCACCTATTTCGGCGACGGCGCCGCCAACCAGGGCCAGGTCTATGAGAGCTTCAACATGGCCGCCCTGTGGAAGCTGCCGGTCGTCTATGTGATCGAGAACAACCAGTACGCCATGGGCACGTCCCTGGAGCGGTCGTCCTCTGAGACCCACATGCACAAGCGCGGGGCCTCCTTCCGGATTCCCGGCGAAGAGGTTGACGGCATGGACGTTCTGGCCGTGCGCGACGCGGCCAAGCGCGCCGCCGCCCACGCCCGCAGCGGCGAAGGCCCCTTCATCCTGGAGATGAAGACCTATCGCTATCGTGGCCATTCCATGAGCGATCCGGCCAAGTATCGCACCCGGGAAGAGGTGGACGAGGTCCGCAAGACCCGCGACCCCATCGAGCATCTGCGGGAGATGCTGGAGAAGGAGGGCCTGGCCGACGAGGCCGCCCTCAAGGCCATCGACGCCGACGTGAAGAAGATCGTCGCCGAGGCCGCCGAGTTCGCCCGCACCTCGCCCGAGCCCGAACCGGCCGAGCTCTATACCGAGGTCTATGTGGAGGCCGCCCAGTGACCGACATCCTGATGCCGGCCCTGTCTCCGACCATGGAGGAGGGCACGCTCGCCAAATGGCACGTGAAGGTCGGCGACACCGTCTCGGCCGGCGACGTGATCGCCGAGATCGAGACCGACAAGGCGACCATGGAGGTCGAGGCTGTCGATGAGGGCGTGGTCGAGGAACTGCTGGTGGAGGCCGGGGCCGAGGGCGTGAAGGTCAATGCGCCCATCGCACGCCTGGCGGGTGGCGAGGCCCCGGCCAAGGCTGAGGCGGAGCCCAAGGCGTCCGAGGCCGAAGAGGCTGAGGCGTCCGGCGATCCGGAAAAGAAGCCGCCCGCAGACGCCAAGGCCGAACAGCCGACCGGCGACGGGCCTGCCGCCATACGCCCGGCCGATCCGCCCGCCGATCCGGAAATCCCCGCCGACGCCAAGCTCGTAAAGACCACGGTCCGCGACGCCCTGCGCGACGCCATGGCCGAGGAGATGCGCCGGGACGAGGCTGTCTTCCTGATGGGGGAGGAGGTCGCCCAGTATCAGGGCGCCTACAAGGTCAGTCGCGGCCTGCTGGAGGAGTTCGGCGAGCGTCGGGTGATCGACACCCCGATCACCGAATATGGCTTCGCCGGCCTCGGCGTCGGCGCGGCCATGGCCGGCCTGAAGCCCATTGTGGAGTTCATGACCTGGAACTTCGCCATGCAGGCGATCGACCACATCGTGAACTCCGCGGCCAAGACCCACTATATGTCGGGCGGTCAGATCACGACGCCCATGGTCTTCCGCGGCCCCAATGGCGCGGCCTCCCGGGTCGCCGCCCAGCACAGCCAGGACTATGCCGCCTGGTACGCCCATATTCCGGGGCTGAAGGTGATCGCCCCCTATGACGCCGCCGACGCCAAGGGGTTGCTGAAGGCCGCGATCCGCGACCCCAACCCCGTCGTCTTCCTTGAGCATGAGATGCTCTACGGCCAGGAGTTCGACGTCCCTGAGGTGGACGACTATGTCCTGCCGATCGGCAAGGCCAAGGTCCGCAGGACCGGCGCCGACGTCACCATCACCGCCTATTCGCGGATGGTCGGCCTGGCGCTGAAGGCGGCCGAGGAACTGGCGGGGGAAGGGATCGAGGCCGAGGTCGTCGACCTCCGCACCCTGCGTCCCCTGGACCATGAGACGGTGGTCGAAAGCGTCCGCAAAACCCACCGGCTGGTGACGGTCGAGGAGGGCTGGGGCCCTATGGGGGTCGGCGCCGAGATCATCGCCCGGGTGATCGAGCACGCCTTCGACTATCTGGACGCCCCGCCCGCGCGGGTCTGCCAGGAGGACGTGCCTCTGCCCTATGCGGCCAATCTGGAAGCCCTGTCGCTGCCGTCGGTGGACAAGATCGTCAAGGCGGCCAAGGCGGTCAGCTATAGGTCATGAGCGGGCCGGCGGACCTGATCTGGCGCAGTGGCGGCTGCCATTGCCGGGCGGTGCGGTTCGAAGCCGCCTTGCCCGGCCGGGTGACCGCCCAGGCCTGCAACTGCTCGATCTGCGCGATGACGGGGTTCATCCACGCCATCGTGCCGGCCAGCCGCTTTCGCCTGATCCAGGGTGAGGACCAGATCACCACCTATCTGTTCAACACCGGGGTCGCCCAGCACACCTTCTGCAAGGTCTGCGGCGTGAAGAGCTTCTATCGTCCCAGGTCAAACCCCGATGGCTGGTCGGTGAATGTCCGCTGCCTCGACCCGGCCGACGACCTGGACTTCGACATCGAACCCTTCGATGGCCAGAACTGGGAGGCCCATGCCGCGGGCCTCGCGCACCTCTCCAAGGAATCCGCATGACCGACATCCTGATGCCGGCGCTGTCGCCCACCATGGAGGAGGGCACCCTCGCCAAGTGGCTGGTCAAGAAGGGCGATACGGTTTCGGCCGGCGACGTGATCGCCGAGATCGAGACCGACAAGGCGACCATGGAGGTCGAGGCCGTCGATGAGGGCGTCGTCGAGGAAATCCTCGTCGAAGCCGGCACCGAGGGCGTGAAGGTCAATGCGCCCATCGCCCGCCTGTCCGGCGGAACCGAGACCAAGGCGCCCGAGCCCAAACCTGCGGAAAAGGCAGCCCCTGAAGCCGCGCCGGCCAAGGCAGAAGCCAAGTCCGAGCCCGCCGCCAAGGCCGCCGAGCCCGCGCCACCCAAGGCGTCGCCGGCCAAGACCCGGGACGGGGAGCGCACCTTCGCCTCGCCCCTGGCCCGTCGGATCGCCGAGCAGAAGGGCCTGGATCTGGCGACCATCACGGGCTCGGGCCCCCACGGCCGGATCATCGAGCGCGACGTCAAGGACGCCAAGCCGGGCGCGAAGCCCGCTGCGGCAGCCGCTGCCGCGCCGAGCGAGCGTCGGGGCGAAACCCGTCCGGTCCAGTCCCTGCAGCAGATGGGCATCCCAGAGGGCAGCTACGACCTGATCCCGCTGGACGGCATGCGCAAGACCGTGGCGCGGCGGATGACCGACTCCTTCCGCGACGTGCCGCACTTCCCCCTGACCATCGACCTGGAGATCGACCGCCTGCTTGAGGCCCGCGGCCGCATCAACAAGATGCTGGAAAAGGACGGGGTGAAGGTCAGCGTCAACGACATCATCCTCAAGGCCTGCGCCGTGGCCCTGAAGCGGGTGCCCGAGGCCAACGCCTCCTATTCCCCCGAGGGCATCGCCCTGCATCACCATGCCGACATCGCCATGGCGGTCGCCGTCGAGGGCGGGCTGATCACCCCGATCATCCGCAAGTGCGAGACCAAGGGCCTGGCGCAGATCGCCCAGGAGACCAAGGATCTGGCCGAGCGGGCCCGGACGCGGAAGCTGAAGCCCGAGGAGTTCCAGGGCGGCACCTTCAGCGTCTCCAATCTCGGCATGTTCGGCAT
Source organism: Phenylobacterium sp. (assembly GCF_036963605.1). Classification (GTDB taxonomy): domain Bacteria; phylum Pseudomonadota; class Alphaproteobacteria; order Caulobacterales; family Caulobacteraceae; genus Phenylobacterium. The sequence goes on along the minus strand of NZ_JBALUY010000015.1, from coordinate 20,035 downwards.
CAAGTCCTTCGGCTCGATCATCAACGAGCCGCAAGGGGCGATCCTGTCGGTGGGGGCGGGGACGAAACAGCCGGTGGTCCGCGGCGACCAGCTGGCCATCGCCACGGTGATGTCTGTGACCATGACCTGCGACCACCGGGTGGTGGACGGGGCGACCGGCGCCCGCTGGCTGGAAGCGTTCAAGGCTCTGATCGAAGAGCCCCTGGCGATGATGGTCTAAGGGGCCAAGGCACATGGATTTCGACGTCATCATCGTGGGCGCAGGCCCGGGCGGCTATGTGGCCGCCATCCGCGCCAGCCAGCTGGGTCTGAAGACCGCCATCGTCGAGCGTGAGGCCCTGGGCGGGGTCTGCCTGAACTGGGGGTGTATCCCCACTAAGGCTCTGCTGAAGTCCGGCGAGGTCTACGAACAGCTGCACCATCTGGCCGACTATGGCCTGGCCGCCGACAAGCCCCGCTTCGACTTCGCCAAGGTCATCGAGCGCTCGCGCAAGGTGGCCGGACAGCTGAATTCCGGCGTCGGTTTCCTGATGCGCAAGCACAAGATCGAGGTCATCGAGGGAACCGCGCGCCTCGAAAAGGGCTCGCCCGCGCCCAAGGTCGTTATCGCCCAGAAGACGGGCGGCGAGCGCACCGTGCAGGCCAGGCACGTGATCCTCGCCACCGGCGCGCGGGCCCGCACCCTGCCGCAGATCGGCCTGGAGCCGGACGGCGACCGGGTCTGGTCCTACCGCGAGGCCATGGTCCCGAAGGCCGCGCCCAAGTCGCTGATCGTCATCGGGTCGGGCGCCATCGGCATCGAGTTCGCCAGCTTCTACCGCGCTCTGGGCGCCGAGGTGATGGTGGTCGAGGCCTTGGCGCGCATCCTGCCGGTGGAGGACGAAGAGGTCTCCACCGCCGCCCGCAAGGCCTTTGAGCGGCGGGGGCTCAAATTCCGCATCGGCGCCACCGTCAAGAAGCTCTCCAAGTCCAAGACCGGTGTCGCCGTCGAGATCGAGACCGGCGGCAAGGCCGAGACCCTGGAGGCCGAACGCGCCATCGTGGCCGTGGGTATCGTCGGCAATGTCGAGGACCTGGGGCTCGAGGCCCTGGGCGTGAAGATCGAAAAGACCCATGTGGTCACCGACAAGCACGGCGCCACCGGCGTGCCTGGGCTCTACGCCATCGGCGACGTGGCCGGCCCGCCGTGGCTGGCCCACAAGGCGAGCCATGAGGGGGTTCACTGCGTCGAGCACATCGCCGGTGAGCCAGACAACAACCTCAATGCGCCCATCCCCGGCTGCACCTATTCAAACCCGCAGATCGCCTCCGTCGGCCTGACCGAGGCCGCCGCCAAGGCCGAAGGCCGCAAGGTGAAGGTCGGCCGCTTCCCGTTCAAGGTGAACGGCAAGGCCATCGCGGCCGGCGAGACCGAAGGCTTTGTGAAGACCCTGTTCGACGATCAGACCGGCGCCTTGGTGGGCGCCCACATGATCGGCTCGGAGGTCACCGAGATGATCCAGGGCTTCGCCCTGGCCATGACGCTGGAAGCCACGGAGGCCGAAATGCAGGCCACCGTCTTTGCTCACCCGACGCTGAGCGAGGCGATGCATGAATCGGCCCTCGACGCCTATGGCAAGGTCCTGCACATCTGAGCGCGTTCCGATAAGTGGGAACCGGTTATCGGGTCAAAACGCGCTCAAGGCTTAGAGTTAGCTTAGCCGGTTCGGCTCAGCCCGTGCGGCGCAGCTCCGCCTCGGCCATGCGCTGGATGGCGACATAGTCGGTCTTGCCGGTGCCCAGGACGGGGATTTCCTGGATGCGGATGATCTTGCGCGGCACGGTCAGTTCAGAAGCCCCAATGGCCTTGGCGTGAGCGATCAGCGGCTCGGGCTTCGCGTCGCGCTTGTCCGTCAGCAGGATCAGACGCTCGCCCTTGCGCGCATCGGGCATGGCGATCACCGCATGCCGGCATTCGGGCCAGACGGTGACGGCGAGGTCCTCTGCGGCGGTCAGGGAGACCATCTCGCCCCCCACCTTGGCGAACCGCTTCACCCTACCGAGGATCTTGATCCAGTTGTCGTCGGTGATGCTCACCACGTCGCCGGTGTCGTGCCAGCCGTCCACCGGCGGCTCGATCGTCCCGTCAGCCGCCAGATAGCCGGCCATGATGTTGGGACCACGCACGAACAGCTGACCGCCGCCCGGGATCCCCTTCACCGGCTCCAGCCGCGTCTCGACGCCGGGCAGGAGGCCGCCGACCGTGCCGCGGCGGTTGTCCGTGGGCTTGTTCACCGCAATGACCGGCGAGGCCTCCGTGGCGCCATAGCCCTCAAGCAGCGGGATAGGTCCAAAGCGCTCGGCGATCAGGTTGTGGGTCTCGTCGCGCACCTTCTCGGCCCCGCAGACCACGAACTTCAGACCCGACAGCTCGCCGGGTTCAGCGGCCCGGGCGTACTGGTTCACAAAGGTGTCCGTCGCCAGAAGGATCGCGGCGCCAGAGTCGCGGATCAGCGGCGGGATCTGCTTGGTGTGCAGGGGCGAGGGGTACTGGAACGCCTTCATACCGCTCAGGATCGGCAGCAGCACCCCGCCGGTCAGGCCGAAACAGTGGAAGATCGGCAGGGGATTGAACATCACCCAGGTCGGATCGAGGTCGATATGGGCGGCGATCTGGCGAGCATTGGCCACAAGGTTGGCCTGGGTCAGCACCACGCCCCGCGGCGCGCCGAAACTGCCGGAGGTGAACAGGATCACACCGGGATCGGACGGCTTGCTCGAAGCGCTGAGTTGCCTGGGCAGGAAGCCACCGGCGGCGGCGAACAGCTTGTCGGCCGCGCCGACCTTTTCACGAACATCTTCGAGATAGACGACCCGGGTGATCGGTTCGAGGGCGTCGATCAGATCGTGCAGCTTGCCCTGCTCGACGAAGCGATGGGAGGTCAGCACCGTCTTGACCCCGGCCAGCTCGCAGGCGGCCTTCAGGTTGCGGATGCCGGCGGTGAAGTTGAGCATGGTCGGCGTGCGGCCGATGGCGTGCAGGGCGAAGAAGGTGACCACCCCGCCGGCGCTCGACGGTAGCATCACGCCGACCCGCTCGCCCTTGGCGGTGAAGCCGGCGATCCTGCGGCCCAGGGCGAAGGCCGCGCGGATCAGGTCGGTATAGGTGAGGGGATTGCGCTCCTGGTCCTCGAGGATCGGCGTCTTCGCGCCGAAGCGGGCGCGGGCCTCGATGAGAGCGTCGAAGATCGAGACCTGGGCGTCGCGCGGATCGAAGTCACGGGTCAAGGGCGAGGTCCTCCGACTGGTGGACGCCAATTCATGCCGGCGCCCATCTTGTTGAGGCGGACCGTAGAGGCGCCCGACGAGCTTGGGAAGCTATGTGGCTGTACGCGCTTGGCCCGCCCGGAGCTTCACGCCTCCTGCGGGAGCGGCACGGCCCGCGCCTGGCGCGCGGTCTGGGCGATCAGGTCGCTTATCTTTTTAAACCAAGCTGTTCTGTGCGAATCCTCACCCAGGTGGAGCGCGGCGCCCGGATCCGTCATCACCCCATATTGGCAATTGGGCTGGGAGTCACAGAAGGCCCGGGCGGCGTCAGCGCCCCTGCCAGGGCTGATGATCAGCAGCGGGGGGAGCAGGCTTGGCCCGGCCAGAACCTCGGCCAGCGCCCGGGATTGGGCGGCGGCCCAGCCGAGGCTGGCGCCGGTTAGCCGCAGGTCAGGGTTGGCCGTCTGCCAGGCTTGGCGCACCTTGCCTCGCCAGAGATCTGAGGCGACGCCGGTGGCGTGGTCGTCCGGGGTTTCGCGGCTCCACGCCTTCCAGCCCGGCGCCGGCAGGCGCGATAGGCCCATGCGGCTGGCCAATGACTCCCATCGCCGTGGCGCAGGTTGGGACCGGAAGTCCGGCGCACTGAGGATTACCGCGTTGGCCGGCGCCCCGGCTTGCACGGCCATGGAGACGGTGAGAGCGGCGTCGCCCGCGGCTAGCAGGACCACCGGCGTATCGTCCGCGGGGCGAATGACGCCGGCGATGAGGCTCCGCACGGCTTCTGCGCCGGCCTCGAAGCCCTGTGTGTGGCCGAGGTCGTGGGGACTCAGATAGCGGCCAGATCCACCCTGGCCCGCCCGTTCCAGCACCCACGTGGCGTAGCCCTGGGCGTTCAGCTGCCGGGCGGTCTCGAACCAGACCTCTGCCGACTCGCCATAGGCCGGGACGATCAGCACATGGGCGCGGGTTCCGATCCCCACTGGCGAGGAGACCCCATAGCGCAGCTGGGGTTGGCCCTCGGCCTGGACGACCCCCCAGGCCCAGCCTTCCGGCGCCAGGAACCGCGGGGAGAGGCTGGGCGGGGGCCGGCTGTCGGTGAAGGCTTCACGGCCTTGGCCCGGATCGCAGGCCGCCAGAACCAGGGCGGCGATGAGGAAGAGGGCGTGGCGCATCGCGCAGTTTCAGCCCATGCGCCCCCTGCGACGCAAGTGCGCGCATTCACGGCTTGATCCGAAGCCTGCGAGGGACGATCTAAGCCCTATGACCGTCGTCATCGACCATCTGGCCCGCCCGCGCCCCCGCCACCCCGAAAAGCAGGCGCGCCCCGACACGCCGCTGTTGCGCAAGCCGGAATGGCTGCGGGTGCGCGCGCCGGGTTCGGCCGGCTACGCCGCCACCCGCGAGGTGGTGAAGGCCCACGGCCTGGTCACCGTCTGCGAAGAGGCGGCCTGCCCTAATATCGGCGAGTGCTGGTCGCAGAGCCACGCCACCATGATGATCATGGGCGAGATCTGCACCCGGGCCTGCGCCTTCTGCAATGTCACCACCGGCAAGCCCGGCGCGCTGGATCCCACCGAGCCCGAACGCGTCGGCGACGCCGTCGCCAAGATGGGTCTGAAGCACGTGGTCATCACCTCGGTGGACCGCGACGACCTGGCCGATGGCGGCGCCTGGCACTTCGCCGAGGTGGTGCGCGCGATCCGCGCCGCGGCCCCGGGCGCGACGGTGGAGATCCTGACGCCGGACTTCCTGCGCAAGCCCTTGAGCGCGGTGGAGACGATCATCGACGCCCGTCCCGACGTCTTCAACCACAACCTGGAAACCGTGCCGCGGCTCTATCTCTCGATCCGCCCCGGCGCCCGCTACTACAACTCCCTGCGGCTGCTGGAGCGCGTCAAGGAACGCGATCCGGCCCAGTTCACCAAGTCCGGCCTGATGGTCGGCCTCGGCGAGAGCAAGGAGGAGGTCATGCAGGTGATGGACGACATGCGCTCGGCCGGCGTCGATTTCCTGACCATCGGCCAATACCTGCAGCCGACCCGCAAGCATGCGGCCATCGACCGTTATGTGACGCCCGAAGAGTTCGCCGGCTATGAGGAGATCGCCCGGGCCAAGGGCTTCCTGATGGTCTCGGCCAGTCCGCTCACCCGCTCATCGCACCATGCGGGCGAAGACTTCGCCAAGCTGCAGGCCGCCCGCCACGCTCAGGAAGCCCGTCTGGCCGCCCAGGCGTCGGTTCGGGCCTAGACCGTTCCTTGCGTCACCGCGTCACCAAAGTCCTGCCCTATGGGCCCGACCAGCTGTTCGCCCTGGTGGGTGATGTCGAGCGTTATCCGGAGTTCGTGCCCTGGATCACTGGCATGCGGACCTGGAACCAGCGTCCGGCCGGGGCGGGCGTCGACATGCTCGACGCCGAGGCCGCCGTGGGGTTTTCGTTTCTGAAGGAGAGGTTCTCCACCCGGGTGCGCCGCGACGCCAATAGCCGCACCATCCAGGTCGGCCTGATCTCCGGTCCGTTCAAGCGGCTGGAAAACCGCTGGCGGTTCCACGACGACGCCGCGGGGACGAAGATCGAGTTCGACATCGACTTCGAGTTCAAGTCCCGCCTGCTGGCGACCCTGCTGAGCGCCAACTTCCACCAGGCGGTGGACCGGCTGATCGGCTGCTTCGAAGCTCGCGCCGAGGTGCTGTATGGCCCGCCGGCCGCCTCGGCCGCTCCGCCAGCCTGAGCTCAGATCAGGCGTTCGCGCAGCATCTCCAGGGCGGCCTGGGCGGCGGCCTGCTGGATTTCGAACCGGGTTTCGAACTCGAACAACTCGGCCCGGTGGGTGAGGCCGTGGTTGGTCCGGGCCGTGGCGATATGGACCGTCCCCACCGGCTTCATCCGCGTGCCGCCGTCCGGCCCGGCGATGCCGGTGATGGCGACGGCCAGGTGGGCGTTGGAATTCTCCAGGGCGCCTTCAGCCATCATCCGCGCCACGGGCTCGGACACCGCGCCCAGGTCGGCGATGAGGTCGCCCGGCACCCCCAGCATTTCCTGTTTAGCGCGGTTGGAATAGGTGACGAAGCCTCGGTCCAGCACATCCGAAGCGCCGGGAATGGCGCAGATCGCGGCGCTGACCAGCCCGCCGGTGCAGCTCTCGGCGGTGACGATTCGCAGGGACTTCTGTCGCGCCTCGTCGATGAGCAGGCGGGCCAAGGTCTCGATTTCCAAGGAAAACATGGGCTCTCCGACGCAAGTTCAGTAAGGCGCTAGGCGCCGGGCGGCCCAGACCACACCATCGGCGACCATGATCTTACAAGCCGAATCGGCGCGATGAGCCTGTCTGCGCCTCAGCCCCGGGCCGTCCCCGCTGTTGCGCCGGCCTTGTTCGGCGTGACTGTCTTTGCCAGCGCGACCCTGGTTTTCATGGTTCAGCCCATGGCCGCCAAGCTGCTCCTGCCGCTCATGGGCGGAACACCGGCGGTGTGGAACACCAGCATGGCCTTCTTCCAGACCGCCCTGCTGCTCGGCTACGCCTATGCCCACCTGTTGCAGAAGGTCGCCTCTGTCCGCCGCCAGGTGTTGATCCATGGGGGCGCCTTGCTGCTGGCCGCCCTGGTCCTGCCGCTGCGGGTCCATGAGGTGCTGGGCCCGCCCACCTCGGACCATCCGGCGCTCTGGCTGCTCGGCGCGCTCGCGCTGATGGTCGGCGCGCCCTTTGCGGTGCTGTCGGCCACCGCGCCCCTGGCCCAGGCCTGGCATGCGCGCATCTATCGCGAGGGTGAGGGGCGGGGGCCCTACGTCCTCTATGCCGCGAGCAATCTCGGCAGCCTGATCGCTCTGCTGGCCTATCCCATCGCGGTGGAGCCGGCCCTGGCCGTCCAGGCGCAGACCTTCATCTGGAGCCTGGGCTATGGGGGCTTCGCCGTCCTGATGGCGTGCCTGGGCCTGATGGTCGCGCGCATGCCGAGCCAGTCAGCGCCAGCATCGGCGGGCTTGGTCGAGGGGCTGGCGACGGCTGCGGACCCGATTTGGCGAACCCGCCTGATCTGGATCGGCCTGGCCGCTATTCCGTCCAGCCTGATGCTCGGGGTCACCACCCACATCACCACCGATGTGGCCTCCGCGCCTTTCATCTGGGTCGTGCCGCTCGCCCTCTATCTGCTGACCTTCGTCATCGCCTTCCAGGACCGGCCGCTCATTTCCCGGGACGTCGCTCTTGTGGTCCATGCCGCAGCCCTGGCGGCCTGCGCCGTCGTCCTGCCGTTTCACACCACCAACCTGGTGCTCCTGCTGGCCATCCATCTGGCGGCCTTCTTCTTCACCGCCCTGGTCTGCCATCAGGCCCTGGTGGCGCGACGCCCGCCGCCGGCGCGGCTCACGGAATTCTATCTCTGCCTCTCCATCGGCGGCGTTCTGGGTGGGGCGTTCAACGCCTTCCTGGCCCCGGTGATCTTCACCAATGTCTGGGAATATCCCCTGGTCCTGGCCCTGGGCGTCCTGGCGCGACCCTGGGAAATGGCGACGGACAAGCCCTGGCGCTGGGGCCTCTTCGCCATCGCCGTCGTTGCGGTCATCGTCGCCCCGGTGCTGGCCGGCCTCTACGCGGGGAGCGAGTCTGTCGTCCGCATCCTGCTGGGGGTCGTGGTGGTCGCCGCCTTCCTCATCCGGCGGAGCATGGTGCTGTTCCTGGCGGTCATCGTCATGCTGCTGATCTGCGCCCAGATGGTCGGCGACCGGGTCGATGTGCGCCAGCAATGGCGCAGCTTCTTCGGCGTGGCGCGCCAGTCGGTCATGCCGGTGGAAGCCCTGGGCGGCGAGGTCCGGATGCTGGCCCATGGCACGACCCTGCACGGGGCCCAAGCCACGTCGCCCGAACATCGCTGCCGTCCCATCGTCTACTATGCGCCTGAGACGCCCATCGGTCAGGTCTTCGCCGCCAGGCGCGCCGAAAAGGCCAGCCTGAACATCGGCGCCGTCGGCCTGGGGACCGGAACGGTGGCGGCCTATGTGCGGGCCGAAGACCGGATGACCTTCTTCGAGATCGATCCGATGATGGTCGCCATCGCCACCGATCCGGCCTATTTCAGCTATACGACGGACTGCGCCAAGGGGCCGATCGACTATGTGATCGGCGACGCCCGCTTGACCCTGCAGGACCAGCCGGAGGGCCGGTTCGACCTGCTTCTGCTCGACGCCTTCTCATCGGACGCTGTGCCCGCCCACCTGCTGACCGTGGAGGCCGTGCGGATGTATCTGGCGCGGCTGAAGCCCGACGGCGTGTTGATCATGCACCTCTCCAACCGGAACCTGGACCTGATCTCGCCGGCCATGGCGGTGGTCGAGGCGGCCGGCGGGGTCGGCCTGCTGCAGAGGCACGCGCCGGCCTATGGCAGCCCGCCGCTCTGGGAGTCGGCCGAGGATGTGGTGATCGTCGCCCGGTCGGAAGACGCCCTCGCGCCCTATGAGAATGACGTCCGCTGGGACCCCATCGATCCCACCCTGGCCGCGCCCTGGACCGACGCCTACACCAACCTGCCCGGGGCGGTGTATGCGCGGATGAAGGAAATCTGGGCCTGGCTTCCCTGACGCCCGGCTAGCGTGGGGTCTCTACCGTCGCCATGGCCTGGGCGGCCAGACCTTCCTGGCGGCCGGTGAACCCCATGCCTTCAGTGGTGGTGGCCTTCACGCTGATCCGGTCTTCACGGAGGCCAAGGATCTCGGCCAGACGGGCGCGCATGGCGTCGCGGTGCGGCCGGATCTTAGGCCGTTCGCAGATCAGGGTGACGTCCACATTGACGATCTCGCCGCCACGGCTCCGCACCAGTTGGGCGGCGTGGGCCAGGAATTGGTCGGAGGACGCGCCCCGCCACTGGGGATCGGTGGGGGGGAAATGCTCGCCGATATCGCCGGCGCCGATGGCGCCCAGCAGGGCGTCGGTCAGAGCGTGGAGGCCGGCGTCGGCGTCGGAATGACCGACCAGGGTCTGATCGTGATCGATCCGCACGCCACAGAGCCAAACCGCATCGCCTGGCCCCCAGCGGTGGGCGTCGAACCCCTGGCCGGTGCGAACCAGGCGGGCGCCGGCGGCGAGTCGTTCGGCCATGGCGAAGTCCTCCGGATAGGTCAGCTTGAACAGCAGCGGGTCGCCTGGGCAGATCGCCACCGAGCCGCCGGCGGCGGTCACCACCTGAGCGTCGTCCGTAGGCTCCTGGTCGGCCGGCCAGGCGGCATAGGCGGCGGCGAGCTGGTCGTGGGGGAAGGCCTGGGGGGTCTGGGCGCGCCACAGCCCTTCGCGGGACGGGGTTTCAAGGACGGGGCCGGCCTGCCGCTTGAGGGTGTCGGCCAGGGGCAGGGCGAGGAGCGCTCCATCGGCTTGGGCGAGGGCGTGGAGCGCCTGCGACACATGGTCCTGGGTAAGGAAGGGCCGGGCCGCGTCGTGAACGAGGACGGGCTGATCCCGCCGAGGCGGCGTCAGGGCCGCGATGGCGGCCCTTACCGAGGCTGACCGGGTCGCCCCGCCCTCGACCAGGGTGATGTTGGGTAGATCGCATAGCGCCGCCTTGGCGGTATCGATCATATCGGGGGCGACGGCTACGGCGATCTCGTCGGCGCCGGCGGCCAGCAGGGCCTCCACCGACCAGCGGGCGATGGCCCGGCCGCCCAGATTACGCCAGGCCTTGGGTGTCCCTGCGCCCGCGCGAGTCCCGCTTCCCGCGGCGACGACTATGGCCGAAAAGCTCATGCGGCGTGTTTAGGGCGCCAAGGCCTGTTGTCCAGGCTTTACGGCGCCGCACAAATTGCCTAAAAAGGCAGCGGTAAGGGTGATCATAAAATGAGCAATAAGCTCAAGGTCGGGGAAATAGAGGTTGGTGGGCGCGTCTGGATCGCCCCCATGACCGGCGTGTCCGATCTTCCATTTCGTCGTGCGGCCAGCCGCCTGGGCGCGCCTTACGTGGCCACGGAGATGGTCGCGTCGGACGAATTCGCCCGTGGCCGGCCCGACGTGGTCCGCCGCGCCGCCGTCGGCGAAGGCCTCCCCCTGATGGTGGTTCAACTGGTCGGGCGAGACCCGGCGACCATGGCGCAGGGCGCCCGCCTGGCAGCCAAGGCCGGGGCAGAGATCATCGACATCAATTTCGGATGCCCGGCCCGCGAAGTGACCGGCGTCGCCTGCGGTTCGGCCCTGATGCGCGAGCCGGATTTGGCGGAGTCCATTGTGGCTTCGGTGGCCCAGGCGGTTGACGTGCCCGTCACCGTCAAGATGCGCCTGGGCTGGGACGCCGCCACTCTCAACGCCCCGGAGCTCGCCGCGCGATGCGTCGGTGTCGGCGCCCGAGCGGTCACAGTCCATGGCCGCACCCGCAGCCAGTTCTACAAGGGCGCGGCAGACTGGGCCGCCGTCGCCAGGGTCAAGGCCGCCGTGGACGTGCCGGTCATCGTCAATGGCGACATCATCGATGGCGAGACCGCCCGCCAGGCCCTGGCGCTCTCCGGCGCCGACGGCGTCATGGTGGGACGCGGCGTCTACGGCCGGCCTTGGATCGCCGCCGAGATCGAGGCCGCCCTGGCTGGACAGGCCTTCGAGGGGCCTGACGCCTCCACGAGGCTTGGCATCGTCCTCGCCCATTTCGAGGACGCCTTGGACTTCTATGGCGGACGCCTGGGCCTGCGGATCTTCCGCAAGCATCTGGCCGCCTACATCGATAACGCGCCTTGGCCCATGCAGGCCGAGGCCAGGCGGGCCGCCCGTTCGCGACTCTGTCGTCTGGAGGATCCGTCGGAGGTGAAATCTGAACTGGCTGCGCTCTGGCGCGGCCCAGAGGCGAGGTTGGCCGCATGACGAGCCGGACCAAGACGACATCCAGCAGCGCAGAGCTTTCGGCGCTCAAATCCGCCGCCTTCGACCTGAGCCCGGAACCGGCCATGGTCATTGATCGCGACGGCGCGCTCATCGCCGTCAACGAGGCCGCAGAAGCCCTGTTTGGACAGGGCCTGGGCCTGCTGGCGCGCGGCCGTTTCCGCGCCGCCCTGCCGCCGGGCTCGCCCCTGGTCGAACTGCTCAATCGCGCCCTCGAGGAGGGCGGAGCGGTGCGCGAGCGGGGCATCGGCATGAACCTCTTTGGCCTTCCGCCGTTCGAGGCCGACGGCGCGGCTGCGCCGCTCGGCGACGGCTCGGTCCTGCTGACCCTGCAGGTCAAGGGCGGGGTCTTTTCGGAGTTCGCCGGCGATGTGGCGGGGCTGCGCTCGATCATGGGCCTGGGCCGCATGCTGGCCCACGAGATCAAGAATCCCCTGGCCGGCATCCGCGGCGCCGCCCAGCTGCTGAAGGCCGGCGCCAAGGCCGAGGACGTGCCCCTGGCCCAGCTGATCGTCGATGAGACCGATCGCGTGAAGCGCCTGGTGGACCGTATGGAGGTGTTCGCCGACGATGCGCCGCCGTCCCGCAATCCGGTCAACATTCATGAGGTGCTCGACCGCGTGCGCGCCCTCGCGGTCAACGGCGTGGCCGACGGCCTGTTGCTGCGAGAGCAGTATGACCCCTCCCTGCCCTCGACCCCGGGGGACGAGGATCAGCTCATCCAGGTCTTCCTGAACCTGGTGAAGAACGCCTCGGAAGCCGCCCATGCCCGCGGCGACGGCCGCGGGGAGGTGCTGATCACCACCGCCTACCGTCATGGGGTGCGGGTTCGCTCCGCCAAGGACCGCCAGCTGCGCGGCACCCCCCTGGAGGTGCGGATCCAGGACAATGGGCCCGGCGTGCCCTCGCACCTGCGCGAGAGCCTCTTTCAACCCTTCATCACCACCAAGCCGAACGGTGCGGGTCTTGGCCTCGCGCTAGTCTCCAAGCTGGTGGCCGGCCATGGCGGCCTGATCGACTTCGAGTCTGAACCTGGGCGGACAGTTTTCCGCGTGTTGCTTCCCATTGTGACCGAAAAGGACGTCTCGGCATGAGCGCCGCAGGTAAGAAGATCCTCATTGCGGATGACGATTCCTCCATCCGACTTGTCCTGTCCCAGTCCTTCACCCGCCTGGGCTATCAGGTGCGCGCCACCGGCAACGCCTCGACCCTGCTGAAGTGGGTGTCGGAAGGCGAGGGCGACCTGGTCATCACCGATGTGATGATGCCCGATGAAAACGTGTTCGACGTGCTGCCGCGCATCCGCAAGGAGCGCCCCAAGCTGCCGGTCATCGTGATGAGCGCGCAGAACACGCTCTTGACCGCCGTCAACGCCGCCGAGATCGGCGCCTTCGACTATGTGCCCAAGCCCTTCGACCTGGACGACATGACCGCGGTGGCCCGCCGGGCCCTGTCGCGCCCCGCCGACGCCGAAGCCTCCCGCGCCCAGGCCCGGGCCATGCGCGACGAGCGCCTGCCGCTGATCGGCCGCTCGACGCCGATGCAGGAGGTCTATCGCACCATCGCCCGCCTAGTCGGCGCCGACCTGACCGTGCTGATCCTCGGCGAGTCCGGGACGGGCAAGGAGCTGGTGGCCCGCGCCCTGCACGACATGGGCCGTCGCAAGGACGGCAAGTTCGTGGTGATCAACCTGGCGGCGACCCCGCGAGAGCGTGTCGAGGCCGAGCTGTTCGGCCGCGTCGACACCGAGAGCGACAGCGGCAAGCTGGTGGAGGCTGACGGCGGGACCCTGTTCCTGGACGAGATCGGCGACATGCCCCTGGACGCCCAGACGCGTCTGCTGCGTGTGATCGACGGTTCCGAGCCGGCCCTGAACCCCAAGACCGGCCGCCGTCCCAATGCCCGCCTCATCGCCGCCACCAATCGCGACCTTCGCGGCCTGATCCAGCAGGGCCTGTTCCGGGAGGATCTCTATTTCCGCCTGAATGTGGCGCCGATCCGGCTGCCGCCGCTGCGCGACCGCACCGAGGATATTCCTGATCTCGCGCGCTCGTTCCTGCTGCGCGCCAATCGCGAGGGGCTGCCGTCCAAGACCATCGACCAGGCCGCACTGGAGCGGCTGAAGCTTCATGCCTGGCCGGGCAATGTCCGGGAGCTGGAGAATCTGGTCCGTCGAATCTGCGCCCTCTACGCCGAGGAACTGATCACAGCGCGCATCGTGGAAAAGGAGCTGGTGGACCAGCAGCCCAGCCAGCCGGGGCAGGAGGGGCCCCTGACTCTGGCCCAGCTCGTAGAGCGCCACCTGGGGGGCTATTTCGCCGAGCAGCCTGACGGCGTGCCCCCAGCCGGTCTCTATGACCGGGTGCTGGAGGAGGTCGAGCGCCCGCTGATCCAACTCACCCTGGCGGCCACTCGGGGCAATCAGGTGAGGGCCGCCGAAATCCTCGGCCTCAACCGCAACACCCTGCGCAAGAAGATCCAGGATTTGGGCGTCGATCTGACCCGTGGTCGGCGTTGATGGGCGGCGAGCGAGGACCTGCGGACAACCTGGCGTAATCTGGCAACATGAGTGTTGAGTTCTAGACACAGTTGCGCCTAGGCTCACTCGCATGGCGTCGTCGACTCTGACATCGGGAGCGTCCAGTGCGCCCGCCAGACTCTGGCGGGCGCTGCAGTCCCGCTATGCCCTGGGCGGCGGCTATATCCTGGCTGCGATCCTGACCGCCGTGGCCATTCTGCTGGCCGCCTCGCCGCCGGAGGCGGGGCCCCTGCGGCCGGCCTCCACGACTATCCTGACGGTCCTCAGCCTGAACCTGGTGCTGATCCTGGTTCTGGCCGCCCTGGTCGGCTTTCGCCTGCTGGCCTTGCTGGACGCCCGCTCGGTGGACGCCGGCGCGCGCCTGCATCTGCGCTTCGTCACCCTGTTCGCACTGGCCGCCGTCGCCCCGGCCGTGGTCGTGGCCCTGTTCTACGGGGTGTTGGTCAACCGCGGGGTCGACAACTGGTTCAGCGAGCGGGTCCAGACGGTGGTCGAGAACTCGGCCACGGTGGCGCGCTCCTATGTGGAAGACCAGAAGCGCTATATCGGCGAGCACGTGTCGCTGATGTCGGTGGACCTCAACCGCGCGGCCCCGGCCCTGGGCGCCACGCCGGTGACCTTCAGTCACTTCCTGGCGCTGCAGTCGGCCTATCATGGATTTCCCGCCGCCTACCTCATCGACCGCGAGGGGCGGGTGCTGGCGCGGACGGAAGCGCCGGATGCGCCGCCCTACATGGTGCCACCGGAGTCGAGCTTCCAGGCGGCCGATGAGGGCGATATCTCGGTTCCCGCCTTCGATTCCGCCGACCTGATGCGCGCCCTCTACCGGCTGAACTCCTATCCGGACGCCTATCTCTACGTCACCCGTCCCGTGGAGTCGGGGATCATCAACCACCTGATCGAGGCCGAAGGTTCTCTGATCTCCTACCGCGAGGCGGCCCAGAGCCGGGCGCGGATTCAGGCCGTCTTCGCGCTCTCCTATGTGGAGACCGCGCTCCTGGTCCTGGTGGGGGCGGTGTGGCTGGGCATGTCGGCGGCCAACGCCATCTCCGGCCCCGTAGCGCGGCTGGTCCAGGCCGCGGGCCGGGTGGCCGGCGGCGATCTCGACGCCCGGGTCGATGCGGATAACGATCCGGAAGAGATCGCGGTGTTATCTCGTGCTTTCAACAGTATGACCCATGATCTTCAGGCGCAACAGGAAGCGTTGAAGCGGGCGGGCGATGAGGCGGAGCGTCGGCGTGAGTTCATCGAGACCGTGCTGTCTGAGGTCAGCGCCGGGGTGATCGGCCTGGACGAGGGCGGTCGCATCTCGGCGGTGAACCGCCAGGCCGCCCATCTGCTGGAGCTGCCGGAAGAGATTGGCGAGGGGCAGACCCTGGCCGATCTGGCGCCCGAACTCGGCCCGGTGGCGGCCCAGGCTGCCGTGTCCGGCGAAGCCGAGGTCGAGGTGGACATCCAGCGTGATCGCGAAAATCACCGCCTGCGGGTCCGGGCCAGCCGGGGCGACAGCGGGCTCGTCCTGACCTTCGACGACATCACCCGCCTGGTGGCCGCCCAGCGCAACGCCGCCTGGAAGGACGTCGCCCGCCGCATCGCCCATGAGATCAAGAACCCGCTGACGCCGATCCAGCTGTCGGCCGAACGGATCCGGCGCAAGTTCCGCAAGAACGTGCCGATCGATGACCTGGAGACCTTCGACCGCTGCACCGACACCATTGTGCGCCAGGTGGGCGACATCGGTCGGATGGTCGATGAGTTCTCCGCCTTTGCCCGCATGCCCGCCCCGCGGTTCTCGCCGCAGGATCTGGCCGAGCTGGTGCGCGCCCAGGTGTTCTCGCAGCGCGTGGCCAATCCGGACATCGAGATCGAGCTCAAGGAGCCGCTGCCGGAAGCCTCGGCCATGGCCGACGGCCGCATGCTGGCCCAGGCCCTGACCAACATCCTGAAGAACGCCGCCGAGGCTGTGCACGCTCGTCTGGAGTCGACGCCCAAGCCGGCCGGACGCATCCGGGTGCGCATGGGCCTGGCCGACGATCTCGTCACCATCGAGGTCGAGGACAATGGCGTGGGCCTGCCCGAAAAGGACCGCGATCGGTTGACCGAGCCCTATGTGACGACGCGCGAAAAGGGCACGGGCCTGGGCCTGGCCATCGTCAAGCGCATCCTGGAGGACCACGGCGGCGAGCTGGTCCTGGCCGATGCGACGCGGGGACGCGGCGCGAGGGCCATTCTGCAACTCCCGGCCGGAGGGCGCGCGTCTGGCGCGCGCCCGGCCTCCGAAATGATGCTCGAAGGAGAGTCCCATGGCGGCTGACGTTCTGGTGGTGGACGACGAGGCCGACATCCGCGATCTGGTCGCAGGAATCCTGGCTGACGAGGGCTATGAGGTGCGCACCGCCTCGGACTCCGAGTCCGCCCTGGCGGCGGTGCGGGCGAGGCGGCCCTCACTGTTGATCCTGGACATCTGGATGCAGGGCGGCGGCATGGACGGGCTGGAGCTGCTCGACCTGATCAAGTCCCTCGATCCCGACCTGCCCGTGGTGATGATCTCGGGCCACGGCAATATCGAGACCGCCGTCAGCGCCATCAAGCGCGGCGCCTACGACTTCCTGGAGAAGCCGTTCAAGTCCGACCGGCTGCTGCTGGTGGTGGAACGCGCCCTTGAGGCGGCCAATCTGCGCCGGGAAAACCGCCGTCTTCGGACCCAGGCCATCATGCCCGAAGGGCTGATCGGCAAGTCCATGCCAGCCCAGCACCTGCGCCAGATGATCGCCAAGCTGGCCGCCGCCAACAGCCGCGTGCTGATCGCCGGTCCTCCGGGTTCGGGCAAGGAGACCGTGGCGCGGCTGATCCATTCCGGCAGTCCGCGGGCCAAGGGCGAGTTCGTGGCCATCAGTGCGGCGGGCATGACGCCTGAGCGCATGGACGTGGAGCTGTTCGGCGTTGAGGGCGAGGGGGGGCATCCCGGCAAGATCGGCGTGTTCGAGCGCGCCCATGCCGGCACCCTCTATCTCGACGAGGTTGCCGACATGCCCCGGGAAACCCAGAGCCGCATCCTGCGGGTGCTGGTCGAACAGCGGTTCCGGCGGGTGAACGGCGACGCCGACGTGCAGGTCGATGTGCGGGTGATCTCGTCCACCTCGAGGAACCTGCGTGAAGAGATCGCCGAAGGCCGCTTCCGCGAAGACCTGTTCCATCGCCTGAACGTGGTGCCCGTGGCCGTGCCGGGCGTCTCGGAGCGTCGCGAGGACATCCCCGAACTGGTGGAGAACTTCATCGAGCGGATCTGCGAAGCCAGCGGCATGCCTCGGCGCATCCTGGCCGAGGACGCCATCGCGTCCCTGCAGGTCCGCCCGTGGCCCGGCAATCTGCGGCAGCTGCGCAATGTGGTGGAGCGGATGCTGATCCTCAGCTCCGGCGATCCGGCCGAGCCGATCACCGCCGAGATGGTGCCCTCGGACGCCCCGCCCGGCGATGGCGGAGGCCTGATGGGGGCCGACAAGATCATCGCCCTGCCGCTGCGCGAGGCCCGCGAGACCTTCGAGCGGGAGTATCTCAGCGCCCAGATGATGCGGTTCTCCGGCAATATCTCGCGCACGGCGGCCTTCATCGGCATGGAGCGCTCGGCCCTTCACCGCAAACTCAAGTCCCTGGGTCTTTCCGGGGCCCGCGCGCTCGAGGAGGGCGTCGAATAGTCATGGGGCGTATCGCCTATGTGAACGGTCGCTATGGCCCCCATTCCGAAGCCGCGGTCCATATCGAGGACCGGGGCTATCAGCTGGCCGACGCCGTCTATGAGGTCTGGTCGGTGTTCGACGGCAAGCTCGCCGACGCCGAGGGCCACTTCGCGCGGCTGAAGCGCAGCCTGGGCGAACTGCGGATTCCTGAGCCCATGTCGCGCGCGGCCCTGACGATCGTGCTGCGCGAGGTCCTGCGCCGGAACAAGGTGCGCGAAGGCTTGATCTATCTGCAGATCAGCCGCGGCGTCGCGCCCCGCGACCACGCCTTTCCCGACCATTCTCTGCGCCCGGCCGTGGTGATCACCGCCAAGTCCCTGGACCGGGCGGCGAGCGAGGCCAAGGCGGCGCTGGGGGTCTCGGTGATCACCACCCCGGAGAACCGCTGGGGCCGTTGCGACATCAAGACCGTCGGCCTGTTGCCCAATGTCCTGGCCCGCCAGGCGGCCAGGGAGCAGGGGGCGGCCGAAGCCCTGTTCGTCGACGAGGCGGGGCTCATCACCGAGGGCGCCTCGGCCAACGCCTGGATTCTCGATCAGGCCGGCGTGCTGCGCACCCGCGACACCGGCGCCAACATCCTGCGCGGCGTCACCCGCCACACCCTGCTCGACGTGATCGCCCAGGCGCAGCTGAAGGTCGAAGAGCGCCCGTTCACGCCCCAGGAGATGGCCGACGCCAAGGAGGCCTTCATCACCGGCGCCGGCTCTCTCGTCCTGCCTGTGGTGAAGATCGACGGCCAGCCGATCGGCGATGGGGAGCCGGGGCCGGTGGCGAAGCGCCTGCGGAGCCTCTATATCGAACGGGCGAAGCAGACCGCCCTCTGAAGGGGCCGACCGTGATTGCACGGCGGCTCTGGGTTGGACTAGCTTGCCTTATGTGTGTGGGGGCGCGTGGCCCCTCAATCGGAGAAAAGGGCGAAAAGCCATGAGCGAAAAAAAGCAGAACCTGCAGGACACCTTCCTCAACAGCGTCCGCAAGGCCAAGACCCCCCTGACCATCTTCCTCGTCAACGGCGTCAAGCTGCAGGGCGTGGTCAGCTGGTTCGACAATTTCTGCGTGCTCCTGCGCCGCGACGGCCAGTCTCAGCTGGTCTACAAACACGCCATCTCCACCATTATGCCGGCCCAGCCCGTCCAGCTGTATGAGCCGGCGGAAGACGAGACCGATTGAGTTCCCCATCCATCGACCATGAGACGCCCGTCCAGGGCGCGCTCATCATCCATCCCGAACGTGAAGGCCGCGGCGGCGCCCGGTCCTCCCAGGCGCGCCTCGACGAGGCTGCGGGCCTGGCGCTTGCCCTCGACCTCGAGATCCGCCGCGGGATGGTGGCGCCTGTGCGCAAGCGCATGCCCGCCACCCTCTTCGGCAAGGGCAAGGTGGCTGAGATCGGTGAGCTCTGCGAAGAGCTAGAGATCGACGTGGCGGTCGTCGACGACGCCCTGACCCCGGTGCAGCAGCGCAACCTGGAAAAGGCATGGAAGGTGAAGGTCATCGACCGCACCGGCCTGATCCTTGAGATTTTCGCCCGGCGTGCCCGCACGCGGGAAGGGCGACTGCAGGTGGAACTGGCCCGGCTCTCCTATGAGCGCTCGCGCCTGGTCCGAACCTGGACCCACCTGGAGCGCCAGCGCGGCGGCTTCGGCGTCATGGGCGGTCCCGGCGAAACCCAGATCGAGACCGACCGCCGCCTGCTGGCCGAGAAGATCGGCCGGCTGAAGAAGGAACTGGTGGAGGTTCGCCGCACCCGCACCCTGCAGCGCTCGGCCCGCAAGCGCCGGCCCTATCCGGTGGTGGCCCTGGTCGGCTACACCAATGCTGGCAAGTCGACCCTGTTCAATCGCCTGACCAATTCCGAGGTCATGGCCGAGGACATGCTGTTCGCCACCCTCGACCCGACCCTTCGGATGCTGAACCTGCCCGATGGCCGGCCGGCGATCCTATCGGACACCGTGGGCTTCATCTCCGACCTGCCCCACGAACTGGTGGAGGCCTTCCGGGCCACCCTGGAGGAGGTCAAGGAAGCCGATGTCATCCTGCATGTCCGGGACATCGCCAGCCCCGAGAGCGCGGCCGAGGCGGCCGACGTCCGTGAGGTGCTCGAACGTCTCGGCGTCGATATGGACGAGCGCCGGGTGCTGGAGGTCTGGAACAAGATCGACCTGACCGACGCCGAAGACCGGCCGATAATCGAGGGCGATGCGCGGCGCGCCCACCCGCCGGCCCTGCTGGTCTCGGCGGTGACGGGGGAGGGGGTTGAGCCCCTGCTGCTGGCGGTGGCCGGCCTGGTCGACGAGTCCCCCGCGGTCGAGGCTCATCTGCCGGCCGGCGAAGGCGCCGCCATCGCCTGGCTCTATCAGAATGGCCGGGTGATCGATCGCCACACCGAAGATGATGGCGCCGTGCGAATGGCGGTTCGGCTGACCCCCAAGGCCCTGGGGCAGTTCGAGCAGTTGTTTCCCCGGATAGACCTCGGCGCCGTTTCGCTCGGCGACGACGAAGCCTAGGCTCGCTCGGCCACCTTGGCGGCGTCCCACAGGGCGTCCATCTCGGCCAGATCGGACTCCTCGGCCGTCCGGCCGCGCTCGGCCAAGGCGGCTTCGATGAACTGGAAGCGGCGGGCGAACTTGGCGTTGGTGGCGCGCAGGGCGTCCTCCGGCTCGATGTCCAGC